>JAAZCX010000040.1 GCA_012513065.1 Clostridiaceae bacterium | reverse complement strand
TGAAAAGTACATTATACTTTTCTGGTGATTATGATTTAAAGGGTAATACCTGTTCCCATTCCGAACACAGAAGTCAAGCCTTTAGATGCCGAAGATATTTGCGGGTTACCCTGCTGAGAAAATAGGTTGTCGCCAGATTTTTTATTTTTTATAAAGCTATAAATTAAGAATATACAGTATATATTTTTAATTTATAGCTTTTTATATTAAAAAAATATTATTGTTTATTGATATTCAATGTGTTATAATATAAAAAAAGAAAGAGAGATAGAAATGGAAAATCGAGAGAAATATTTAAAAGCTATGAAAATACTTAAAAAAGATTTAAAAATTGAAGATTTAAAAGTATTAATCAAAATTGATTATGAAAATAAAAAAATAACACAAGAATTATATAATGAAGCTATGCAAAGTGTAGATACTGAACAAGAAGTAAAAACATTAAAAGATAGAATAAAAGTAGATGTAAATTTATCAAAAAGCGATAAAAAAGTAGAAATAGAAAACAAAAATATTAATCTTATAAACAAAAAAGATAAAACTAAAAAAAATGAATATGTAAAAGCAGTAAAGACAATGTGTAATTATGCATCAAAAGATAAAATAAGAAATTTTATTATTAGAGATTTTAAAAATGGTAGAACAACAGAAGAAACATATGAAGAAGCAATAAAATTATTAGATGAAGAACAAGAAAGATAATTTAATAAAGAATATTTTATATTAATATGAATATAGTAATATAAAATATCAAAGGAGATAAATAAAATGTCAAAAGTAGAATGGAAGTCAGGAAATTTTATATATCCGATACCAGCTGTAATGGTATCTTGTGGTAATATGGAAAAATCAAACATAATGACAGTTGCATGGACAGGAATTTTAAATACAAATCCTGCTATGTGTTATATATCTGTTAGACCAGAAAGATATTCATATGAAATAATCAAAAACACAAAGGAATTTGTAATTAACTTAACTAATGAAAAACTAACGTATCAGACAGATTGGTGTGGAGTAAGAAGTGGAAAAGATTATGATAAATTTAGTGAAATGAAATTAACAAAAGAACAAGCAAATCATGTGAAATGTCCACTAATAAAGGAAAGTCCAGTATCTATTGAATGTAAAGTAAAAGAAATAAGAGAACTTGGAAGTCATCATATGTTTATTGCAGAAGTTTTATCAATTGATGCAGATGAAAAATATATTGATGAAAATGGTGCATTTGATATTAGTAAATGTGATCTAATTGCTTACGCAAATGGCGGATATTATAGCTTAGATAAAAAAATTGGAAAATTTGGTTTTTCAGTAGAAAAAAAGAATAAAAAATAGTAAAAAATGCATTATAAATATTGACTTTTGTGTAACTGTATGGTAGAATAGTAAAGCATATGTGGATTGCATATGCTTTTTAAAATATAGTTAAACATTATAATAAATAAAAAAATAGACAGTGGAGGTGTTTAAAATGGCTGGAAAAGGAGCAAGAGAACCAATTACATTAGAATGTACAGAATGTAAGAGAAGAAATTATATGACAGAAAAAAACAAAAAGAACAACACAGACAGATTAGAAATTGTTAAATATTGCAAATACTGCGAAAAACGTACAACACATAAAGAAACAAAATAACCTTTTTGAGGGGGAATTAGAAATGCCAAAAGAAGTAAAAAATAAAAAAGAAAACAAACACTTTTTTAAAGATTTTAAAGCAGAACTTAAAAAAGTTATTTGGCCAACACCAAAGCAATTAGTAAATAATACAGTTGCTGTCATTACAATAATGTTGATCACTGCTATTATCGTTTTTGTATTAGATGTAGCATTTGAAAAAATGAATACATATGGAATCGATAAATTAAAAGAAATAGTAGAGTCTAAAAATGAAATATCAACACAATCAGAAAATGAAGTAAGAACTGAAAACGTACAAGCTTCAGAAAATGTAAATTAATAATTAAAGGAGGCTTATTACATGTCTCAAGAAAATGAAAATTTAGAACCTAGTTGGTATGTAGTACATACTTATTCTGGATATGAAAATAAAGTAAAAACTGATTTAGAAAAAACAGTAAAAAATAGAGAGTTAGAAGATTATTTCTTTGAGATTGTTGTTCCAATGGAAGAACAAATTGAAATTAAAGATGGTAAGAAGAAAACAAATCTAAAAAAAGTTTTTCCTGGATATGTTTTAGTTAAAATGATTGTAACAGAAGCAACATGGTATATTGTAAGAAATACAAGGGGAGTTACTGGATTTGTTGGTTCAGGAACTGATCCTATAGCACTTACTGAAGAAGAAATCAGACAAATGGGATTTGAAATACAAAATATTAATGTAGATTATTCTACAGGAGATTCTGTATCAATTACAGGAGGATCTTTTGATGGATTCATAGGAACTGTACAAGAAATTAACAAAGACAAACATAAAGTTAAAGTATTAGTTTCTATGTTTGGTAGAGAAACACCAATAGAAGTTGATTTTTCTCAAGTAACTAAAATTGTTTAAAATGGAAACAAAATAAAATATATTTTGAATCCAAATTAATAAATCTATAATTATTAGATGTTATATACATCAAAACTAAAGGAGGTGCAAACATAAAATGGCAGAAAAGGAAATTAGTAATTTAATAAAATTACAAATAGAAGCAGGAAAAGCTACTCCAGCTCCACCAGTAGGACCAGCATTAGGATCAAGTGGTGTAAATATTATGCAATTCGTAAAAGAGTTTAACGATAGAACTGCAAATCAACCTGGAATGATAATCCCAGTTGTAATTACAGTATATAAAGATAAATCTTTTGATTTCATAACAAAAGTACCACCAGTAGCAGTTTTAATTAGAAAATCAATTAAAATTGAAAAAGGTTCAGGAAAACCTAATAGAGATAAAGTTGGAACTATTACAAAGACTCAAGTAGAAGAAATTGCTAAAGAAAAAATGCCAGACTTAAATGCAGCATCATTAGAATCTGCAATGAGTATGGTAGCAGGAACTGCAAGAAGCATGGGCGTAGTAGTTGTTGACTAAAAAAATTAAATAATGGGAGAAACAAGTTGTTTCGTTAATACCAAAGGAGGAAAAAATGAGTAAAGGAAAAAGAATAGCAGAATGCAATAAGTTAGTTGAAAAAAATAAACTTTATGAAGTAAAAGAAGCATTTGACATTATTGAAAAAATGCCTAAAGCAAAATTCGACGAAACTGTTGAATTACATGTTAAATTAGGTGTAGATTCAAAACATGCTGACCAACAAGTAAGAGGTACAACAGTACTTCCTCATGGAACAGGTAAAACACTAAAAGTTTTAGTATTTGCTAAAGGACCAAAAGCAGAAGAAGCTGAAAAAGCAGGAGCTGACTTTGTTGGAGCAGAAGAATTAATACCAAAAATAGAAAAAGAGAATTGGTTTGACTATGATGTAATCGTAGCAACTCCAGATATGATGGGTGTTGTAGGTAGATTAGGTAAAGTATTAGGTCCAAAAGGATTAATGCCAAATCCTAAATCTGGAACAGTAACAATGGATGTTACAAAAGCAATCAACGAAATTAAATCTGGTAAAGTAGAATACAGATTAGATAAAACAAATATTATCCATTTAGGTTTTGGAAAGGTATCATTTGGAACAGAAAAATTAATTGAAAATTATGATGTAATTATGAATGCAATTATTAAAGCAAAACCAGCAGCAGCAAAAGGACAATACATTAAAAGTGTTGCTATTTCTACAACAATGGGACCTGGAATGTATATTGATCAAAAATAATTATAGTAGCCAAAGAAAGTAGGCATAAAATAAGACCTACCTAGGCAAATAAAGAAGAGATAAAAGTCCAATCTTTATATGCCTTAGGCTATAGGATTGGACTTTTAAGTTACTAGAAACTATTTTTTAATAGTAATATAGACGAAGATTAAATATTCTAGGAGGTGAAAAAAAGAAAATGGCAAGTGAAAACATATTAAAACAAAAAGAAGAAGAAGTAAAAGTTTTAGCTGAAAAAGTAAAAGGAGCTAAATTAGTACTTTTAACAGACTATAGAGGAATTTCTGTAGAAGATGTTACAGGATTAAGAAATACATTAAGAGATACAAAATCAGAATATAAAGTTATTAAAAATAACATTATAAAAAGAGCATTAGACAAAAATGGAGAAAATGGGTTAGACTCTGTATTAGAAGGCCCTACAGCAATGATTATATCAGAAGAAGATTATTTGGATCCATTAAAAGCAATATATCAATTCTCTAAAAAGAATGAATATTACAAAATTAAAGGTGGTATTATAGAAGGCAAATTAATGTCAGCTGAAGATTTAATTACTTTAGCAAAATTACCATCAAGACAAGAATTACTTGGTATGCTTGCAGGTGCTTTACTTGGAAATATTTCAAAATTAGCAGTTGGACTTGATCAAGTAAGAATTCAAAAAGAAGCAAACGCTTAAAAAAAATTAGAGTAGTGAACTTATATCACAAAGAAATTAGGAGGAAATAAAAATGATAGAAGAATTATTTGAAAAAATTGACAGCTTAAAAGTAGCTGAACTTGCTGAATTAGTAAAAGCAATTGAAGAAAAATACGGAGTTTCTGCAGTAGCAGTAGCTGCACCAGCAGCTGGAGGAGCAGCAGCAGCTGCTGAAGAAAAAACATCTTTTGATGTTATATTAAAAGATGCTGGATCAAATAAAATCCAAGTAATCAAAGTAGTTAGAGACGCTACAGGATTAGGATTAAAAGAAGCTAAAGAATTAGTAGACGGAGCACCAAAAACAATTAAAGAAGGAGCTTCTAAAGAAGAAGCTGAAGAATTAAAAGCAAAATTCTCAGAAGCAGGAGCTATTGTAGAATTAGCTTAGTTTTCGTTAAATATATGAAAAATAAAATATCACTAAAATATCAATATTTTAGTGATATTTTTATATCAAAATAAACAATAAATATAGACTAATTGGTCAAAAAAATTGCAATTTTTAAAAATAACATATAAAATAATAGTGTTTAATTGACTTTAATAAATATAAGTTATAAAATGTAAAAATAGAAATATATATATGAATAAAGAGAGGACTATAAAAATGGTAATACTATTAGATGCAATGGGAGGAGATAATGCTCCAGATGCAAATATAAAAGGTGCAGTAAAAGCAATAAATCAAATAGAGGCAGAAGTATGTTTAATAGGTAATAAAGATATAATTAACAAAAGAATAAAAGAAATATATGGTAAAGATAATATATCTGATATATCACCAAAATTAAGTATATATCATGCAGCAGAGTCAATTGAAATGTGCGAAATACCAACTCAAGCAATTAGACGTAAAAAAGATTCTTCAATGGTAGTAGGATTTAATTTATTAAATGAAGGAAAAGGAGATGTATTTATATCTGCTGGAAATTCAGGAGCACTTTTAACAGGAGCAACATTACTTGTAGGGAGAATTAAAGGGATAGATAGACCAGCGTTAGCAGGGATATTACCATCATATAAAAGCAGACTTATGCTAATTGATTGTGGATCAAATACAAATTGTAAACCTATAAATTTACTTCAATTTGCTCAAATGGCTACTATTTATAATAAAAATACATTTGGAATGGAACATCCAACTGTAGGTTTATTAAATATTGGTACAGAAGAAACAAAAGGAAACGAATTGGTAAAAGAATCATATCAATTATTAAAAGAAAAAGCAGAGGAATTAAATATTAATTTCGTAGGAAATGTAGAAGGAAGAGATGCTTTTTCAGGTAAATTAGATATACTTGTTGCAGATGGATATACAGGAAATGTATTCCTAAAAACAGTAGAAGGTATAGGAAAATTAGTAAAAAGAACCTTAACTGAAAGTATAAAGAAAAATGTATTTACAATGTTAGGTGCTGTTCCAGCAATGCCATCTATAAATGCATTATCAAAAGCAATGGATTATAAAGAATATGGTGGAGCTTTATTTTTAGGAGTAAAAAAACCTGTGGTAAAAGCACATGGAAGTAGCGATGCAAGAGTATTCGAGTTTACAATTAAACAAGCAGAGCAATTTGTAAAAAATAAGGCTGTAGAAAAAATGATAGAGGAATTTGAAAAATAATGCTTGACAATTATACAATCTTGTATTATTGTTAAGAAAACAACAAATGCTTGAGAGGAGGTGTAATTAATAATGACAGGAGAAGAAGTTTTTGAAAAAGTAAAAGGAATTATAGTAGAACAATTAGGTGTTGCAGAAACAGCAGTTACTATGGAAGCATCTTTTATTGATGATTTAGGAGCAGATTCACTAGATATAGTTGAATTAGTAATGGCATTAGAAGAAGAGTTTGATATAGAAATACCAGACGCTGATGCTGAGAAGGTAGTTACAGTAGGAGATGTAGTTGACTACATAAAGGAACATGTGGCATAGTTATAAATTAATAAAAATGAAAGGTTAAGACCTTTCTTTTTTTTAAGTTATAGTGTATAATAAGAACATAATTAATCACAAAAGAGGTGAAAAAAGTGGAAATAGAAAAGTTTGAAAAAAATATTGGTTATACATTTAAAAATAAATCTTTATTAAAAAATGCGTTAACACATACTTCATATGCATTTGAAAATCATATAAATAGTAATGAAAAGTTAGAATTTCTAGGAGATAGCATTTTAGAATTTATTTCTAGTAAATATTTATACAATAATTTTCCAAATTTGGCAGAAGGAGAAATGACTAAAGTTAGAGCAGACATTGTGTGTGAAAAAAGTTTATATAAAGTAGCACAAATGCATAATTTTAGTGATTTCTTATATTTAGGGAAAAGCGAATTATCAAGTAATAAAGAAGCAAGACCTGCAATTATGGCAGATAGCGTCGAAGCATTAATTGCAGCAATCTATTTTGACAGTGGATTAGAAGAAGCAGAAAAATTTATAATAAATAATTTAAAAGAAGCAGCTGAAATAGCTAGTAAGAATGTGGGTCAAAAAGATTACAAAACAGTATTACAAGAAATATTACAAGAAAATGGAGATGTAAAAATTCAATATAATATAATTAAAGAAGAAGGACCTGATCATGATAAAAAATTTACAGCAGAAGTAAAGTGTGATAATAAGTTTTTAGCTATAGGAGAAGGAAAAACAAAAAAAGCTGCAGAAATGGAAGCAGCAAGAAAAACAATAGAAATGATTAAAGGAGAGAAAAAATAGATGAAAAAGGAATATATAATACCTATTTTTGTACCACACTTAGGATGCCCAAATGCATGCGTTTTTTGTAATCAAACAAAAATAACAGGAAAACAAAAACAAGTAACTGGGAAAGAAGTAAAAGAAACTATAGAGGAATATTTAAATAATTTTAAGGATAAAGAATGTATTGTAGAAGTTGCATTTTTTGGTGGTAGTTTTACAGGAATAGAAGTAGAAAAACAAGAAGAATTATTAAGTGCAGCATATGAATATGTAAAGCAAGGAAAAGTTGACAGTATTAGAATTTCTACAAGACCTGATTATATTGACAGAAATATTCTAAAAATGCTAAAAAAATATAAAGTAAAAACAATAGAATTAGGAGTACAATCAACTAATAATTATATCTTAGAAAAAGCAAAAAGAGGACATACTTTCCAAGATGTAAAAAAAGCTTCTAAGTTAATTAGATTTTATGGATTTACATTAGGACATCAAATGATGGTAGGACTTCCTGAAAGTACAGCAATTGATGAAATTAATACAGCAAGAGATTTAATAAGATTAAAGCCTAAAATAGTTAGAATTTATCCAGTATTAGTAATAAAAGGTACTCAATTAGAAGAAGATTACAATAATGGAGAATATGAACCATTAACAGTAACACAAGCAGTAGAAAGATGTAAAGAAGTAGCTGATTTATTTAATAAAAGTAAAGTAAAGATTATTAGAATAGGACTTCAAAGCACAGATGAAATATGTGATCCAAAAAGTGAAAATAGTCAAGTAATAGCAGGGCCATATCATCCAGCATTCAGGCAATTAGTCGAAGGAAGACTTTGGTATAGTGCTATTGTATCTGAAATAAAGAAAATTAATACTAAAGTAAAGACAGTTGAAATAAAAGCAAATTCTGAAGATATAAATAATATTATTGGACATAAAAAGGAAAATGTTAAAAAATTAAAAGATCTTTATGATGTAGATATAATTGTCAAAGCAACTGATGGAATGAAAAATGGTAAATTTGAAGTTACTATTGAAAAAACTTATGATGATATTTTGGAAGAAAAAAGGAAGAGTCTTCAAATAAAATAAGACTGAATAGAAAAATGAAAATAGTAAATAATTCATACAAAGGAGAAATGTTGTATGGATTATATAAAAACAAAAAAGAAGTTAGCAATAAAAAAATATATTTATGAATTAATAATATTAATTATAGGTTGTTTTATTATGGCATGTGGAACTTCTTTTTTATTACTTCCAAATCAATTATCTTCAGGTGGATTTACAGGAATAGCTACAATAACCTATTATCTATTAAAGATACCTTTAGGAACTGTAATATTTACATTAAATATACCATTATTTATATTAAGTTATTTTAAATTAGGAAAAAAGTTTTTTGTAAAATCAATATTAGGTACTGGTTTTTTATCAATATTTATAAATTGTCTAGAGCGAGTGCCTATATTTATAGAGGATAGATTCTTAGCAAGTATTTATGGTGGAATAATCATGGGAATAGGTATGTCTATGGTTTTAAAATCAGAGTCATCAACAGGTGGCACAGATTTACTGACATACTTAATAAAAGCGTATAAACCACATTATCAAACTAGTAGTTTAATTATTATAATAGATATCCTTATAGTTACACTAAATGTTATATTCTTTAAAAACATTGAGATAGGATTATATTCTGCAATTATTATTTATTTAATGGGAAAAATGATCGATATAATATTTGAAGGAGTCAACTTTACGAAGATAATGTTCATTATTTCTGAAAAATATGAGAAAATATCAAAAGAAATTGAAGATAAGATAGATAGAGGAAGTACAGGGATTTATGCAAAAGGTATGTATACAAATCAAGAGAAAATGATGTTATTATGTGTAGGTTCAAGAAATGATATAGCAAAGATAAAACAAATAGCATTGTCAATAGATCATAAAGCATTTATAATTGTTTCTAATGCACGAGAAACGTGGGGAAAAGGATTTAAAAATAATAATGAATAGTATTTTTTAATACTATTCATTATTATTTTATTTATTAAAATCGTTTTCTTTCTTCTTATTTTGAATCAAGTTTTTATTTAAATCAGAAGAAACTTCTATCATTACTTCAGACAATAAATTTATAAATTTGGATTTTTGCTTAATTGTATTACTATTAGCAATATTATTATTATAGTAATCTATAGAGTCATAAATTATATTAAATAATGAATTTTTGATAATTGGTTTATCTATTATAGAAAGTTTATAATTGTCTTTAATATATTTACATTCATTTGATAAATCAACTAATAAATCCTCATAATTTTCATTATTTACAGAATGAAAGTCTTGGCTACAAGTTAATTTTAACATATCTTCTAATTCTGAAGAATCTTGTCTAGAAGATGCAATATAATTATTTATTTTTTTGTTGTCAACATTAAAATCACTTGGTAAAGCAAGAATATAATCTCCTGCTCCTAATGATATAAAATAATTTATGTCTTCTTTTTTAGAAAATATGTCTTTTGTAAATTGAATATTAAGATCATTTTCTAAATAAGAAACAAGATCATTTATCATGGTTGCATTTTTAACATCTGTTGCATTATGTGAAAATATATTATTATATAATTTAAAGAAAGATGTTGAAAAATATTTTATTTTATATTTATCTTTAAAATTATCTATAAGGTAATTAACAAAATAGTTTCTAGAGAAAGTATTTGTTATTTTATCATGAGTCAAGTCTGATAATAATAAAGAATAAGTATTTTCAGAAACAGAATTTATATCTTTATAGGAAATATCATCTTTAGAGAAAATTGAATATATTTTATTTAAATCATCTTCTGAAAAATTATTAATAATGTTAGAATCATTTAGTTCAGAGGTAACTGGCTTAAAATCATTTTCTAAAAAATCATGAGTAGAAGAAATTGCATGCACATATAAACTCTTTAAAAAGTCAATTGTAATAGGTTCTTTATATAAGCGTAAACTTTTAAAAAATGAAGTTAAATTTTGTGTTAATTTGTTTTTTAAAATTCCCCATTCTGAATGAGAAGATCTTTTAACAAAATTATTTTTTTGTTCTGTTATTTTAAAATCTGCTTTATCTATCATTTCTGAAATACTATTTTTTTCACTGCAGTGAACTCCATATGCACTAATAGTAGAAAACAATAATTCTTTGTCATGTTTATCTAAAACAGAATGCATTTTTTCTATAATAGTTTCAATATTATTTGGAGAACAATTATCTATTATAAAAACAAATTCATCTCCTCCAAGTCTTGCACAAATTGTATTTGAAGGTAATACAGACTTAATAAGAGATAAAGAATAATGTATTATTTTATCACCTGTTTTATAATCGTATAGATTATTAATATCATTTAATTTATTAAAATCAATACAGATACAGGAAAAATTATCCTCATTTTTAATGTTTGAAAAATGAGGAAGTATAATAGAATTTAAATATTGCTTTGAAAATACATTTAAGTCTTTTAATTTAGGTGAATAAATAAATTCTTTTATTAAATTAAATAAAGATTGTTTTGAAGTCATAGTATTTTACCTCCTTATCATATAAATATTATATCATATAATATTAAGAAAAGCTATATTTATGACTGTTTTTAACTTATTTCATACTTGAAAGCAATAATAATATATGTTAGAATAAGCATAAGAATATAAGGAGAAAAAAATGAGTTTAAGGTTAATTTGTGGTAGAGCAGGAACAGGTAAAAGTGATTTTTGTTTAGAAGAAATAAAAAAAGAATTACAAGGTAAAAGAAAAATTTATATTATAACACCTGAACAATATTCTTTCACAGCAGAACAAAAATTATTAAACAAAATAGATAGAGGAAGTGTTTTACAAGCAGAAGTATTAACATTTGCACGTATGTCTTATCGTGTATTAAATGAAGTAGGAGGAATAACAAAACCTACTCTTTCAAAGCCTGGAAAAGCAATGGTAATTTACGATATACTTGAAAATCAAAAAGAAAACCTTAATTTCTTAGGAAAATCTAAACAAAATGTAGAATTAGTAGATACTATATTAACTGAACTAAAAAAACATCAAGTTACATTAGAAAATTTAAATAGTATTACAGATAAAATAGGAAATCCATATTTAGAAAGAAAACTTAAAGATATTACAAATATATACCAAAAATATGAAGAAATATTATCAGGAAAATATATTGAAGAAAATGATAGATTAGAAATTCTTGCAAATCAATTAGATCAAACAAATATGTATCAAGATGCGATATTTTATATAGATGAATTTACAGGATTTACTAAACAAGAATATAAGATAATTGAGAAATTATTAAAAATCGCATACAAAGTAAATATTACTATTACAACGGATAATTTAGACACGAAATTTGATATGTGCAAAGATTTATTTTATTCTAATAAACAAACAGCAGATAAACTTTTATATATAGCAAAAAAAGAAAAAATAGATTGTGATAAAACTATATTCTTAAATAAATCATATAGGTTTAAAAATGAACAATTAAGACATCTAGAAAAAAATATAGAAGAAATCCCATATAAAGAGTATAAAGAAGAAAATTATAATGAAAATAATATATCAATATTTTTAGCAAATAATCCATATGCTGAAGTAGAAAATACTGCAAGAGAAATAGTAAAATTAGTAAAAAACAACAATTATAGATATAAAGATATAGTTATCATTTCGAAACAATTAGATACATATGGAAGTTTATGCAAAGCAATATTTAATTCATATCAAATACCTGCATTTATTGATGAAAAGAAACAATTAAATCAAAATGTATTTGCAAAATACATACTTTCATTATTAGAAATTTATACAAGTAATTGGTCATATGAAGCGGTAATACAATATATAAAATCAGGATTTATTAATATAGATGAAAAAGAAATATATGAATTTGAAAACTTTACAAGAAAATGGGGAATAAAAGGATCAAAATGGTATAAACAAGATTGGAACTTCATAGAAAATGATAAGAGTTATAAAGAAAAATTAGAGAGAATGAATGAAATTAGAAAGATAAATATAATGCCATTAATAAATCTTAAAGAAAAATTTAGTGAAATAAAAACAATAAGAGGAATGAATAAAGCATTATATGAATTTTTAATAGAAAATAATATTCAAGAAGAAATTAAAATTAAACAGAACAAATTAGAAGAACAAGGTAAATTAGAACTTTCAAAAGAACAAAAATTAGCATGGGATACGGTAATTGAAGTATTAGATGAAATGAATACATTATTTGAAGATAAAAAAACTACTTTCTCAACATATAGAGAATTGTTAAAAGTGGGGCTTGGCGAAAGTGGATTGGGAGAAATACCACTTCAACAAGATCAAATAATAGTAGGAGATGTTGATAGAACAAGAAGTCATAAAGTAAAAGCAGTTTTTATATTAGGAGTAAATGACGGAGTATTTCCTGGAATAAGAAAACAAGAAGGATTTTTAAATGATAAAGATAGAGAAGAATTAAAAAACAATAATATAGAACTTGCAAAAGGAACATTAGAAAATTTATATGAAGAAAATTTTTCAATTTACAAAGCATTTACAACAGCAGAAGAAAGATTATATATTTCATATTGTTCTTCAGATAGTGAATCAAAAACATTAAGACCATCTATATATATAACAAAATTAAAGAAGATATTTCCTAACTTAAAAGAAAAAAGTGATATACTACAAAATCAAGATTTTGAGATAATAACTCCAATAGATACTTTTAATGAACTAATTAACAACATGAGAAGAAAAAAAGACGGAGAAAAAGTTGATAATATTTGGGATACAATCGAAAAATATTATGAAGAAAACGAAGAGTGGAAATCTAAGTTATTTCAAGCTAAAAAAGCATTAGGATATAATAATCAACCTGAAAAAATTAATATAAATAATATTCAAAGATTATATGGAAATGTATTACAAACTAGTATTTCAAAGTTAGAACAATATAAAAATTGTCCATTTTCTTATTATTTAAAATATGGATTAAAATTAAAAGAACAAGAAGAATATAAAATAAAATCGATAGATACAGGAACATTCATGCATGAAACTATTGATGAGTTCTTTCATATCATAAGACAAAGACAACTAGAAGTAAAACAATTAGAAGAGAAACAGATTAAAGAAATAATTGAAGAAATAATAAATAATAAATTAGGCATTTCTAAATATTATATTTTCACAAGTAGTGATAAATTTAAAGCATTAACTATAAAATTAAAAAGAGTAGTACTACAATCAATGAAATATCTGATTGAAGGACTTAAAAATAGCGATTTTAGAGTAATGGCAAACGAATTAGAATTTAAGTCTGGAAAAGAATACAAACCAATTATTTTAGATTTGGAGAATGGAAAAAAAGTTGAAATAACAGAAAAAATAGATAGAATAGATATCGCTAAAACTACAAACGGAAAATATATTAGAATTATAGATTATAAATCATCAGTAAAAAACATAGATTTAAATGAATTTGTTGCAGGATTACAAATTCAATTATTAACATATTTAGATGCAACATGTAAAATAGAAGAAGTAATGCCAGCAGGAGTTTTGTATTATAATTTAATTGATCCAATATTAAAATCTAATAAACCAATGACAAAAGAAGAAATAGAAGAAGAAATGAAGAAAAAGTTTAAAATGAATGGGTTGATATTAGGTGATGTTCAAATAATAAAAATGATGGATAAAAGTTTAAATTCAGGAGCTTCAAGTATCATTCCAGCATATTTAGATAAAGAAGGAAATATAAGTGCTTCAAAATCTAATACTGTAAGTGATGAACAGTTTAAAGATTTGATGAAATATACTAATAAAATTATTAAAGATATTTCAAAAGAAATATTAAATGGAAATATTTCAATAAAACCATATTATCAAAGGAAAAACAAAAAGACGGCATGTGATTATTGCAATTATAATGGAGTATGTAATTTTAAAGAAAATTGCGAAAAATTCAATTATATTGAAAATGACAGTAAGGATGTAATCTTAAATAAAATAAGAGAGGACAAACAATAAAATGAAGGATTTATCTAATGAACAAATGATACATATAAAAGATGGAAATATTGAATACCTACAGTTCAAAAGATTATTAGAATATAAAGATAAAATAAATCATTGCTATACATTAAAAGGTAATAATCAAGATTATAAAGAAGTACAAAGTGACAATTATAGTTCTTTATATAAATCATTAAATCTTAATTATGAAAAATTTACAAAAATTGATTATCAAGCACATAGTGATATTATAGAAAAAGTAAATAATAATAAAGAAAGATTCACTAATATAGATGGACTTATTACAGATAAAAAAGGAATTTCTCTATCATTGAGATTTGCAGATTGCACTCCAATTTTATTTTATGATCCTATTAAAAATGTAATTGGAAATATACATTCTGGATGGAGAGGAACAATACAAAAAATTGGGCAAAAAGGATTAATAAAAATGATAGAAGAGTATGGATGCAATAAAGAAGATATAATTTGTTGTATAGGTCCATGTATTGAAAAATGTCATTTTGAAGTAGGAGAAGATGTAAAAGAGATATTTAAAAAAACATTTTCAAATAGCGTAGATGAAGAACTATTTATTAGTAAGCCTATAATAAAAGAAAATGAAAAAAAATATTTTATAGATACTACAATTATAAACAAGAAATTACTAGAGCAAATAGGAATAAATCCAGAAAATATAATAATTAGTAATATTTGTACTGTATGTAATAAAGAACAGATACATTCTTATAGGGCAGAAAAAGAAAAATCAGGAAGAAATACAGCAATTATAGGATTAATATAATAGAATAAGAGTAGGATAGAAACATATATTTATTAATATGGAAAAACTATCCTACTTTTAATTATTCTTGAAAAAGCTAAATATATATGATAATATAGATAAAAGTGGTGATGAAAAAGTGAAAGAACAAACATATATTATAGAAAACTGTGATACATTTGAACCAAAAGATATATTTGAGTGCGGACAGTGCTTTAGGTGGAACAAACAAGAAGATGGAAGTTATATAGGAATATTTGGAAACAATGTATTAAAGGTGAAAAAAGAAGATAATAAAATAATAATAAATGGAATATGCATAAAAAATATAGAAGATGTAGTAAAACAATATTTTGATTTAAATAGAGATTATAAAAAAATTAAAAGCCAATTATCAAAAATTGATGATAATATGAAAATGAGTATTAAATATGGAAAAGGAATAAGAATATTGAATCAAGAATTATGGGAGACAATTATTTCATTTATCATATCAGCTAATAACAATATTCCAAGAATAAAAGGAATTATAGAGAAATTAAGTAAAAAGTATGGAAACGAAATTATATTTCAGAATAAAAGTTATTATACTTTTCCAAGTGTAGACGAATTAAGTAGGGCAAGTGTAAAAGATTTAAGAGAATTAGGACTTGGATTTAGAGATGTAAGAGTTTATGAAACTACTAAATTAATAAAAGAAAAAAAGGTCGATTTACAAGAATTAAAAAAAGAAAAAGACTTTAATAAAGTAAGAAATATATTATTGACTTTGCCAGGAGTAGGACCAAAAGTTGCAGATTGTATATTACTATTTTCTACATTAAAAAGATGGGAAGCCTTTCCAATTGATGTATGGGTAAGAAGAGTAATGAATGAATTATATATTCATAATCCAGAAGAAGCAAAAGTAAAAAAAGAAGAAATAGAAAAAATTGCTTATGAAAAATTTGGTGAACTAGCAGGAATAGCACAACAATATTTATTTTATTGGAAAAGAGAAGCATAAAAAAGGAGAAAATTAAATGTCAAACTATAAATGTATAAAATGTGGATGTGAAGAATATGAAACTGATCAATTTCAAGCAACAGGTGGAAGTTTTTCAAAAATATTAGATATCCAAAATAAAAAATTTATAACAGTAAGTTGTAGAAAATGTGGTTATACTGAATTATATAAGTCTAATACAACAGCAGAAATGAATATATTAGATTTTTTAACAAGATAGAAGGGAAAATATAAATGATACCAAAAAAATTAGAAAAAGGTGACAAAATAGGAATTATAGCTCCATCCAGTCCAATTACAGAAGAAAGTTTGGAGACTGTAAATAATTCAATATTATTGATGGAAAGTTCAGGATTTGAAATAAAATTTGGTAAATATGTATTTGAAAATACATTAGGTTATGGTGCAACAGCAAAACAAAAAGCTGAAGATATTAATGAAATGTTTAAAGACCCAGAGATAAAGGCAATATTTTGTGTTTGTGGTGGAGCAAATTCTAATTCTACATTTGAATATTTAGATTATGAATTAATAAAAAGTAATCCAAAAATAATATGTGGATTTAGCGATTCAACATCATTAACAAATATTATAACAGAGAAAACAGGATTGATTACATTTAGTGGACCAACTTTTAAATCGCTAACATCTTGGGAGACACCATATGGATATGACCAAGTTATTAAAAAATTTGTTCAAAAAGATATGAAACTTAAAGAACAAGGTGATGAATTTAAGGTTATAAAACCAGGAATTGCGGAAGGTAAGTTGATTGGAGGAAACTTAAGTTTGATTTCTGAGATGTGCTCAGGAAAGAAATATTCATTAAATTTTGATAATAAAATATTATTCATAGAAGAATTAAGTTTAGAGAGTTATCCAGAATTAGTTAGTAATCATCTGTATAATATGAAACAAAACAATGTATTTGATGTAATAAAGGGAATTTGGGTAGGAAATTATGAGGGTAGTATTGCTTTAGAAAAAATATTACTAGATACATTGGATGGAGAATATGATTTTCCAATAATAAAATCAAATAATTTTGGACATACAGAAAAAAAACAAATAATACCAATAGGCACAAAAGCTAAAATAGATACAAGTAAAGAAAATATGATTGAAGTAGTAGAAGATTATATAGAGTAGTAGAATAAGGAGAAAAGATGTACGATAATTGGGAAGATTTAGAAAAATCAATTATTAATTGTAACAAATGCAAATTATATCAAAATAGAAATAATATTGTATTTGGAGTAGGAAATAAACAAGCTAAAATAATGTTTATTGGTGAAGGACCTGGAGCGGATGAAGATAAGGAAGGAACTCCATTTGTAGGAAAAGCAGGACAATTAATGAATAAAGCATTAGAAGGATTAGGAATAAAAAGAGAAGAGCTTTATATTGCTAATGTTGTAAAATGTAGACCACTATCTAATAGAGTTCCAGAGCAAGATGAATCTGAAGTATGTATTAATTATTTACGTAATCAAGTAATGTTAGTAAAGCCCAAAATAATTGTTTTATTAGGAAGTACTGCGCTTAAGAATATATTAGGAAGTAAATATTCAATTACAGCATGTAGAGGTAAGTGGGTAGAAAAAAAACAAATATATTATATGCCAACATGGCATCCAGCAGCATTATTAAGAGACGAAAATAAAAAAATACAGTTTTGGAAAGACTTAAAAGAAGTAAAAAGAAGACTTGAAGAAATCTAAGTAATATAAGAAGGAATAATTATGAAAAATAAAATAAAATACATAATAATACCAATAGTTATGATAGTTATATTTATTGTAGAATTTGTAACAATATATAATCTAACTAAAAATAAAGAACTTGCAATAATATCTCCTAATAATAGTATAGATTTTAAGGAATATTTAATAAATAATGATATGCCAAAACAAAATGATTATTCTATAAAATTTATTATAAAAGATACTGAAAAAGAAAAAAATTCTAGATATATTATACATTATGTTGAAGAAGGAAACTATTTAACAAAATCAGTTAATGAAAACAAATATTTAAACGAGTATTTTCATATAAAATTTGATAATACAAAGATAGACTTAAAAAAAGTATGTAACTTAATAATACTAATTAGTTTTGTAATACTATTTACATCAACATTATATGTATTAATTGGTAAATACGAAAAAATTAATAAAAAATTGAAAAATGTAATTTTTATAATATTTTCAATTATAGCATATTGTATAGCTTTCATTATGATACCAATGATATCAGCAAATTATGGAGAAAAAAATTATTTATATATGATAATAGCAATATTATTCTTCTGTAATTTTATTTGGGGATATAAAAGAAAAACATTATTTACATTTAGTTTAATTGAAATCATACCATTTTATATAGGAACATTGTTTAATTATAGCAATACTTATTTGGGAAATGCAAGATTAGATATTTTTAATAATATATTTTCAATTAGGAATATATCAGATACAATCTCATTTTTTACAACTTTATTTGCATATGTATTTATAGGATTTATATTTGGAATTTTAGGAAGACTTTATAAAAATAAAAAAATAGACAATAAAATTAATATAATAACATTAATACTTTTTATAATTGCATTTTTTATACTTGTTGCAATAAAAATGTTTGTATCAAATACTCTTTCAATCATAGCAAATTTTGCTATAGAAAAAATTATACCCGCATTAATTGTTACAATTATTTTAATAATAATTAAACTTCTATATAATATAATAAATAAAATAAGAGGTAAAAATGAATAAAGAAATATTAGAAAAAGCAGAATATTGTTTGAATTGTAATACAAAGCCATGTCAAAAAGGATGTCCTTTAGAAAATGATATACCAAGTTTTATAAAATATGTAAAAGAACAAAAATATGAAGAAGCATATCATATTTTAAGTAAAACTACAGTATTACAGCCTATATGTGGATTAATTTGCCCACATACAACTCAGTGTGAAGGTAATTGCATAAAAAGATATAAAGGAAAACCTACATCTATTGGAGAAATAGAAGCATATGTTGGGAGATTAGCATTAGAGAACGGTTATGAATATGATGAAGAAAAATATTCTAAAAACAAGTATAAAATAGCAATTGTAGGAGGTGGACCTTCTGGATTAACGTGTGCAGCATTTTTAGCAAGAAAAGGTTATAATGTTACAATATATGAAAAATATGATAAATTAGGTGGAATATTATCACATGGAATACCAGAATTTAGATTAGATAGTTTAATTTTAGATAAAACTATACAAAAAATAATAAATTTAGGAATAGAAGTAAAATATAATAAAAAATTAGGAATACACTTTACCTTGGAACAATTAAAAGAGAAATATGATGCTATATATTTAGCAATAGGAAGTAATGTTCCAATGAAAATGCATGTAGACGGAGAAAATCTAAAAGGAGTATATGGTGCGAATCAATTATTAGAAAATAATATACATCCTGATTATAAAAACAAGAAAGTAGCAGTTGTCGGTGGTGGAAATGTAGCAATAGATGCTTCAAGAACTATAAAAAAATTAGGTGCCAAAGATGTTTTTATAATATATCGTAGATCAGAAGAAGAAATGCCAGCAGAGAAAAAAGAAATTGAAGATGCAAAAAAGGATGGAATAAAATTTTTATTTAAAACTAATATATTAAAAATAATAGAAAGTAAAGATTTGAAAAAAGTTAAATCAATTGAATGTATAAAAACAGAATTGATTCAAAAAGAGAATGAATTAAGATTAAGTCCTATAAATGTAGAAGGAAGTAATTATGAAATGGATGTGGACTATGTAGTAATGGCAATAGGATCTATACCGGATAAAGAATTAATAAATAAATTAAATTTAGAATATACTGAAAAAGGTTATATAAAAGTTGATAAAAATTATATGACATCAGAACATGGAATTTTTGCAGGAGGAGATATTATTGGAACAAAAGCAACTTTAGCATGGGCAGCAAGAGCAGGAAAACTTGCAGCAGATGCAATAAGAAATTATGTAGAAAAAAGATAATATAATAAAAAAGAAAAAGAGAAAATTTATTATTAATTTAAAATTTCTCTTTTTTTATTATATTTTATTGTAGAATATTTTCTACTTCTACGTTTTTTCCAAATAATTTAATTAATTTTGAAGTAAATATTTGCCAAATACTTCTTTTATAAATAACAAGAGAAGTAACTCCATCACCATTAATAGATTCATAAATATTATCTAATTTTGACATAAGATTTATATAATAATCATTAAAATATGTATAATTATCAGTAGTACCTAACAAATCTTTATAACAATATAATTTTCTTCTATAATCTTCAATATCTTGAACAGAATATAAATTATTTAATGTAGAGTTAAAATATGAAGTTAAAATCATATTTTGTGTTTTTATAAAAGTATCTTGAATTATTTTTTTACAATTACCAATTTTAAATGATGCTTTTGCAATTTCATTCTCATTTAATTCATTTTCTTTTAAATTAGAAGTACATATTATAATTTGTTCTTCTGCCTTTAAAATTTTATCAAAATTCTTTTCTATTTCTGAAAGAGTCTTTTCTCCACATAATTTTTTGAAACAATTTTTAAATTTATCATTACTGTATAATGTACTATCAAACAATATATTATAGCCTGCAATATATGCCATTTGATTTATTAAATTACATAGTAAAGGATAATAATATGGGCTGATAGTAGAAAATTCAATTCCATAATATTTTACAGTATCTTCTTCCTTTTTCAATATTTTAGAAGAGATAAGTTGTACAGATGCTTCGTTTAATGCCATACCATGTACTTTTAATTTTGTAAAATCACATAATCCTAATCTATATAATACACCTTTTTCATCCTTCATTTCTTGAAAATGGTGAATGAACTCATGAATTGTAAGTTCTTTCATCTCATCCATACTTAATCCACTTTTAAAATAAATTGATTCATTTTTATAAAAGTAATTAGCTTCAGACATTCCTTCAGGCATATTTGCAATATACATATTTAATCTAGATACTTTTACAAATAGATTATCATATTGCATACGATAAAAAGGAAAGAAAGATATAAATTTCTCGGCAACAAACTTAGCAATTAAAGTAATGCTAAGTGTATCTAAAGGTTCAATAATTGTAATTCCGTCCTTTTTTAAATCATTTTCTATACTCATGTAAAAGAATATCTCCTTAATATTGTTAATATATATAATATTATAATGTAAATAAAAACAAGATGGAATAACAGATGTATTAAACTTATATTACATTTTAGTTACAAAGATTTACATAAATGGTTGCAAAAAACAAAGAAATGTGCTAAAATAAGAATAGGTGGTGTTATTATGAAAAATATTGATAAAGAAAAAATTAATTATAGTATCAATGATGCGTATAATAATCAAACTGAAAAGGTAAAAGAATTATTGGAATCTGCTAAGAAAACTTTAGTGGATCAAAAAGAATGCCCATATGATTATGCGGTAAATAAACAAAAAGCAAAACAAATTTATAATTTAAATAGAATAGTAAATAAGAAGAAACAAGAACATAATGAAATGGAAAGCAAGATGGTTATAAAATTTGGAGAAATGCAAGAAAAATTAGAAATCAATTCTAAAAATCTAGATTTTATATTTGATAATGTTGCAGAAAATAATAAAAAACAAGCCACTTTAATAAAAGATATAAACAAAAAACAAGAAGAAAATATAGAAAAAAATATAAAAGAATCACATGAAGTGTTAAAAACAAACTTTTTACAAGCTCAATTAGAAGCTGAAAAAAGAATGTTAGATGCACAAATGGAAGCTAAAAATAAATTATTAGATTCTCAAGCAAAAGTAATCGAAAAAATTTATGAATCAAATCAAGATTCGCAAGGTGTAATAGAAAAAACTCAATCTGAAATAAAAACAGAAATAATTAAAGAACAAAGAAATGTACAAGAAACATTATTAAATTCTAGTGCAAGTGTAGAACATAATATTTTAATAGGACAAAAAGAATCAGAGCAAAAAATAATGAAAGCACAAAATAGCTTAGAAGAAAAAATAAAATATATGCAACAACAAAATGAACAAAAACTAATGGAAATAAAAGAAGAAATGGTACATATGTATGAAAAAGAAAATAGACATTCTATAAATACACTATTAGAAGAAAGAAATAATTATTTGAAAGAATTACAAGAAAAAGATAGAGAAATTAGAGAATTAAATTACAAGATATACGATTATGAAGAAAAGCTAGAAAAAGAAATTGAAAAAAGACAAAAAACAAGCTTATTAGGATTTATATTTAAGAAAGAGAACGTACAGGAAGAAGAACCAATTTATACAACTCAAATTTTAAATTACATATATCAATAAAGTATAAATAACTATAAAATAAAATTAATAAAAAATACAATTTAATAAAAATTAAATTGTATTTTTTATTGCATTTATATATAATTTTAAATTTAATTTATATATATATTATTTAACAACGATGTTGTAAATTTTATTTTTAACATAAATTTCTTTTATAATAGTTTTTCCTTCTAATAATCCACAAACTGTTTCATTATTGTGTACAATATCTTTTACAGATTGTTCATCAGAGTTTAAAGGAATAATTATTGTAGCTTTTAACTTACCATTAAATTGGAAAGGAAGCTCAATTTCATCATCTATAGTTTTTGATTCTTCAAATGTAGGCCAAGGAGTATTTGCTATAGTTTCTTTATTACCTAAAAATTCATTTAATTCTTCAGTCATATGTGGTGCAAAAGGGTTTAACAATTGTATAAATGTTTTAAATTCAGCTTTGTTAATTTGTTTTTCTTTATAGAATTCATTTACCATAGTCATAAAAGTACTAATTGATGTATTAAATTTCATTTCTTCAATATCAGAAGTTACTTTTTTAATAGCTTTATGCATCATTTTTTCAAATTTTGATGAATATGAATCGCCATCTACTAAAAATTCTTGCATATTCCAAACTCTTTCTAAGAATTTTCCACATCCACGGATACTTTCCATAGACCAAGGTGCTGTCTGATCAAATGGGCCCATAAACATTTCATATACACGGAAAGTATCGGCTCCAAAATCTTTAACTATATCATCTGGATTAATAACATTTCCTTTTGATTTTGACATTTTTTCACCATTAGAACCTAAAATCATACCGTGTGATGTACGTTTTTGATAAGGTTCCTTTGTAGAAACTACACCAATATCGTATAAGAATTTATGCCAGAATCTTGAATATAATAAATGAAGTGTAGTATGTTCCATACCACCATTATACCAATCAACAGGTCCCCAATAATTTAATGATTCTTTAGATGCTAAAGCATCATTATTATGTGGATCCATATATCTTAAGAAATACCAAGATGAACCAGCCCATTGAGGCATTGTATCTGTTTCTCTTTTTGCATCTTTTCCACAATGTGGACATTTAGTATTAATCCATTCTGTATGTTTTGCAAGTGCAGATTCTCCGTTTTCTCCTGGTTCATAATCTTCAATTTCAGGTAAAACAAGAGGAAGTTCTGTTTCTGGAACAGTAACCCATCCGCAATCTTCACAATAAATCATTGGAATTGGTTCACCCCAATAACGTTGTCTAGAAAATACCCAATCACGTAATTTATAATTTATTTTTTTAGTTCCAATATTATTTTCTTCTAAATGTTTTATAACGGATTTTTTTGCATCTTCTACAGATAATCCTGTTAAAAATCCAGAATTAATTAATTTACCAGTTGCAACATCTGTAAAAGGTTCTTCTTCTATATTACAGATACAACTTTCATCATTAGATTCTATGACTTGAATCATTGGTAAATTAAATTTTTTAGTAAAAGCGTAATCTCTATCATCATGTGCAGGAACAGCCATAATTGCACCTGTACCATAAGTACTTAAAACATAATCTGAAACCCAAATAGGAATTAAAGATCCTGTTAATGGATTTACTGCTTTTATTCCTTTGATTTCAACACCAGTTTTATCTTTATTAAGTTCAGCTCTTTCAAAATCAGATTTTAAAGAAGCTTGTTTTTGATATTCTTTAATTTCATCTATATTTGTAATTTTATCTTTTAAAGTTTCCATTACTAAATGTTCTGGAGCAACAACCATATAAGTAGCTCCGAATAATGTATCAGGTCTTGTTGTATAAACAATTAGTTCTTCTGAAGTACCATCAATATTAAACTTAACTTCAGCACCCTCACTACGTCCAATCCAATTTTTTTGTTGAATTTTAATTTTCTCTAAAAAGTCAACATCATCTAAGTCGTCTATTAATCTTTGAGCATATTCTGTAATTTTAAGCATCCATTGACTCTTTTCTTTTTGAACAACAGGTGAACCACATCTTTCACAAACACCATTTACAACTTCTTCATTTGCTAAACCTACTTTGCAGCCAGTGCAAAAATTAATAGGCATAGTTGTTTTATAAGCAAGTCCATGTTTATATAATTGGATAAAAATCCATTGTGTCCATTTATAATAATTTGGATCTGTAGTATCAACAACTCTAGACCAATCAAAAGAAAAACCTAAAGCTTTCAATTGCTCTGTAAAATGAGCAATGTTTTTTTGAGTTGTAATTTTTGGATGAACGTGATTTTTAATTGCATAATTTTCAGCAGGAAGTCCAAATGCATCAAAACCAATTGGATATAAGACATTATAACCTTGCATTCTTTTCTTTCTAGCAATAATATCTAATGCTGTATAACTCCTAGGATGTCCAACATGGAGTCCTTGACCAGAAGGATATGGAAATTCAATTAGTCCATACCATTTTTCCTTTGAATGGTCGTCTTGAGCATTAAAAGTGCCTTCACTATACCATTTGTTTTGCCATTTTTTTTCAATTTCAGTAAAATTGTAAGCCATTTCTTATCATCCTTTCTCATGTCATTTTTTATAATATAATAATGAAGTTATTATACTATATATTTCAAAGAAAATAAAGTATAAACTACAAAAAATAATTAATTAAAACAATAAAATAATATGGTATAATAAAAATAAAAAATAGGAGCAAAATAAATAAGATGGGAAAACAAAAAAATAAAATTGTTATAGCAACAAATAATATTGGAAAGTTAAAAGAAATTAAGGAAATATTAAAAGATTATGAATTTTTCACATTAAAAGATTTAAATTGTAATGTAGAAATAAATGAAGATGGAAAAACATTTGAAGAAAACAGTTTGAAAAAAGCAAAAGAAATATCAAAAATATTGCAAATGCCTTGTATAGCAGACGATAGTGGTTTATGTATAGAACAATTAAAAGGATTTCCTGGAGTAAATACAGCTAGATTTTTAGGAGAAAATGCAACTCAAGAGGATAGAAATAATGACTTAATTAAAAGATTAAAAGGAAAAACAAATAGAAAAGCATTATTTATTACTGTTATTACATATTTTGATGAAAGAATGGGAAATATAATAACATCAAGAGGAACATTAGAAGGATATATTTCAAAAGAAAAAAGAGGAACAAATGGATTTGGATTTGATGAAATTTTTGAATTGAAAGATGGAAGAACATTAGCAGAGTTAACTGACGAGGAAAAAAATAAAATAAGTAGTAGAAAAATTGCATTAGAAAATTTAAAAATGAATTTGGAAAAAATGTTGTAGAATAAAGAAAAATTAAGAAAAATGACTATAAAATATAGTTGACTTTTTTCACTGTTAATATATAATATAATAGAATCTTAAGTAAGATGTTAAACAAAAGAGAGGAGATATAAAATGTCAGAAAAAACAGAGGAAGAACAAGCTAAAGTAAAATCAATGATAGATGAATTAGTAGAAAAAGCAGAAATAGCTTCTAAAGAATATATGAAATTAAATCAAGAACAAATAGATAATATAGTAAAAGCCATGTCTATGGCAGGATTAGAACATCATATGGAACTTGCAAAACTTGCAGTAGAGGAAACAGGACGTGGTATATATGAAGATAAAATAACAAAGAATATGTTTTCAACAGAATATATTTATCATAGTATAAAATATGATAAAACAGTTGGAATTATTAATGAAAATGATGAAGAAGGATATGTAGAAATTGCAGAACCGATTGGAATAATAGCAGGAGTAACGCCTGTTACTAATCCAACTTCAACAACAATGTTCAAATCGATAATATCAGCAAAAACTAGAAATGTTATAATTTTTGGATTTCATCCATCTGCACAAAAGTGTAGTGTAGAAGCAGCAAAAGTTCTAAGAGATTCAGCTATAAAAGCAGGTGCACCAGAAAATTGTATTTTATGGATAGAAGAACCTTCAATATTAGCAACATCAACACTTATGAATCATCCAAAAGTCAATTTAATATTAGCAACAGGTGGTACAGGAATGGTAAAGGCAGCATATTCTTGCGGAAAGCCAGCATTAGGAGTAGGACCTGGAAATGTTCCTTGTTATATAGATAAGACTGCAAAATTAAAAACATCAGTTAATGATTTAGTAATGTCAAAATCTTTTGATAACGGAATGATTTGTGCATCAGAGCAATCTGTAATTGTGGATAAAGAAATTCATGAAGAATTTGAAAAATTAATGAAAGAAGCGGGATGTTATTTCTTTAGTGATGAACAAACAAAAACATTAAGAAATAGTATGTTTATAGAAGAAAAAGGATGTGCTTTAAATGCAGATATAGTTGGCAAAAGTCCTTATAATATAGCTAAAAGAGCAGGAATAGATATACCAGAAGATACTAAAGTAATAGTATTACACGAAAATGGAGTAGGAATTGAATATCCATTTTCAAAAGAAAAATTAAGTCCAGTTTTAGCATATTATATTGTAGAAGATGCTGATGAGGGAATTGAGTTAGCTGAGAAATTAATTGAATTTGGTGGGCTTGGACATTCTGCAGTTATTCACTCAGAGGATGAAGAAACAATTTTAAAATTTTCACAAAAAGTAAAGGTAGGAAGAATTATTGTAAATTCTCCATCAACTCATGGAGCAATAGGTGACATATATAATACAAACATGCCATCATTAACACTTGGATGTGGTACATTTGGAGGAAATTCAACAACAGCAAATGTATCAAGTGCTAATTTAATAAATATTAAAAAAGTAGCGAAAAGGAGAGTTAATATGCAATGGTTTAAAGTACCAAATAAAATATATTTTGAAGCAGGGTCAATTGGTTATTTAGAAAAAATGCCAAATATAACAAGAGCATTTATAGTAACAGATGAATCTATGGTAAAATTTGGTTATGTAGATAAAATATTATATCATTTAAGAAAAAGAAGTGAATATGTACATTCAGAAATTTTCTCAGATGTAGAATCAGATCCATCTTTCGAAACAATAAAAAAAGGAGTAGAAATGATGGAGGAGTTTAAACCAGATGTTATTATTGCTCTTGGTGGAGGAAGCCCAATTGATGCAGCAAAAGGAATGTGGTTGTTTTATGAACATCCAGATGCTGATGTAGAAGGATTAAAACTTAAATTTATGGATATAAGAAAACGTACCTATAAATTTCCAACACTAGGTAAAAAGTGTCAAATGGTAGCAATACCTACAACATCTGGAACAGGATCAGAAGTAACATCATTTGCAGTTATATCAGATAAAACTATTAATAAAAAATATCCATTAGCCGATTATGAATTAACACCAAATGTTGCAATTATAGATCCAGATTTAGTAATGAGTCTGCCACAAAAAATAACAGCAGATACTGGAATGGATGTATTAACACATGCAATAGAAGCATATGTTTCAAATATGGCATCAGATTATACAGATGGACTTGCAGAAAAAGCAGTTGAATTAGTATTTAAAAACTTAAGAGAAGCATATAATAACGGAGATAGCAAATTAGCAAGGGAAAAAATGCATAATGCAAGTACTATTGCAGGAATGGCATTTACAAATGCATTTTTAGGAATAAATCATTCACTTGCTCATAAAATAGGAGCAGAATTTCACTTACCACATGGAAGAATCAATGCAATATTGCTTCCATATGTTATAAAATATAATGCTCAAAAACCTACAAAATTTGTATCATTCCCTAAATATGAGTATTTTATTGCAGACCAAAAATATGCAGATTTATCAAGAAGAATGAACTTCCCAGCATATACAAATGAAGAAGGTGTATATTCTTTAATAGAAGAAATAAAAAAATTAAATTCGGATTTATCAATACCACAATCTTTTAAAGAACAAGGAATAAATGAACAAGAATTTTTATCAAAAGTGGATATGTTAGCAGATAGAGCATTTGAAGATCAATGTACAGGTGCTAATCCAAGAGTTCCACTTGTAGAAGAATTAAAACAAATATTATTAGATAGTTACTATGGAAATTTCTAAAAAATATAAATAATAAAAAATAAATAAGATATATTTTAATTAAATATAAAAATATATCTTATTTTTATGTATTAAAATTCATTGCATTTTGTATATTTATAATCAAATTAGGAAATATTATAAATATAGGTGGTGATAATAAATGACAGGTAAAGAACTTTTATATATTGAAGATGCTTTAGGACATGAAAAATTTATGAAATCATGTAGCAAAAAAGCAGCAAGTAAAATGCAAGATGTTAATCTTTCTAATTATTTAACAGAATTAGAACAAAAGCATACAGAATTATATAGCAAATTTTTAAATTTATTATAAGGAGAGAAGTTAATGGAAGACAGAGATTTAATGGAAAAAGAATTACTAATTATTAAAGGTGTTTGTGATTTATATCTTCATGGAACAATAGAATCAACAACAGCAGAAGTACATTGTGCATTTAAAGATGCTTTAAATGAATCGTTAAATATACAAAATAAAATATACAATTTAATGGCAGAAAAAGGATGGTATAGTACACAAACAGTAGAACAAACAAAAATAGATAGTACAAAGCAAAAATTTCAAACATTAGGTTAAAAAAAACACAGATTATTTTTTAATAATCTGTGTCTTTTTTAACTATAATAATATCACCTTCACTTATGTTCTTTTAATTTCATAAATTTTAAACGAGTAGATTCGCCTCCACGATTATGTCTTTCATCAATATTCGTTTTTAAAATTTTTCTTACAGGTTCAACTAAAGTAGGTGATACATACCTAAGCCGTTCAGTTAAATCAATGTGAACAGTGGTTTTTGAGAGACCCAATGCTTTGGCAGTTGCCCGAACAGTAGAATTGTTGCTAATGAAATAATTTGATACTTCTAAAACTCTCTTACTAATGTTTTGATGCATAAGTAACCCTCCTTGAAAATTAGTATTAGTAATAGTATATTACGAGAACAGTATTATATTACAAAAACATAAAAAAGTCAAATAGCCGTAGCTGTTTGACTTTTTTTATTTAATTTTATTTTAATCTTTAATATCTAATTTAATATGAACATCCTTTAATTGTTCTTTTGTAACAGTACCAGGAGCTCCCATCATTAAATCTTGTGCTTTACTATTCATAGGGAATGCAATAACTTCACGGATAGTTTCACTATCTGTTAAAAGCATAATCATTCTATCTACACCAGGTGCTATACCTGCATGTGGAGGAGCACCAAATTGGAATGCATTAAATAATGCAGGAAATTTTTCTTCAATATGTTCTTTATTATATCCAGCAAGTTCGAAAGCTTTAATCATAATTTCAGGGTCATGATTTCTGACAGCTCCAGAAGATAATTCAATACCATTGCATATAATATCATATTGATAAGCAATTATATCCAATGGATTCATTGTTTTTAATGCTTCCATACCACCTTGTGGCATTGAGAAAGGATTATGGTTAAATGCTACAGCACCATTATCATCTAATTCATACATTGGAAAATCTACTATCCAACAGAATTGATACATACTTTCATCTATAAGATCTAAACGTTTTGCAAGTTCACATCTTAGTTGACCTGCTAAGTTTGCAGCTTTAGCTTCATTATCTGCTATAAAGAATATAGTATCTTCAGCTTTCAAATCAGCAAGTTTTAATAATTCTTCTTTCATATCATCTGGTATGAATTTATCAATAGGTCCTTTAAAAGTTAAATCTTCTTGAACTTCTAAGTAACCTAATCCTCCCATACCAATAGATTTTGCAAATTCTAACATTTTTTCATGGAATCCTTTTGACATATGTCCTGAAACTTTGATACTACGTACAGTTTGACCATGAAATGGTTTGAAAGTACATCTTTGGAAAAATTCAGTAACATCAACTATTATAAGAGGATTTCTTAAATCTGGTTTATCAGTTCCGTATTTTACCATAGATTCTCTATAAGGAATTCTAGGGAATGGATATTGTGCCACTTTTTTGTTAGAAAATTTAGTGAATGTATTATATACAACAGGTTCAATTGCTGCAAAAACATCTTCTTGAGAACTGTAAGACATTTCAAGATCTAATTGATAAAATTCTCCAGGAGCTCTATCTGCTCTTGCATCTTCATCTCTAAAGCAAGGTGCAATTTGGAAATATTTATCTATACCAGAAACCATAAGTAATTGTTTAAATTGTTGTGGTGCTTGTGGTAATGCATAAAATTTACCAGCATGTAATCTGCTAGGCACTAAATAATCTCTTGCTCCTTCTGGTGAAGAACTAGTAAGTATAGGAGTTTGAACTTCTAAAAAACCTTGTTCTATCATTTGAGAACGTAAAAATTGAATTACATTTGCTCTTAAAACTAAATTATCTTTTAATTTTGTATTTCTTAAATCTAAAAAACGATATTGTAATCTTAAATCTTCTCTAACTTCAGTATTTCCATTAATTTCAAAAGGTAAATTTTTAGTACGTTTACCTAATATTTCAATTTTTTCAATAACGATTTCAACAAGACCTGTTTTAAGTTTTTCATTTACAGTTTCAGGATCTCTTTTACGAACTGTACCCTCAACTGATATTGAAGATTCAACAGGAATATGTGATGCAAAGTCAACGTCAGAATCTTTACTAGATGTAACAACTTGTGTTATTCCGTACATATCACGTACATCTAAGAAAACTAATCCACCTAAATCACGGATTGTTTCTACAAATCCTGCAATCTTAACCTTTTTTCCAACATCTTCTAAACTAATTTCATTACAAGTATGAGTTCTATAAATACTCATTTAATTTAACACTCCTCTCTTTGCAAACTGTTTATGCGAATAATTTATTTTACTATAATAAAACAAAAAATCGCCCAGCTGCATAAAAATGCAGGGACGAAATAATTTCCGCGGTGCCACCCTAACTTGGAGTTTTAAAACTCCCACTTTCTTAAAATATATAAATTGCTCCAATGTGTTAGTTTGCTATGTTTTTCTAAAAAGGTTCTCAGCCAATACCTTTATCTCTGTTAGTAACTTTTAGCAAGTCGTCATCTTCAACGCAATATTTAACTATTTTGTATATTCTATTTTACATAGTATGGAAGAAAATGTCAAGAGTTATACTAAAAAAACAATAAAATAGTAAAAGAAATATATAAAAAATATGTAGAAAAAGCACTTACGATTTTAGTAATAAATATTTTTAGATAGCATATATATTATAGTAGAAATAAAAATAGGGGGTTTTTATGGAATATACTAAAGATATAATTCTAAATATTAGAGTTAAAAAATTAAATGGAATGAAATTGAAAATGCAAAAAGCATCAAATACTTTAAAAGGAATAATAGTTAATAATAAAATGGTAATTTTAGTTATTACTTTATTATTGGGCTTAATGATAATAGACTTTGTATTAATAAATAATTTTATAAGTTTGTTTTCAAGATTATATTAATATCAATAATAAAAAGGATAGTGTATTTTATACACTATCCTTTTTATGTTAGTACATTAGATTATCTGGATTTAAATTAAGTAATAAAGGATGAACAAATAAGCCATTTTTTCTTATTAAAGTATCATCAAAGTAAATTTTTCCACCACCATATTTGGATGTTTGAATACAAACTAAGTCCCAATGAATAGAAGAATTATCATTTCCGTTAAAAGCACTACTGTAACAATGTCCAGGAGTTAAGTGAAATGATCCTGAAATCTTTTCATCAAATAAAGTATTTTTCATAGGAAATGTTATTAATGGATTTAAACCAAAAGAAAATTCTCCTATGTATCTAGCACCTTCATCTGTATCCAAAATTTTATTCAAAAGATTTGAATTATTTGAATTAGCTTTAACAATTTTGCCTTTTGAAAACTCAAAATATATGTTTTCAAAAATATATCCATCATATACACTTGGAGTATTAAATGTGATATATCCTTCAACAGAATCTTTTACAGGTGCAGTATAAACTTCACCATCTGGAATGTTTCGCTTTCCAAAACATGGAACAGTAGGAATATCTTTAATTGAAAAATTAAGATCAGTTCCTGGGCCAGTTATATGAACATTATCTGTATTGTTCATATAAGAAATAAGAGGTGACATATAACTTCTTAATTTAGAATAATTCATAATACATGAATTAAAGAAAAAATCTTGAAATGCCACAGTACTCATTCCTGCTGATTGTGCAAATGCTTCTGTAGGATAATGCAAAATAACCCATTTTGTGTTATTTACTCTTTCTTCGAAATGAACAGGTTTTTCATATAATTTAGAAAATAATGATAAATTATATGAAGGTACATCTGAAAATATAGAATAATTTTGATATGAGCTAATTCCAATGTAACAGTCCATTTGTTTCATTTCAGATAATGCAAGATCTTGCATTAATTCAAGCTGAGATTCATTACAATGCATTAATATTTCACGCTGAAAATTTAAATCAAAATTGTGTACAAAAGGGATACCACCTCTGTCATAAATCTTACGTATAAGAGATAATACTAAATCATCTGCACCAGAACCTTTAACTTCAATATACACTTTTTCACCATAGTGTAATGATATAGAATGAGTTAGAAGTAAATCTGCTAACTTTTCAATCCGTGAATCCATAAATTTTTCCTCCTTAAAATTTTAATAAAGGTTTACTGTTATAATTATGTATACTATTGTATCAAATTAAAACAATAAAATCAATAAAATTAATATAATTAATAATAAAAATAATTTGATAAATAATATAAAATTTGCTATAATAGAAAAGTAAAATAAAAAAGAAAGTTGGAAGAAAAATGATAATTGCAAATAATTGGAAAGATTATGAAATATTAGATATGGCAAATGGGGAAAAATTAGAAAGATGGAATAATATTACATTAGTTCGTCCAGATCCACAGATAATCTGGAAAAGTAAATCATTTCCAAGTAAATGGAAAAATACTGATGCTATATATAATAGAAGCAATTTAGGAGGAGGTAGTTGGGAATATATAAATAAAATACCAGCTAACTGGCAAATTAAATATAAAAATCTTACATTTAATATTAAACCAATGGGATTTAAACATACAGGATTATTTCCTGAACAAGCAGCAAATTGGGATTGGATGATAGATAAAATAAAAAAAGAAAATAAAGAAATAAAGGTATTAAATTTATTTGCATATACTGGTGGTGCAACTGTAGCTTGTTTATCAGCAGGAGCATCTGTATGCCATGTTGATAGCTCAAAAGGAATGGTAGCATGGGCAAAAGAAAATGTAATATCTTCTGGACTTCAAGATAAACCTGTAAGATATATAGTTGATGATGTTGTTAAATTTGTAAATAGAGAAATAAGAAGAGGTAATAAATATGATGCTATAATAATGGATCCACCATCATACGGAAGAGGAGCAAACGGAGAAGTTTGGAAATTTGAAGATAATATATCTGATTTAGTAGAATTATGTACCAAAGTTTTATCTGACAAACCATTATTTTTCTTAATAAATTCATATACAACAGGAATTTCAAGTACGGTATTAGAAAATATATTAAACTTAAATATAGTAAAAACATATGATGGAAAATTATCAAGTGGAGAAATTGGTCTTCCAATGAAAGATTCAAAATTAGTATTACCATGTGGAATTTATGGAAGATGGGAAAGCTAAAAATAATTAGTAAGGGGAAAAAATGCAAAAATTAAATGTAATTTATGAAGATAACCATATAATAGTAGTTGAAAAAATAGTAAATATCCCATCTCAAGGAGATAAAACTGGAGATATAGACATGCTTACTATTATTAAACAATATCTTAAGGAAAAATATAATAAACCAGGAGATGTATATTTAGGATTAGTTCATAGATTAGATAGACCAGTAGGTGGAGTAATGGTATTTGCTAAAACTTCAAAAGCTGCATCGAGATTAAGTGAACAAGTTAGAGTAAAAGAATTTAAGAAAAAATATTTAGTTGTAGCAAATGGAAAAATGGATAAATTAACAGCAACATTAGAAGATTACCTTTTAAAAAATGAAAAAGCAAATATGAGTAAAGTTGTAAAAGAAGGAACAAAAAATTCAAAACTTGCAATATTGGATTACGAAGTATTAAAATATGATGAAGAAATAGATTTATCTGTATTAAAAGTAAATTTACATACAGGAAGACATCATCAGATAAGAGTTCAATTATCAAGTAGAAATCATAGTATATATGGAGATCAGAAATATGGTGGTAGAGGACATGGAAAACAAATTGCATTATGGGCATATGAATTAACCATAATTCATCCAGTAACAAAACAAGAAATGACTTTTAAAGTATTACCAGAAATTAATGGAACTTGGAAAATATTAGAAAGTATTAATATTTAAATTAAATTTCTTTATGTTAATTTTACAAACAAGGCAAAATCTTATATGAAAGCAAAAAAAATATCTTTCATATAAGATTTTTTGCGTTTCATATAAGAAATAAAAAATGTTGTCGAAAAAACTATATTATTTAAACAGAAGATAGAAATAAAGAGGTGACAACATGATAGATAAATTTTGCAAATATCTGACATATAAAATTAGAAAAAAAATGCCAGAGGTTGACGATGAAAGAGCAGAAATTATAATGTATGGACTTCAATTAATAATAGGAGAAATCCCTAAAATGTTTCTTATGTTTGGAATAGGAATTATATTAGGAATATGGTGGCAAACATTATTAGCATTTTTCTTAATTCTACCATATAGAATTTGTTCCGGAGGATTTCACTTAAAAACACATATTGGATGTTTTATTGGTACAACTCTTAACTATTGTGGAAATGCATTCATAAGTACAGTATATAATTTTCCAAATGATATTTTTAAATATATAAGTATATTTGTAGTATTAATATTTGGAATAATAATGATAAGCTTATATGCACCAGCAGATACCGAGAATTTACCTATCTTAACTAAAAAAGAGAGAGATAGAAAAAAAGTATTATCATATATTGTGTTAATTATAAATATGATAATAGCAATTTTTATAAATAATCAAATAATTTCAAATATAATGATAATAGGAACATTTATTCAAACAATAAGCATTACAAAAATAGCATATAAATTAACCAATAATAAGTACGGGTATGAAGAATATATAAAAGCAAACCAAACAATTTAAGATAATAAAAGTATTTGGCCGGCAATATACTTTATTATATAAATAAAATAATATGGGGGGAATTAATTATGTTAAAATTATTATCAAAAATCGCAGAAAAATATGCAAAAACTACAAATACAGCATGTATTTTATTTGGAATATATCACCAACCTAAAATGCCAGCTTCTCTTGTAAAGAAAGACTAAAAAATTCCACAATTTTATATATAAAGAAAAACAAGATAGATTAATTTCTATCTTGTTTTTTATGATATTTAATAATATATTTCAAATTGTTGGCAGAAGTATTGATTATTTTTAGTAGTATATAAATTTAAATTATTATTTTTCTTTAATATTTGTCTTACTTCCCATAAGCCAATACCAGTATTTCCTTCTTTTGTAGAAAAGCCTTTTTCAAAAATAGTTTCAGTATTAATATTTTTATCTTTGTATGTATTTTCAATATATATAATATGCATATGTCTATTTTTATCTTTTCTAAAACAAACATTAATAATTTTCTCATCACATTCTTTTGCAGCTTCTACTGCATTATTCATAAGTATTCCAAGAATTCTTATAAGTTGATAATAATTAATATTAAAATCATTTAAATCAGTAAATACTTCTAAATTTATTTTTATTCCAAGTTCATCAGCATTATGATATTTATCTGCTAAAATATTATATATAGCTGGATTATTTACAACTTCTGGACTTAATGCTGTTAAATTATTTACTTGTTGGCAATCTTCAACAAGCTTCTCATAATATTTTTTTAAACCTTCAATATCACCTTTTCCAATATATCCACCAATACCTTGAACAATATTCCAGAAGTCATGTTTAAATGCTCTAATATTATCATGAAGTATTTGTAAAGTTTTATTATATAATTTTGCTTCTTCTAAATTTATTGAAGTAGATTGTAGTTTTGCTACAGTAAAAATTGTATACATACTTATAAAAAAGTATGCTACTAAACTAAAAATATTTAAAAGTATTATAAAAAATGGAAGTACATCAGCATAAAAGAAAACTGTATATAATTGTGTAGCTATTAATATAATACCAAATATAATTGTAAGGATTAAAGAAATCCTTTGTTTTTTATTTAATACTTCAATATTAGGAAAACTTAGTTTTAAATATTTTACTATTAAATAAATATTTAAAACTATAAAATATATAATGAGAGTTACACATAATCGATTAAAGGGAATATTCATTCCAATTATATAATCTATTTTAAATATTGAATAATATACTTTTGAAATTATAGATTCCAATATTGCTACTAATAAAAAAGGTATTAATATTCCTAAAACAGATTTCAATACAGTTGTATTAAATATAAATTTTACAGAAAGTATCATAGCAATAATATTAAAAAAAGCATTATAAGGTGCTGGAATAGCAAATCTACCTATTAATCCAATAACACTAACAAAAATCACATAAAAAAATTTTTGTCTTTTATCACTTTTTATATTTAAGATTGTTGTAAATAAAAGCATAGATACAATACCTTCTAAAAAGGTTAAGGGTATACATAGTGCAGTTGTTAATGCTTCATTTTGTGTGGTCAATGCTGTCCAAATTGTTTGTATTATTTCCATCGTAATTAAAAACCTCCATTAATTTATTTTTATATTTTGGACCGATATAGCAACTAGAATTATTTTTGCTATCAAAAAACACTAAATTATTATTAGTGTCTATATCAGTTATTTTATCTACATTAGCAATATAAGATTTATGACATCTTATAAAGTTTGGTGGCAGTTCATTTGAAATTTTCGCAAATGAACTATAAGTTTCATATTTCCTTGTATCTGTATAGAAAACTAATTTCATACCATCTTTTTTAATATACTTAACGCTATCTTGATTTATAATTGTATTTCTATTACTTAACCTAATAAATTTGGTTTTAATCTTATAATCTTTTATATCATTAATAATTCTAATAATTGTTTCTTCTAATCTTTCTGAAGTTATTGGCTTTGGAATAAAATCAAAAGTTTTATATTTATAAGCAATTAAAATATATTCTAAATGAGCACTTGTAAAAATTATATAAACTTTATTATCTATTTCCCTGATTTTACTTGCTAAATCTAAACCTGAAATATTTGATTTCAAATCAATATCAAGAAAGATTGCGGTTACAGTATTGCTTTTTACATATTCTAAAGTACTCAAAGGATCAATAGAAGTAAAAGAAACTTCTGCATCAAGATTATGCTTTATGAAAAGAGATTCTAACACTTTTGAAAGTCTATCTAAAATAATTTTGTTATCATCACATAAAACAAAATTCAACATATAATTTTCCTCCATGAACATATATTTATTCTTTTGTATATTGGAAAAAATTCCCTTTTTTAGGGATTTAACTACATAATAATTCAAAAAAAGACCATTGTCAATAGAAAAAAGAAGATAAAAAACAAAAAAATGTCGAACCTTTGAAACCCTATTAAAATAAGCAAAAACTAAATAAAACCCATACAACAAAATTAATCTATAAGTATATATAAAAATTAAAATAAAAAATGAAATTGGAAAAATATTCAATATTAATAAAAATAAATTTGCTAAATTAAAAAAAATGTGATATAATACATATCTGGTAGAAATAACCATGAATAGTGTATTAAATTTGTTTAAAAGTAGAAATTATAAAGTGTCGCCGCCATGTAGTCTAAAAACAGATTGATATATTTGTTTTTAGGCTATTTTTATGCAAAAAAATATAAAAGGAGAAAATAAATGGAAAAAAAATTAAAATTTGAGGAATTAGAGATATCTAATAATTTGAAAAGAGCATTAGAGGAAGCGGGGTACATTGAAACAACACCAATTCAAGAGCAAACAATACCAGTAATATTAGAAGGAAAAGATATTATAGGACAGTCACAGACAGGAACAGGAAAAACTGCAGCATATGGTTTACCAGCGATAGAAAAGATCGATAAAAACTTAAAATCTATACAAACTATAATTTTAGCACCTACAAGAGAATTAGCAATTCAAATAACAGGAGAATTAAGAAAATTCACAAAATATGAAGATGGAGTGAAATGTCTATCAATATATGGAGGAGAATCAATTGAAAGACAAATAAAATCTTTAAAATCAGGAATAAAAATAGTAGTTGGTACACCAGGAAGAATAATGGATCATATGAGAAGAAAAACATTAAAATTAGATGATATAAGAATGGTAGTATTAGATGAAGCAGATGAAATGCTTAATATGGGATTTGAAGAAGATATTCAAACTATATTATCAGAAGTTCCAGAAGAAAGACAAACAGTATTATTTTCAGCTACAATGAATAAAAGAATTTTAGATATAGCTAAAAAATATTTAACAAAACCAGTAAGTGTAAAAATAGAAGCAAAACAATTAACAGTAGATAAAATAGAACAAATAGGAATTGAAGTAAAACAATCAATGAAAGATGAAACTGTAATGAGATTAATAGAAGTTAATAATCCAAATAAAGCAGTAATTTTTTGTAATACAAAAAGAAAAGTAGATGAATTAATAGAAATTTTAAAGAAAAATGGATATAAAGCAGAATCATTACATGGAGATATTAAACAAATACAAAGACAATATATAATGGAAAAGCTAAAAAGAGGAGATATACAAATCTTAGTTGCAACAGATGTAGTAGCAAGAGGAATTGACGTAGATAATCTAGAATTAGTTATAAATTATGATATACCTCAAGAAGAAGAATACTATGTGCATAGAATTGGAAGAACAGGAAGAAACGGAAATTCAGGAAAAGCATATACTTTTATAGGAGGAAAAGAAAAAGGTAAAATACTAAGAATAGAAAAATATGCAAATACTAAAATATTATATGGTAAAATACCTACAGCAAGAGAAATGGATGAAGCTAAAGCAATAAAAATAGTAAATAAAATTCAAAAAATCATAGATAATGAAAAAGAAACAAACAATGAATTAAATAATGAAATATTAGAAAAACTTTTAGAAGCAAACAGTATTGAAACAATAGCTAAAGCTTTATTAGAAACAATTAATAGTAAAAAAGTTATAAAAATAAGTGAAAGATCAAAAATAGAAAGAGAAGATAGGGAAGATAGAAAAACAAGACAATCTAAGAGTGGAAAGTCAATAAAATCACAAGAATCAGGTTATATTAAATTGTTTTTAAGTGTAGGAAAGAAAGATGGTATACAAGCAAAAGATATAGTAGGAAGCTTTACAGCAAATACAGAAGTAAGTGGAGAAGAAATTGGTAAAATCAAAGTATTAGACAATTTTTCTTTTGTAGAAATACCAGAACAATTCCAAGAAGATATAATGGAAACAATGAATGATAAAAAAATTAAAGGAAAAGAATTTAATATAGAAATTGCAAAAGCATAATATAAAAATAAGAAAAAAGAACATATAATATGTTCTTTTTTTGTTTTTAAAAATTATAAATAAAAGTAATAATCTTCTTTAAAATTCATAAAATTAAAAAAAGATATGTAAAGGAGTAAAAAATAGTGAAAAACAAAAAGTATTATTATTTATTTTGTATTTTAATATTTACAATATTTACAGTTAGCGTAATAAATAGCTTTGATAAAGAAGATACAATACAGACTAGTAGCTTTTTAGAAAGTTTAGATTCAAAAAAAATAGAGTGGGGAATAAAAAGAAATGATAATCATAAACAACCAGATTTAGGAAGTTTAAACAAAAAAATAATTGATGAACAAGAAGGAATAGCAATAGGAAATTCTGAATCCAAAAAAGTATATTTGACTTTTGATGAAGGATATGAAGCAGGTTATACAGAAAAAATATTAGAAGTATTAAAGCAAAATGAAGTAAAAGCTACGTTTTTTATTACAGGACATTATATAAATAGTAAACCAGAATTAGTGAAGAAAATGATCGAAGAAGGCCATATAATAGGAAATCACACTGTAAATCATAAAAGCATGCCATCACTTAATGAAGAACAAATAAAAAAAGAAGTAATGGATTTACATACGGCAGTATATGAGAAATTTGGATATGAAATGAAATATATAAGACCACCAAAAGGTGAATATAGTCAAAAAAGTGTGGCGTATTGTAATACTCTTCGGATATAAAACTGTAATGTGGTCATTTGCATATGATGACTGGAATGAAGATAATCAAGGAAGAGAAGAATATGCAAAAAAGAAAATAATGGATAATATTCATAATGGAGCAGTAATTTTATTACATGGAAATTCAAAAGATAATACAAATATACTAGATAAATGTATAAAAGAAATAAAAGCAAATGGATATGAATTTTCAAATTTAGATCAATTTGAGAGGTGAGAACAAAAGGAGGAAAAATGAGAAAAACAAAAAAACAGAAAAAACAAAGTAGAATAGATAAATTTTTAGAAATTCCAAAAGAGATATCATCAGAAGAACCAAAGATAATATTGACAGGATTTAGTGAATTAATAATAGAAAATTATAAAGGAATATTAGAATATCAAGATTTCTATATTAGAATAAGTACTCATATTGGAATAATAAATATAAATGGATATGAATTGGATTTAAATGAAATGACAACAGATGATATATTGGTTACAGGTAAAATAGAAACAATAGATTTAGAAAAAACAATTGATTAAGAGGTGAAAAAATTTGAAACTAAAGATATTACAAAATTACATATTAGGATATATAAGAGTAGAGATAGAAGGCTACTTTATTGAAAGACTAATTAATTTATGCGTTAGTAAAAAAATATTACTATGGAGTAGTAAAAGGAAAAAAACTACACTATTATATACTAATATAAGTATAAAAGATTTTAAAGAAATTACTAAAATTGCAAAGCAAACAAAGTGCAAAGTAAAAATAAAAGAAAAAAAAGGTATTCCTTTTATTTTTAATAAATATAAGAAGAGAAAGATTTTCTTTATATTCTTACTCTTAATAACAATAGGAATATTATCTTTATCTAATTTTATATGGAATATAGAAATTGAAGGAAATAATAATATTAATAAACAAGAAATAATAGAAGAATTAAAAGAACATGGATTATCAGTAGGAAAGATAAAAAACACATTAAATACGAAAGAAATTGTAAATAAAATGAGATTGCAAAGAAATGATTTGGCATGGATAGGAATAGAAATAAAAGGAACAAATGCAATTGTGAAAGTAGTAGAAGCTGATAAAAAGCCAGAAATAATCAAAGAAGAAGAGTATTGTAATATTGTTGCAACAAAACCAGGTATTATATTAAAAGTAAATGCATTAAATGGTACGCCCCTAGTAAAAGAAGGAGATGTAATAAAAGAAGGAAGCTTACTAATAGGTGGATGGTTAGAAGGAAAATATACAGGAATTAGATATGTACATGCAAATGGCGAAGTTCAGGCAAAAGTTTGGTATACAGAAACTCAAAAAATAGACTTAAAACAAGTAATATCAATGCAAACAGAAAACTCGGAAAATAAATATTCCGTAAAGATAAATAATTTTCAAATAAATTTTTATAAAACTCTTTCAAAATTTAAAAAATATGATACAATAGAGAAAACTAAAAAGGTAAAAATATTTTCTGATTTCTATTTACCAATTGAAATAACTGAAAAAACTAATATAGAATTAGTAGAAAATACAATAGAAAATACAATAGAAGAAGCAAAAGAAAAAGCAGTGCAAGAAGCAAAAAAAATATTAGATGAACAAGTTAAAAATAAAGAAAAATTGGTAAATACTTATATTAATTATGAAGAAACAGAACAATATGTACAGGCACAAGTAATATATGAGGTACTAGAAGAAATATGGACAAAAGAAAAAATAGTATTTTGAAAGGAAGAATTATAATGGAAGAAAGAAGTTTAAGAGTATATACTGATAAAACGTTTTTCACAAAAATAACAAGTACTATAACAAAAATGTTAATTCCAACAAGAATAGGAATTAATAGTATGCTTATTTCAATAAAAAGAAATAATGTTTTAAAGGCATATGAAATATGTAAAAATGAGGTACAAGAAGATATATCTAAAAAAGAAATTGCACAAAAAAAATATGAAGACACATTTAGCTTATATTTAGAATCTATTGATAAACATATCATGGATTCAATATATAAAAAAGTAAAAAATGATACAGCTTCTATTTTTGAAAAAAATGCATTATCAAAATACTATGAAGTAATAAAAATTAAAGAATCTGAATATTTAGAATATAAATATAGAAAACAAAAATATTTATTAGAGTTAGATTATGAAACAATAAAAGAAATGGATAAATCTAAAGTATTAGAAAAATATAAACCATTTTATGTTGAAAAGATGGATAGCTTATATAAAGGATTATTAAAACATTTTTCTATTAAGTTAGCAGATACTTTAACTTCACAAAATAAAGAAGAAATTTATGAAAAAATATTCCAAGCATTAGAAGAATATATTACAACTATTCTTCCATTAAAAATGGAAAATGAAGAATCTGAAATATATAAACAAATAATAGATGAATATAATAAATTTGAAAATTATACTGTAGGAAAATTAGACCAAAATGAGGGAATTGAAAAAAGAATGGTATTATTATCTATTAGTAGAAAATTATTTACACATAGTTTACCATTAATAGTAGCAGAACAATGTTATATAAAATTATTAAAAGATGTAAGAAGTTTAATAGTTGATACAAGAGTGATTAAAAAACAAGAAAAAGCATATTCTTTATTAAATCATTTAATAGAAGATTATAATGTTAAACTTTTATCAACAAAGATATATTGGGACAAGCCTGCTAAGAGAGATGAATATAAAGCATTTTGGAAAAAATACCAAGAAATCCAAAAATTAAAAATAAAAGATTATATAGAATATACAAGACAAAAAGAGATATTATTTATTAGTGGAGATCTAAAAGAAATTTATAAAAATCAAAATAAATATTATAAAGTTATAAAATTTTACAAAAATAAATTAGTTTTATTAGGAGCTATGAAAGAATTAAAAAATGCTTATAAATCAATTGGAACATATGTAGGAAGGAAAGCATTATGCAGAAAGTAGTTGAAGTTTGCTTTTTAGATTTAGATGAAAAAAAAGAATTATTAAAATTTGTAGAAAATGTAATAGCAGAATGTTTTAAAGAAGAGAATATAGAAAAATTAAATTTTTATATGAGTGTTACATTAACAACACCAGAAAAAATTCATGAATTAAATAAAGAATTTAGACAGGTTGATAAGCCAACAGACGTACTTTCATTTCCAATGTTTGAAAAACATGAAATAGATAAAATAGTAAAAGAACAAGTAAAAAATATAATTCCAGAAGTATTAGGAGATATTATTATATCAGTAGAAAAAGTCGAGGAACAAGCGAAAGAATATGGACACAGTTTCGAGAGAGAATTATCATATATGTTAGTGCACGGATTTTATCATATAATGGGATATGATCATATAGAAGAAAAAGACAAATTAGTAATGAGACCTAAAGAAGAAAAAATATTAATAAAACTAAAACAAACAAGATAATAAAAGGAGTATATAATGCAAGACGAAAGGCTAAAAAACAAGAATTTTATTGATTCATGGAAAAAAGCATTTAGTGGAATATGGTATTCAATAAAAACACAAAGAAATTTAAAAGTGCAATTAGTAATAGCATTAGTAGTAATAATATGTGCAATATATTTTAAATTAGATATAATAGAATGTATGTTTTTAAGTTTTGCTACGATGTTAGTTATAATAACAGAAGTAATGAATACAGCAGTAGAAGAAGCAGTGAATTTAACTACAGATAAATTTCATCCAACTGCAAAGATTGCAAAAGATGTAGCAGCAGGAGCAGTAGTCCTTGCATCTTTAAATGCAGTTATAATTGCTATATTTATAGTAATAAAAAACATTTTTTAATAGTAATATATATAAGTAAAAATTTTAGAAAATAAAGGTGATAAAAAAATGAAGAATGTAGGAATTAAAATTTTAATCATAATATTAATATTATTAGTTATAGTATCAGGAATATTATTTGTAATGAAATTTATGGAAGATAAAAACTTACAAGGAAAAATACAAACAGGTGATAATGAAGAACAAAATAATGGAACAAAAGTAGTAGAAATTAAAGAGCCAACAACATTTAAAGGTACAGATAGACCAATTGCAGTAATGATTGACAACCATAAAAGTGCAATGCCACAAGCGGGATTAAATGATGCTTATATGGTTTATGAAATGATAGTAGAAGGTGGAGAAACTAGATTAATGGCCTTATTTAAAGGAGTAAATTTAGATAAAATAGGACCAATAAGAAGCTCTAGACATTATTTCTTAGATTATGCATTAGAAAATGATGCAATATATGTTCATTTTGGATGGAGTCCACAAGCACAATCAGATATTAGTAAATTAGGTGTTAATAATATAAATGGAATTTATGAAAGTTCAACTTCATTCTGGAGAGTAAAAGATAAATATGCACCACATAATGCTGTAACAAGTACTACAAAAATATTAGAAATGGCAAAACGTAAAGGATATGCTACAACATCAACAAAAGAAAGCGTATTAAATTATGTTGCGGATGAAATAGAATTAGATAGTGATATGGAAGCTACAACAGTAACTATCCCATATTCAACAAGCAATACAGTTAAATATGAATATGATAAAGAAAAGAAAGAATATATACGTTATTCTAGAAATACAAAACAAGTAGATTGGACAACAAAAGAAACAGTAACAACAAAAAATATTATTATAGTAAAATGTAAAAATACTACTCTAAATGATGGAGAAAATAAAGGAAGACAAACTTTAGATAATGTAAAAGCTTTAGAAGGATATTATATTACAAATGGAAAAGCAATAAAAATTACTGCTGAAAAATCAACAAGAGCAAGTCAAACTGTATATAAAGACTTAAGTGGAAAAGAAATTAATGTAAATGATGGAAATACATTCGTTCAAATATGTCCATTAGATAGCAAAGTAGAAATTAAACCAGGTGTACCAGAGAAAACAGAAAAAACAAATACTGTACAATAAAATAAAAAAACAAAAATCCTAATATGAACTATGGTTAAAAGTTTGTATTAGGATTTTTATATATAATTAAGAAATTAAATATATATAAAAGTAATTGAAAATAAAGACTTTCAATGATATAATAAAAAAGATAAAAAAATTAAATAGATTACTAAATTTTACAAAATTAGCACTTTAGATATGTTAAAATAGAATAAATAGGAGATAAGAATGGAAGAAAAATTTAAATCTGGATTTGTATCAATGATAGGAAGAACAAATGTAGGAAAATCGACAATAATAAATGCATTAGTAGGAGAAAAAGTAGCAGCAGTAGCAAATAAAACACAAACTACAAGAACAGCTATTAAAGCAATTGTAAATAAAAAAAATTCACAAATTATATTTATAGATACACCAGGAATTCATAAACCAAAATCAAAATTAAGTGAAGTTATGGTAGATACAGCATTTACTTTTATAGGAGATGTAGACGTTGTTGTATTTGTAATAGATGGAACCTCTAAAGAAATAGGAAGAGGAGATAGCAAAATATTAGAAAAAATTAAAGAATCAAAAAAGAAAACAATTTTAGCAATTAATAAAGTAGACATGGTCAAAAATAAAGAGGATTTGTTAAAATTAATTGATTTATATAAAAACGAATACAATTATGTAGCGATAATACCAATATCAGCAACAAAAAAAGATAATTTAGAAGTATTATTACAAGAAATAGAGAAAAATTTAAAAGAAGGTCCTGCTTATTATGACATGGAAGAATACACAGATCAGACAACTAGACAGTTAGTAGAAGAGATAATAAGAGAAAAAGCATTAAAATTATTAGATGATGAAGTACCACATGGAATTTATATTGAAACTGAAAAAGTAAAATTTAGAAAAACAAAAGAAAATGAGCAAATTTGTGATATTGAAGCGATAATATATGCAATAAGAGAATCACATAAGGGGATAATTATAGGCAAAGGTGGAAATATGCTTAAAAAAATAGGAACATATGCAAGAGAAGATCTAGAAAAAATGTTAGATACAAAAGTTAATTTAAAAATTTGGGTAAAAGTAAAGGAAGATTGGCTAAATAATGATAATATTGTTAAAAAATTCAAATTAAAGTAAAAAATGAAATAAATTATAACCATAACTTTCCAAGTATAAAATAAGAAAAAACAACAAATGATAAAGGCAGAAGAAAAATATTTTTCTAGCATAAAGGAGATGAAAGCTTATGATAAAAAAATTAGCATGGAATACTTTCAAAAATACAGGAGATATAAACACATATTTAGAATTAGTAGAAGCAGAAAATATAGAAAAACAAATGGAAAATAATTTATTAATATCAGAGGGAAAAATAAAAAATAATTTAGGTGACAATATAAATAATAATTAATGGAGTAAATAATAAAAAAGTATGGCAACACTTAAAATTAAAGGTATTATAATTTCAGAAAATAATATGGGCGATTTTGATAAAATGGTAACCATATTAACACCAAATGGTAAAATTGCATGCTCTGCCAAAGGTTCAAGAAGACCAAAAAGTCAACTTATGGCAGGCACTCAATTTTTGTGTTTTGGAGAGTATATGATGTTTAAAGGAACAAATACATATACTTTAAATTCATGCGAAACAATAGAACTATTTTACAATATTAGAACAGACTTAGATAAACTAGAATATGCATCTCATATTACAAAGATAATTCAAGATGTTACATATGAAAGTCAAAATACATATAAGATTTTACAACTATATTTAAATACATTATATGTGATTTCAGAAACAGATATGGATTTAGAGTTTATACTTTCTGTATTTAAAATACGTTTATTATGTATTCTGGGATTTAAACCAATAATAGATGAATGTGTACAGTGTAAAAATAAAGAAGAATTACAATATTTTAGTTTAAAAGATAATGGATTTAAATGTGCGTGTTGTGCAAAACAAGATACAGGTTCAATTCAAGTATCAGAATCCACAATAAAAGCAATTAAATACATAGTTATGGCTCCGGCAAAAAAAATATATTCTTTCCAAATTTCTTCAGAAAGTAAGAAACAATTGTCAATAATAAGTAAATTATATATGAATATCAAACTAGAAAAAGAATACAATGTATAACTATTGTATTCTTTTATTTTTTGTGATATATTTTATACAAATAGGAGGACAGACTATGTGGGGAGATATTGCAATAGCTTTTTTACTAGCTTTTATTACATCTTTTGTATTAACACCATATACAATAAAAATAGCAAAAAAAATAGGTGCTGTAGATATACCAAAAGATGAAAGAAGAATGCATAATAAACCTATACCAAAATTTGGAGGACCAGCAATTGTTATTGGATTTTTAGTGTCTACAATTTATTTAATATTTATGTCTTCTATAGATGGCAATTTAGATATTTTTGGAGTAGAAGATTATTGGTTAAAATTGTTGGGATTCTTAGGTGGAGTATGTGTATTAAGTATTTTTTGTTTCTTTGATGATATAAAAGGAATTCATCCACTTATAAAATTACTAGGACAAACAATAGGGGCTGTTATAGTAGTATTATGTGGAATTAGAATAGATTATTTTGATTTACCATTTTTAGAAGGAAATTTCATGTTAAGTAATTTATTTTCCATTATTGTAACAATTATATGGATCGTTGGAATTACAAATGCAATTAACCTAATAGATGGATTAGATGGATTATCAACAGGAATATCTATTATTTCATGTGTGTGTTTATTAATAATTTTCGCATTAAATGGATCACCACTTATAGCTATAATAATGATAACTACTTTAGTAGGAGCTTTATCTGGATTTTTACCATTTAACTTTAATCCAGCAAGAACATTTATAGGTGATATAGGATCGAATTTTATAGGATTTACTTTATCAATAGTATCAATTCTTGGAATTGCAAAAACAGCAACAGCATTTGTAGTTGTATTACCAATAATTGTATTAGGACTTCCTATATTTGATACAGTTTCAGCAATTATAAGAAGATTAATAAAAGGAAAATCATTAAAAGCAGTGTTTCAAGCAGATAAAGGACATTTACATCATAAACTAATAGAAAAAGGATTTACACAAAAAGAAGCGGTGTTATTATTGTACGGAATTAGTGTAGCATGTGGAATGTTTGCTGTAATACTATTTGAAAGTGATATATGGAAAGCAATGTCTTTTGCATTAATGGTTATAGCAGTAGTTTGTATAGGATATAAAGAATTTTTTAAATTAAAAGAAGAAGAGAAAAAAGATAATTAAATAATTAATAGAAAAACCAATTTATAATATAATATTATAGATTGTTTTTTTGATTTAATAAAGAAAAGATAGAAAAATTATATGTTTGACAAAATAGGAAAAATATGCTAAAATACAAGATAGTGATTACCAAAAATATGGTAAAGAAGAGATTTAAATTTATAAAATAGATTGTAAAGAGTATAATAAATACAATCTTTAAAGTGTAAAAAAGTAAAATGAGATTCTAAATATAAATAAAATATAATATATAAAACAATGAGAAAAAATGAGAAATAACAAAAAAGTGTAGGAAAATTTATATTTCCTGCAATAAATTTGAGAAAAAATGAGAGATTTTATTATGGTAAATATATTTTATATAGTGAAGAATCAAAATAGTTTTTACAAAAAGTAAAACTATTTTTTTGCGTGTAATAAGTAAATTTAAATACAAAAAATATTATGAGGAGAGAAAACATATGACAGAAATGAGAAAAGAAAATGAAGATTTATCTGGTGTAAAAGCAAAAGATGCAAATTACTCAAAGGGAAGAAGACCATATAATCGTAATGCGAGAAAACCTGAACAAGATAAATCAAAAGAAATTAAAACAAATGAAGGTAATTCAAAGATTGAAGTAAAAGATGTAAACAAACAAGAATTAAATGCAAACAACAAAAAAGCACATAGTAAAAATCAATCAAAATTTGAATTTAAAAAATCAAACTTAAAAATTATTCCATTAGGAGGATTAGAAGAAATAGGAAACAATATGACAATCTTTGAATATGAAGATGAGATTATAATTGTAGACTGTGGATTAGAATTTCCTACAGATGATATGTTAGGTATTGATTTAGTAATTCCAGATGTTACTTATCTAGAAAGAAATAAAGAAAAAATTAAGGCAATAGTTGTAACTCATGGTCATGAAGATCATATTGGAGCAATACCTTATATTTTAAAACAAATAAATATACCAATATATGCAACCAAATTAACAGTAGGATTAATAAAAAATAAATTACAAGAACATAAATTATTAAAAAGTACAAAATTTCATATTATAGAACAAGGACAAACTATAAATTTTGGAAAAATGAAAGTTGAATTTATAAGAAGTTGCCATAGTATACCAGATGCAGTTATGCTTGCTATATATACTCCAATTGGAACAATAATGCATACAGGAGACTTTAAAATAGATTATACACCAATTAATAGCGAAGCAACTGATTTGAATCGTATTGCAGAAATAGGAAACAAAGGAATATTAGCTCTATTATCTGATAGTACAAATTCTGAAAGAAAAGGATATACTATGTCAGAAAGCACAGTAGGAGAAGTATTTGATAAATTATTTCTAAACTGTACAAAGAGAATTGTAGTTGCAACATTTGCATCAAATGTACACCGTGTACAACAAATTGTAAATTCAGCAGTAGCTAATGGAAGAAAAATTGCAGTATGTGGTAGAAGTATGATCAATATGATAGAAACATCAAGACAACTTGGATATATGAATGTTCCAGATAATGTATTTATAGATATAGATATGATTAAAAATTATACAGATGATAAACTAGTTATAATTACAACTGGAAGTCAAGGAGAAACAATGTCAGCGTTAACAAGAATGGCTGCAGGAGAACATAAAAAAATATCAATAACTCCAAATGATTTGATTATAATATCAGCAAGTCCAATTCCAGGAAATGAAAAATCTGTATCAAGAGTAATAGATGATTTATTACAAATTGGAGCAGAAGTTGTATATAGTGCATTAGAAGACATACATGTATCAGGACATGCTTGCCAAGAAGAACAAAAATTAATTCTAGCTTTAACAAAGCCAAAATATTTTATACCTGTTCATGGTGAATATAGACAATTAATGGCACATACAGAAACAGCAAAGAAAATGGGTATAGAACCACAAAATATATTTATGAGTACAAACGGTAGAGTGTTAGAACTAAATGAAAAAGAAGCAAAATTGACTGGATCAGTACCATCAGGAAAAATATTAGTCGATGGTTTAGGAGTAGGAGATGTAGGAAATGTCGTACTTCGTGATAGACAACATTTATCACAAGATGGGTTAATCGTTATTGTTATGACTATGAATAATCAAACAGGAGAAATAGTATCAGGACCAGACGTTATATCAAGAGGATTTGTATATGTAAAAGAATCAGAAAATTTAATGGATGATGTGAAAAAAGTCATTAGAGAAGAAGTTCAATTATTAGAAAATAAAGGAATTAAAGAATGGCCAACTATTAAATCTACATTAAAAGATCATATAAGAGATTATATATTCCAAAAAACAAAAAGAAATCCAATGATATTACCAATAATAATGTCATTATAAAAAAGTAAAAAGAAGTACAAATCTTAAATTTCGTACTTCTTTTTTCTATTTTATCTATTGTAAAACATTATGAATTTTGGTATAATTTAGGAATAAATTATAAAGGAGAGATAAAATTAATGGATTATAAAGATTTAGCAAATTTGATATTTCCAAATTCAAAGGATATATCTTATTATGAAGAAAAATATAAAAACAGAAATTTAGATGAAGGAGCAATTGTAACAAGATTTGCACCAAGTCCTACAGGATTTGTACATTTAGGTTCTCTATATCAAGTAGTTGTTGCTAGAAAAGTAGCAAAACAAACAAATGGAGTATTCTTTTTAAGAGTTGAAGATACAGATCAAAAAAGAGAAATTGAAAATGGTGTAACTGGAATTATAGAGTCTTTGAAAGATTTTGGATTAACTCCAGATGAAGGAATGAAAGACGAAATAAATGAAATAGGAAATTATGGACCATATAAACAATCTTTGAGAAAAGAAATATATGAATCATATGCAAAATACTTATTAGAACAAGGAAAAGCATATCCATGTTTTGCAACTCCGGAAGAACTTGAAGAAATGAGACAAAAACAAGAAGCTGCAAAAATCAGACCTGGATATTATGGGGTTTGGGCAAAATACAGAAATTTATCTGTAGAAGAAGCTGCAGAAAAAATTAAAAATGGAGATTCATATATAATTAGATTAAGATCAGAAGGTAAAGAAGATAGAAAAATAAAGCATCATGACGTAATTAAAGGAAATGTTGATTTCCCAGAAAATGATCAAGATATAGTTATTATAAAAGCAGATGGACTTCCAACATATCATTTTGCACATGCAATAGATGATCATTTAATGCAAACTACACATGTTATACGTGGAGATGAATGGCTATCATCAGTACCACTTCATTTGCAATTATTTCAAATGTTAGGATTTAAGGCACCAAAGTATGCACATATTGCTCCAATAATGAAAGAAGATGAAGGTGGAAAAAGAAAATTAAGCAAACGTAAAGATCCAGAAGCTGCAGTAAGTTATTATACAGAAATAGGAGTACCAAAAGAAGCTGTAATTGAATATTTGCTTAATATTGCAAATTCAAGTTTTGAATTGTGGAGAAAACAAAATCCAAATACATCAATAAATGAATTTGAATTACAATTAAATAAAATGAGTGTTAGTGGAGCTTTATTTGATATAGTAAAAATATTAGATATTGCAAAAACTGTAATATCAAAATATAGTGCAGAAAAAATTTATGAAGAAACAATTAACTGGGCTGAAAATTACGATAAAGAGCTTTTAGAATTATTAGAAAATAAAGAATATGCATTGAAAGTTTTTGGAATAGAAAGAGGAAATGCAAAACCAAGAAAAGATATAGCAAAATGGTCTGATGTTAAAGAAAACATTGAATACATGTATGATAATAAATTTTATGAAAAAGAATTAGAATATGATTATCAAAAAATAATAGATAAAGATTTGATTAAAAAAATATTAAAATTATATATTGAAAAATACTATAATGAAAATGATGATAAACAAATGTGGTTTGATAAAATAAAGGATTTAGCTGAAGAAGTAGGATTTGCAAGAGAAGTAAAAGAGTGGAAACAAGAACCTGAAAAATGGCCAGGACATGTAGGAGATATAAGCACGGTATTAAGAGTTGCACTAACTTCAAAGAGCAATACTCCAGACATGTATGAAATAATGCAAATATTAGGAAAAGAAAAAGTATTCAAAAGATTAGAAAAAGCAATGGAAGTATTAAATAAATAAAAATATAAATTGAACTTTATAATATAAGTAAAGGATAATAATAATGGAATATAATATAGGAGATATAGTAAGAACAAAAAAACAACATCCTTGTGGAAACAAATTATGGGAAATTACAAGAGTAGGTGTAGATTTTAAACTAAAATGTTTAGGATGTGGACATATCATAATATTAGAACGCCCTAAAGCATTAAAAATGATAACAAAAAAGGTTGAAGAAAAATAAATAAAAGGTAGAACAATTT
>JAAZCX010000039.1 GCA_012513065.1 Clostridiaceae bacterium | reverse complement strand
GAATGTTGATTGGACCTATTGTGTTGATAATATTAAAAAATATTTTTGGAAATATGATAGATAAAGGATTTGCAAAATCTATTTTTGAAAGAGAAATATAAAAAACGACAAAAGAATACAAAAACTGTGAGAATACTTGATTTTTATAAAAAAATCATTTATAATAGAAAATACATTTTATAATTACAAAAAAGGAGGATTACAACATGGCTAGAATTACAATTGTAACCGACAACGAAGAAATGAAAAAGAGAATTCAGAAGGAGGCAGATGATTTAAACAAAGATGTATCGGTTTTTACAGTAGCAAATCATATTTCAAAAAAGTATGGATGTGTTGTTAGTACAGTACACGCATCAGAATCAACAATTATATCTTGTTTCTTTCCGTCAATATGCATGAAAAAAAGCTGAATTAAAAAATATAGTAGAGCTGGTTAAATTACCAGCTCTTTTTTTGTCTTACAAAATTACTGAAGTAGAAACATAATTATTATCTGGTGGATTAACATATTCATCAGAAGGTTTATCAATTTCTTTTATATTGGTAATATTTAATATTGGTATATAACTATCATGATATGTTCCTTTAGTAATAGTTCCTTCTAATTCTACCCATGTATAATCTTTAAATTTAACAGCATTTTTATAATTACAAAGGAATCCTACTATAACAGTTTGAAAATCTGAACTTATAATCATATTTCTGCCTAAAATAAATTGTTCGTTTTCTAAATCATATACTCTATATACAAAACCAGAAAATTTTATTTTTTGACCAATGTATGAATCAATGTCATCGTGTACCATTTTCAAAACACTTGAATAATTTTCATTATTTAGTTCTGCTAAACTATTTAGATTTATATCGTCATTTGTCTTAATACTTGCTTTATAAATTTTATATCCTATAATTCCACACAAGAAAATAACAATAAATATAATAATTGAAAGAATAATTTTAAACAAGAGAGATCCACTTAGCTTTAAATTATAAATAAACATATATAAAAACACCCACTTTTAACTTTTTAACTTTATTACAATATATGTTTTGTAATTATAAATATAACTTTAATATTATTAATATTTATAAAGTTATATTATTTGATTTAATTATTTCTTTTTCTTGATTTTTATAATAAATAATGATATATTAAAAAAGTATAAATTTATGACTAAAAGAAAGGAAGATAATATACATGGGACTATTTAAAACATATAGTGAAAAAGAAGTAAAGAGAGTTATTCCAATAATTGAAAAAATTAATGGTTTAGAGGAAGAAATATCAAAATTATCTGATACAGAATTAAAAGGAAAAACAGATGAATTAAAAAATAGATTACAAAATGGAGAAACATTAGATGAGTTATTACCAGAAGCATTTGCTGTTGTCCGTGAGGCTTCAAAAAGAGTTCTTGGAATGCGTCATTTTGATGTACAATTAATAGGTGGAATCATTCTTCACCAAGGAAGAATTGCTGAAATGAAAACAGGTGAAGGAAAAACTCTTGTTGCAACACTTCCAGTATATTTAAACGCACTAACAGGTGAAGGTGTACATGTAATTACAGTAAATGATTATTTAGCTAAAAGAGATAGTGAATGGATGGGAAAATTATATAAATTTCTAGGCTTAAGTGTAGGTCTTGTAATTTCAGGAATGAATCCAAATGAAAAACAAAAAGCTTATAGTTGTGATGTAACATATGGAACTAATAATGAATTTGGTTTTGATTATTTAAGAGATAATATGGTTATATATAAAGAACAATTAGTACAAAGAAAATTAAAGTATGCTATAGTTGATGAGATTGATAGTATTTTAATAGATGAGGCTCGTACTCCACTTATTATTTCAGGTAGAGGAAGTAAATCTTCTGATTTATATAAAAAAGCCGATAACTTTGTTAAGAGATTAAAACCTAAAGTTATAGTAGAAGAAGATGTTAAAGATTTTGAACAAGCAGAAGATAATGAAAATTATGATTATATTGTAGATTTAAAAGCTAAATCAGCTTCATTAACAGGAAAAGGTATAAAAAAAGCTGAACAAGAATTTCATTTAGAAAATTTTAACGATATAGAAAATTCTGAATTAGTTCATAATGTAAATCAATCATTACGTGCTTATGGAATAATGAAAAAAGATATAGATTACATAGTAAAAGATGGAGAAGTATTAATTGTAGATGAATTCACAGGACGTATTATGTATGGAAGAAGATATAATAACGGTTTACATCAAGCAATTGAAGCTAAAGAAAATGTTAAAATTGCAGATGAATCAAAAACACTTGCAACAATAACATTCCAAAATTATTTTAGAATGTATGAAAAATTATCAGGTATGACAGGTACTGCAATGACTGAAGAAGCCGAATTTCAAGAAATTTATCATTTGGATGTTATTGAAATACCAACAAATAAAGCTATGGTTAGAGATGATCATCATGATATTATTTATAAAAATGAACCTGCAAAATTTAGAGCAGTTATTAATGATATAAAAGAAAGTAATGTCAAAGGACAACCAGTCTTAGTAGGTACAGTTTCAATTGAAAAATCTGAAAAATTAAGTAGTTTACTAAAAAAAGAAGGAATTAAACATGAAGTATTAAATGCTAAATTCCATGAAAAAGAAGCTGAAATTATTGCACAAGCTGGAAAATTTGGATCAGTTACAATTGCAACTAACATGGCTGGACGTGGTACTGATATTATGCTTGGAGGAAACAGTGAATATTTAGCTAAACAAGAAATGAGAAAGTTAGGTTATTCAGAAGAATTAATTGAACAAGCAACAGCTTTTAATGAAACTGATAACAATGATATTATAAGTGCTAGAGAAAAATTTAAAGAATTAGAGAAAAAACACGATGAAAAAATTAAAGAAGAAAAAGAAAAAGTTATAGCAGCAGGCGGATTAAAAATAATTGGTACAGAACGTCATGAATCAAGAAGAATTGATAACCAGTTACGTGGTCGTAGTGGACGTCAAGGAGATCCAGGAGAATCTAGATTTTATATTGCTTTAAATGATGATTTAATGAAAATATTTGGTGGAGATAAAGTAACTACTGTATTTAATTTACTTGGTGCAGATGAAAATATGCCAATCGAAGCAAAGATGATTTCTAAATCAGTAGAAACAGCTCAAAGAAGAGTAGAAGGTAAAAACTTTAGTATTCGTAAGAATGTTCTTTCATATGATGATGTTATGAATGCTCAAAGAGAAATTATATATACTCAAAGAAGACAAGTATTAGATGGTGAAAACTTAAAAGAAAAAATACTTAGAATGATGGATTCAGTTGCTGAAGATATTATTTCATTATACTTATCAGAGGAAACAGTAAATAGAGAAGCATTAATGCAAGACATTAAAGTAACATTTGGAATTGATGAAGTAAAATCTTTAAAAGAAACAAAATTAAATTTAACAAATATTATTGATGAAGTACAAGATATAATTCATAAAAATTATGAACAAAAAGAAGAAGACTTTGGAAGCGAAAATTTAAGAGAATTAGAACGTGTAGTAATGTTAAAAATTGTTGACCAAAGATGGATGGATCATATTGATAACATGGACGAATTAAAGAATGGTATTGGACTTCAAGGATATGGACAAAAAGATCCAGTTGTACAATATAGACTTCTTGGTGGTGAAATGTTTGATGAAATGAATGCTAATATCAAAATTGATGTTGTCAAATTCCTTCTAAACGCAAGAAAAAAAGAAGGTAACATTTCAAGAGAAGAAACAACTAAAATAACAAACACTTCTTTAAATGATACAGCAATAAGTATGCTTGATAATGCAACTCCATCAAAAGATGGTTCTATAAACAAAACAGTAACAAATGCAGAACCAAAAGTTGGAAGAAATGATTTATGTCCATGTGGAAGTGGTAAGAAATACAAAAATTGCTGTGGTAAATAGTAGAAAGCCCTTGAAATAAGGGCTTTTTGCATATATAAATATTGGAAGATATTATTAGATACCTTCTTAAATACCCTGCTTGAGGGTATCTAAAAGGTATCTAAAATCATTTTAATGGTAAAAAGTCCTTTATTTACAAGCATTTTTAGATATAGTGATCAATGTCTAAATGGCTCTGGTAATAAAAAGAATTTTTTTATTTAAGATAATTTTCTTGCAATAATACCAATAATAATAACTTTTATGTTATAATTTAAGAGTATTAGAATACTTTAATTAGGAGGTATGAAATGACAGATATAGAACAGAAAAAAGCAGCAAAAGAATTTGCTGAAAGATGGAAAGATAAAGGATACGAAAAAGGAGAATCTCAAAAATATTGGATAGATTTATTATCAAATGTTTTAGGAGTATCTAATGCTACTGAATTTATTACTTTTGAAGATACAGTACATATTGATAAAGCAACTGGTTTTATAGATGGATTTATAAATAAAACAAAAGTATTGATAGAACAAAAATCAATTAATAAAGATTTAAGAAAAGCTATTGTGCAATCAGATGGTTCTTTACTTAATCCTTTTCAACAAGCAAAAAGATATTCGGCAGAACTTCCTTATGATGATAGACCAAGGTGGATCATTACCTGTAATTTTAAATCAATGCTTGTATATGATATGAATAATCCAAATGGAGAACCAGAAGAAATATTATTAAAATACTTATCAAAAGAGTATTATAGATTAAGTTTTATAGTAGATTCTAAAAACGAACATTTAAAGAAAGAGGAAGAATTATCATTTAAAGCAGGAGAATTAGTTGGAAAATTATATGATGCTTTTTCAAAAGAATATAAAGATATAGAAAACGAACAATCTCAAAAAGATTTAAATGAATTATGTGTCAGATTAGTATTTTGTTTATATGCAGAAGATGCTGGATTATTTGGTAGAAGAAATGTTTTTCATGATTATTTAGCTAAATATGAAAATTTGGATTTAATGAGAAAAGCACTAATAGAACTATTTAAAATATTAGATACTCCACTTGATAAAAGAGATCCATACTTAGAAGATGATTTAAATCAATTTCCTTATGTTAATGGAGGACTATTTTCAAATGAGAATATAGAAATACCTAAATTTACTGAAGAGATAAGAAATACATTACTTTCAAAAGCATCAGATGAATTTTATTGGTCACAAATAAGTCCAACAATATTTGGAGCAGTATTTGAATCAACATTAAATCCTGAAACAAGAAGAGCAGGTGGAATGCATTATACTTCAATAGAAAATATTCATAAAGTAATAGATCCATTATTCTTAAATGATTTAAGAGAAAAACTAAATGAAGCAGAAAGTTATAAAAATGAAAAAACAAGAAATGAAAAATTAAATGAATTTCAAAATTATATTGCTTCATTAAAATTTTTTGATCCTGCCTGTGGCTCTGGAAACTTTTTAACTGAATCTTATTTAGCATTAAGAAGATTAGAAAATGAAGCTATTCAAGTACAACAAGGAACTGGTGTAATTTCAATAAGTACTAATGATCAAATAAAAGTATCTATTCAACAATTTTATGGTATAGAAATAAATGATTTTGCTGTTAAAGTTGCAAAAACTGCACTATGGATAGCGGAAGCACAAATGTATGAAGAAACACAAAATATTGTTTTTAATGGAAAGAGTTTAACAGATTTCTTACCTCTTGAAACATATAATAATATAGTTGAAGGTAATGCCCTAAGAATAGATTGGAATGAAGTTTTACTAAATACAGAATGTAATTATATAATGGGTAATCCACCTTTTGTAGGATCAAAATATTCGGATCAAAGTCAAAAAGAAGACATGGATTTTGTTTTTGAAAATGATAAAAATATAAAATATAGAACCCTTGATTATGTTTCATGTTGGTATTTATTAGCAAGTAAGTATATAAAAAATACTATTATAAGATGTGCGTTTGTTTCGACTAATAGTATTTGTCAAGGAGAACAAACAGAGATATTGTGGAAAATATTATACAAAAATAATATACGAATAATATTTGGATATAAAACATTTAGATGGGATAGTGAAGCTTCTTTAAAAGCCCATGTGCATTGCATTATTGTAGGATTTGATTCATTAAATACAAATATTGATAAATACTTATATGAAAATGGAAGAGTTGTTAAAGCAGCAAATATTAATGCCTACTTAGTTGATGCTAATAATATTTTTATAGAAAGTAAAAATAGACCATTAGATAGTAGATTAAAAATGATAGCACCAAATAAACCTTGTGACTATAATAATCTAAAAATTGAAAAGGAAGATTATGAAAATTTTATAGAAAAATGTCCTCAATCAAAGAAATGGATAAAAAAGATGGTTGGTGCGCAAGAATTTATAAACAATAAATTAAGATATTGCTTGTGGTTAGTAGGATGTGAACCATCAGAATTAAGAGGAATGCCTTTGGTTTTAGAAAGAGTAGATAAATGTAAAGAAGATAGAATAAAAGCCAATACACCAGAGTCATTAAGACTTTCGGAAACTCCAACATTATTTAGAGAGCAAATTAACCCCGAACATTATTTAATAATTCCATGTGTATCTTCAGCAAGAAGAAAATATATTCCAATAGGATTCTTAGATAAAGATACAATACCTGTAATGGGAACTTTAATAATTCCTAATGCTGATTTATTCTATTTTGGGTTATTAACTTCTAATGTTCATATGGCATGGATGAGAGCAGTTGCAGGAAGATTGAAAAGTGATTATAGATATTCAAAGGATATAGTATATAATAATTTTCCATGGCCAACACCAAATGAAAAACAAAAAGAGAAGATAGAGAGAGCAGCTCAAATGATATTAGATGCAAGAGCGAAATATCCGAATAGCAGTTTGGCAGACTTGTATGACGAATTAACAATGCCAGTTGAACTAAAAAAAGCACATCAAGAAAATGATAAAGCTGTTATGGAAGCGTATGGATTTGATTGGAGAAAAATGACTGAATCTGATTGTGTGGCTAAACTAATGGAAATGTATCAAGAATTAGTAAATAAAAACCAATAATTTTAGATACCTTTTTAGATACCCTCAGCTATAAATGAGTAGTGATTAATAGGGAGAATAAATGACATTAAATGAAGAAAAATGACAAAAAATGCTCAAGAGTGACTGAAAAAGCAGTATCTAAAAGGTCCATGTGGAAGTGGAAAAAAATATAAACAATGTTGTGGAAAATAACTTGCTAATCCTAGTAATATAAGGGAAAACGCGAGTTTTTCCTTAAAATAAAATAAGAAGAAAATTACCACTAGATACGTTTTAGATACGTTATTTTAAGTATTTAAAACGTATCTAAAATAAAAATGTATATCAATAACAGTTGAAATATAAAGGAAAAAAAGTTATCACCTCGCCTGTGATATTGAGCATTGTGTGGTATAATTTTGTAAGAGTTGATATAAATGTCTGACTATAAAAATATGAGAGAATATACTCATGAAGAATTTGTTGATTTAGTAATGAGTTTAAGTGAAGAAGAGCTTTTGAAATTAAGTGCTAATTATGGTGGATATCCAGTTTTATTTAGAATGGCATTAGATAATAGAATTAATCATATACCATTTATTCAAACTGGAGCAGCAATAATTATTAGAAATGAAAATGAACAAATATTATTACAAGAGAGAACAGACAGAAACAAATGGGGATTACCTGGTGGATGTCAAGACCTTGGAGAAGATTTAAGAGTAACAGCTGTAAGAGAAACATTTGAGGAAACGGGCATTAGGTTAGATCCAAATTCAATAGAACTAATAGATACACTTTCTGGAGAATCTAGAAAGAATAGTTATCCAAATGGCGATATAGTATATAATAATACATCATTGTATCTTGCAGATATTTCTAATGTAGACGAAAAAAGTTTAAAAGGAGATTCTGAGACAAAAAGATTAAAATTTTTTATTCCAGATGAGGTCCCAGAAAATCTTATGGATTCTGATTTAATAAAATCATACTTAAGTTATACATTGCGAAATAAAAGATAATATTGTAAAATAAATGTTGATTATAATTTATTTATAATGTATATTATTAATAATTAGTGGTTGTAAATGGAAAATAGAATAGAATGGAATTTATTAAAGCAAAAACTATTCTTTCTAAGATGAAAGATGGAAACAATTGGTTTGGAATAGATTATAATATGAATCTATATAAAGGTTGCTCTCATGCTTGCATTTATTGTGATAGCAGAAGTAATTGTTATCATATAGATAATTTTGATACTGTTAGAGCTAAAAAAAACGAACTTAATATTTTAGAAAGTGAATTAGTAAGAAAAAGGAAAAAGGGAATTGTAGGTATAGGCTCTATGTCTGATACCTATAATCCACAAGAAATAAAATACGAAATAACAAGAGGAGCATTAAAATTAATTTCAAAATATGGATTTGGAGTTTCGATTGATACAAAAAGTGATTTGATAGTAAGAGATATAGATTTACTTAAAGAAATAAATAATAAGAATAGTGTTATTATAAAATTTACAATTACAACTTCAGATGACAATTTATCTAAGGTTATTGAACAAAATGTAGTAGAATCATCAAAAAGATTGAGTGCAATAAAAGAATTAAGTGATAATGGAATATTTATTGGAATTATGATGACTCCTGTATTGCCGTATATTACAGATAATGAAGAAAATATAAAAAAATTAGTAAAACTTGCACATGAAAATGGTGCAAAATTTATTTATACTTATATGGGAATGACTTTAAGAGAAAATCAAAGAGAGTATTATTATTCTCAATTAGATAAGCATTTTAAAGGATTAAAAAATAAATATATATCTACTTATGGAGAACAGTATAGTTGTAATGTTCCTAATTATAAAAATTTATATAATATATTTAAAAATGAATGCAATAAGTATGGTCTTTTATATAAAATGGAAGATATTATAAAAGCATACAAAAAAGAAAAGAATATAGAAGAGAACAAACAAATTACATTATTCAATTAAAAAAAATAGAAAAAACCCTAGATTGAAATATTTACAATCTAGGGTTTTAATTAATTTTCAGAAGTTGTTAATTCTTTTAAAGTAGGCCATAACTTATCTTTACTTGAAAAAATAAGATTATCAAGTCCACCAACTTCTGCTAAAGGCCATTTAATACCTATATCCGGATCATTCCAGATAAGTCCACCTTCATCATTTGGATGATAAAAATCATCACACTTGTAAGCAAATTCTGCTACATCAGACAAAACAACAAATCCGTGAGCAAATCCCTTAGGAATAAAAAACTGTTTTTTATTTTCTGCAGATAAGACAACTCCAAAATACTTTCCAAAAGTAGGAGAGCCTTTTCTTAAATCAACAGCTACATCATAAACACTTCCAACTATTACACGTACAAGTTTAGACTGAGGAAATTCTTTTTGAAAATGTAAACCTCTGATAACGCCTTTGCTAGACTTTGACTGATTGTCTTGGACGAAAACATTATCAATTCCTATTTCTTTGAAATCATTATAGTTGTAAGATTCAAAAAAATAACCTCTTTGATCAATAAAAACTTTTGGAGTAATTACAGTTAATCCTTCAATTCCTGTTTCTTCTCTTACTAATTTTCCCATGTTTTAGTTCCTCCTTGGATTTTATGTTTTGTATCCCTCATATAATTAGTATGAAGGACTATAATTTTATAACATTAAGATTATACCACAAAAGCATGTAATATGTAAACAATTTATATTATTATATTTATTCTTAATATTTTAACTTGTTTTTTTAAATTAATTCGTGTATTATAAGATTATTAAAGAAGGAGAGTGATATTAATTGATCGATTTTGAAGAAAATAGAAAAGTTTTAAATCAATTACAAAAAAAATTAAAAGAATTAGGTGAGTCTCTTTGACATATCTAACTTATCAAATAGATTAAAAGAATTAGAAAATGAAACTAATAAAACAGAATTCTGGAATAACAATAGTAATTCTAGTAAAATTCTAAAAGAAATAACTCAATTAAAAAATAAAATCGAATTATATAAAAGAGTAAATGATCATTTAGAAAATATTATAGAAATGAACGAACTTTTACAAATAGAAAAAGATGAAAGTTTAGAAGAAGAATTAAACAAAACTATAAAACAAATACAAAAAGAAATTGAAAAATTAGAAATAAATATTTTATTATCTGGTAAATATGATAGTAATAATGCAATATTAACTCTACATCCTGGTGCTGGAGGAACTGAATCATGTGATTGGGTAGAAATGTTATATCGTATGTATACTAGATGGGCTGTTGATAATAATTATGAAATAAAAGAATTAGATTACTTAGAAGGTGATGAAGCTCGGAATAAAAAGTGTTACTTTTTTAATTAAAGGAGCTTATGCATATGGGTATTTAAAAGGCGAAATGGGAGTACATCGTTTAGTTAGAATATCACCATTTGATAGTGGTGGGAGAAGACATACTTCATTTGCATCATTAGAAGTACTACCAGAAATAACTGAAGATATTGAAATAAATATAAATCCTGATGATTTAAGAGTAGATACTTATCGTGCTTCAGGTGCAGGGGGGCAACATGTAAACAAAACATCTTCTGCAGTAAGGATTACTCATATTCCTACCAATGTAGTAGTTTCTTGTCAATCAGAACGTTCACAAATTCAAAATAGAGAAACTGCTATGAAAATGTTAAAATCAAAATTACTTAATTTGAAAGAAAAAGAGCATAAAGATAAAATTGAAGATTTAAAAGGAAATCAAATGGATATAGCATGGGGAAGTCAAATACGTTCTTATGTATTTTGCCCTTATACAATGGTAAAAGATCATAGAACTGGTTATGAAATTGGAAATATAACATCTGTAATGGATGGAGATTTAAATGGTTTTATGAATTCTTATTTAAAAATGATAAAAAATGGAGAAAATGATTAAAAATATGAGCTTAGAATTATTATATAAAAATAATATTAACAGAAAAAATGAAGTAATAGAATATATAGATACTGATATTATATTGAAAACAAGCATAATAAATTATTGGAATAATTATAAAATTAAAATAGTTATTTATTCAATTATTATAAGTACATTATTAATAATTGGATTTATTAATAGACCAAATGCATTAATAGCTTCATTATTATTTATAGTAGTATTGTTATTAAGTTTCTTGTTTTTTAATTCATATTCTATAATTGGAAAAGAAAACAAATTAACAATTAAAACCACTGATCAAAATATTACTATAGATTATAAAGATTTAAAAAGTATATATTTAAATAAAAATACTCATAGAATTTTTTTTAAAAAATATAACACATATAATTTTGTTATTTTATATGAAACTAAAAACCATAATATATGTGATTTTATTCTGCCAATAATCTTATTAAAAGAACCAGATATAGACAAAATATTTAGAAAAATAAAAACTAAAAAAACAAATATAAATTATAAGAATAAATGTATAAAATATAAAAGACAACAAATATTTAAAAAAATTATATTATTTTTAATTTTCACAATATTAATTATAATATTTTACTTTATAAATTCTTTTTCACTTTAATATCTAATTATGAATATAATACAATAAGTTCAATTTATAATTAAATTAAACAAAATAGTTTTCTTAGCAAAGAAGGTGTCAAAAAATTATGGACACAATAGTATTAAAATTTGGTGGAAGTAGTGTAGCAGATAATTTAAAATTAAATGTTGTAGCTAAAAAAATTATAGATTTTTATAATGAAAACAATAAAATTGTTGTAGTAGTTTCCGCACAAGGAAAAACTACAGACAAATTAATTAAAGAAGCTAAAGAATTATCAAATATACCAAATGATAGAGAAATGGATGTATTATTAAGTACCGGAGAACAAATATCAATGTCTAAACTCTCAATATTATTAAATCGCTTAGATTATAAATCTATTTCTTTAACTGGATGGCAAGCAGGAATTTATACAAATTCTTTAAATCAAAATGCAAAAATAGAAAATATTGATACTACACGAATAATAACTGAATTAAATAATGATAATATAGTTATAGTTGCAGGTTTTCAAGGAATAAATGAGAAATCAGATATAACAACATTGGGTAGAGGTGGTTCTGATACTACAGCAGTAGCTATAGCAGCTGCTATAAATGCTAAACATTGTTATATTTTTTCAGATGTAGATGGGGTATATACAACAGATCCTAATAAAATTACAATTGCTAAAAAATTAGAAACTTTATCATATGAAGAAATGTTAGAAATTGCAAATGAAGGAGCTAAAGTTCTTCATAATAGATGTATCGAAGTAGGGCAAAAATATAATATTCCGATAATTACTAAATCTACTTTTAATAATAAACAAGGAACAACTATACAAGAAAAGATAGAGGATACAAAAGTAAAAAGTATTGTAAAAAATGATGATATTATTTACGTTAGTATGAGATATGAAACTTACTCACCAGAAATATTTAACAGGTTAGTTGATTTACTATTAAAAAAACAAATAGGTGCAAATTACTTTCAAAATTATAGTAATCATTATACTAATATAAATTTCGCAATAAAATCTACAGTATTAGATAAATTTCAAAATTTACTAGAAGATGAATTGAAAAGTTTTGAAACAACATATACTAATATTTCAAGGGTATCAATAATAGGTCATGGAATAATGAATGATGATAGTATTCTTGAAAAAATAATGAAAATTGTTGAATTAAATCAATTAGAAATATTGAATTTAGAAATAAATGAATCTAAAATAGCTATACTATTTTCTAAAAAACTATCAAACAATATATTAGAACAATTGCATAAAACATTAATATAAAGTATCTCATATTTTGAGATACTTTTTATATTACATAATAAAACTAAAAAATTAAATAAATATTTGTTCTAAAATAGACAAGGTCTGAATATATATTATTTATAAAAAGAGAAGGGGAGGAATTGAAGTTTATTATGGCATTAGAAGATAGAAAATTAATTAATAATAATATTAATGTAATACAAAACCTTATATTAGAGAATAGGGAAAAATTAAGTGTTTCTGGAGTATTAGACGTTCTTAGTTTTGATGATCAAGTAGTAATTATAGAAACTGAATTAGGTTTACTTACAATAAAAGGAGAAAATCTTAGAATTAACAAATTAAGTATTGATACTTCTGAAGTTATAGTAGAAGGAGAAATTTATAATTTAACATATAGTGAAAATGATTTAGATAAAAAGACAAATAATATTTTTAAT
>JAAZCX010000038.1 GCA_012513065.1 Clostridiaceae bacterium | reverse complement strand
GTTGCACATTGCATTACATTTGGCTTACAATAACTAAATGTCTTTCCTGCACCAGAACCACCAATAACTAATACATTAACATTTCTTCTATGCTTTCTTCCATTTAATCCAACAGAAACATTTTTAGTAAGCAACTTATTATAATTATTAGGTTGTTTGTATTTTTTATTTAATTCCTTTGCCTCGCCCCATTTGGCTGAACCATTTTCTTCTCTCCTCCTATAATTCTTTCTAGTTGATTCATATAATAAGATTGAAAATATATAAATAATCAAAAAAATAAGAATAGTTCTAATGCTATTCTCTACGATAACTATTTTAAATGGCTGATTTAATGCAACACTACCATTTTTTATTATTTCTATAAGTCCACCTTTAGTATAAGGAGCTAAAAGGAGAGCAATCCAAATAATTGGAATAATTCCTATTACATACAACACTCTCATTATTCTTTTTTCATCTTGCTTCATTGCTTGTAAATTTTCCCTTTGCAGTTCTATTTAAAGATAACATCTTCTTATTTACAGGGGCTTTTAATAATTTTGACATTAACTTATCTATGATTTCTATATCAACATTTTCTTGTATTTTTATATTTCTAAATTCATTTAATGCATTTAATATTAGTCGATAATCATATTTATCTAAATTAATTGTTCTCATTTCTTCCATTTAACATTCCTCCTTATCTACTTGATTTCGCTTTTGCTTTTTTATTATTTTGAACAGGTGCTATATTTACTTTAACCTTTTCTTTAGATTTTTGTTCATCTAATCTCTTTGCTTCAACTTTAAGTTCTGCAAGTTCTTTCTTTACAGATGGTTTCTTTGCTCCTTTAGATACCCCTTCTTGCATTTTGGAAGTCGTTGAGGAAGGCTCTGACAGAGGGTCTTTTTCCGTCTTTGCCATATTGAAATTTACTTTTGAGGTTTCTTCTGTCTGCATAGGCTTTTTAGCAAGTAAATCTTCTAGTTGTTGTTCCTTTGATTTTTCTGGAATACTCTTTTCTCTTTTTTCTGCCTCTCTATCTTCAATAGATTTTGTAATAACAGTATCCATTTTCGCCGTATCTGTTGTTGTTAGTTTAAATCTTTCTACAATTCTATTTATTCTTGAAGCATCTTCATCTTTAACCATAACATCTACCATTCCATCAATGTCTTTGTTATTTCTATTGATTAAAGCACAATATGAAATACCATAATTTTTTGCTTCTCTTGCAAATGTTTTTAAATCTTCTCTGCTTACAGTAAAAATTTTTAAAGGCTTTCCTGTTTTTAACATATTATTAAGTCTAATTTTTCCTTTTGTTTGTTTTTTATCTTTCATAATAGTATAAATCATTGCAGCAACATTCTTTGCTCCACTACCAGTTAGTCTTGCTAAAATTTCAAATCCCTCTAAACTTAATCTTACTACTTGTTCTGATACATCTCCATTAACACTCATATATCATTTACTCCTTTCCTTTTTTTCTTTTCTCTTTTTTTCTATCTTTTGTTTCTTTTTCCATTTCTTCTTGTGTATCTAATTCAGATAAATTATTATCTATCTTCGGTACTCTTGTTTTAATATCTTCACATAATTCCACCCTCTTTCTTAATTTAACTAATTTATCATTTAAAGATGAAATCTGCTCTGCATATTCGTGCATTTCATTTCCATCTTTTGATAACTTTCTTTTTGCCCAAAGTCTTTCTCTTTGGTCTAGTATTTCTTTTATTTTAAAATTCACATCATCTTGATAATTACTTAATTCTTCAAATGTTTTTATTTTATGTGTTGCTAAAAATCTTGCTTCTTCAGATAATTGTTCCATTCTTGAAACATCTGCTCTAATACTTGGTGGTAATCTTTGTTGTGGTACATTATCTGGAAAAACTTTTAGCAAATAACAATAATGATAATATAAAGCAATAAATCCTTTCGCTTTGGCTCTTTTGTGCCTTTTAGCAAAAGGATAATTAACTTTTCTATAATTATAAACATTTTCTATAAACGGAACTCGAACAGCTTGTTCTTCTATTATTCTTCTTTTTATATTTTCTATTGAATAATTTTCTCCATATCTTCTTTCTATTCTAATATTTCTTTTATAAGGTTCTTTTCTTATACTAATTTTATTAGCTCTAAAAATAATTTCATAATCTAATTTTTTCATTAAGTATAAAAAGTCATCATAAGAATATGCTTGTCTAATTGCTAAATCTAAATCTCGTTTTGCATTATTAGAATAGTTGTCAGTATATAAAGATTTCTTATAAAAATTATCATAATTCATTTTTTTCTTTGTTTCTTTTTCTTCTATTACACTTAATCCATATTCCTTACAAAGTTCATCTGAAATATGCCTCATTTTTGCATAATTAGTATGATTATCATAATATTTTAATCCATCTTCAAAAGAAACAGAATTAAGCACTATATGATTATGTATATGATTAGTATTAAGATGAGTTGTAACTACTACTTGAAATCTATCTCCCCACATTTCATTTGCAAGTTGCACACCAATTTGATGTGCTAATTCTGGAGTAACCTCTCCCTCTGCAAAAGATTGATATGCGTGAAATGCTAAAATTTTATCTTTTTTATTATAATATCTTTTCGTATCCTGCAT
>JAAZCX010000037.1 GCA_012513065.1 Clostridiaceae bacterium | reverse complement strand
AGCAACTCGTCCTGATATTAAATTAGGAATCTGTGGTGAACATGGAGGAGATCCAGCAACTATTGAATTCTGTCATAAGATAGGATTAAAATATGTATCTTGTTCTCCATTTAGAGTTCCAATAGCTCGCTTAGCAGCAGCTCAAGCTGCAATCAAGAATGGGAGTACAATGGAATAGAAAAGACTAAAATCTTTCTAACTCGTTTAGTTATAACAAGAGATGATATACAAAGGTTTTTATCCGAATATCATGAATGTTGTTACAATAGAGTGTTTAAACCCATTTATGTTGACATTTATATTTAAAATTAAGACTGAATTGACTTATATAATCGTATATAGAGTTAATTTAGTCTTTTTTTCTTTTAAAAAATATACTTCTGCGATAAAAAATAGGAGGTATAAAAAATGCGATTACTATATACAAGACCAATACTTAAAGATTTATCCCAAGGATCTAGAATAGCATTTATAAGACAAATTAGATTAATGAGTCAAGATGAAGTTTCTAATAAGTTGGGATTAACTGGTGAATGCAAAAGAAGAACAATGACAAGATATGAAAAAGGAAATAGAAGTCCAAAGGAAGAAAGAACACGAGAAATAGCTTTCATACTAAAAGTAAATTATAATGCAATTAAAAAATATGAATATAAAGATATTACGGATATTATATATACACTTTTGTGGTTGGAAGAATTAATTCCAAATTATAATCTAGATTTAACAAAGACAGCAAATGTAAAAGATAAAGATCTTATTCTGTTTAGGAAAGTAATGGATGAATGGACAAACATGAAAACTAAAAGAAGTAAGAGAGAAATTTCTTATCTAGAATATATTGAATGGAAAATGAATTTGGAGGTTGATCTAAATGGTTAAAATCAAAATAAAAGATATAAAGCCATTTGTAAATCATCCTTTTCATGTCAATGAAGATGAGTCTTTAATTGAACTAACTCAAAGTATTAAAGAAAATGGTTTACTGAATCCAGTTGTGCTTAGGTCTAAAGATAAAGGATATGAAATGATATCTGGTCATAGGAGATTAAAAGCAATGGTAATTCTCGGTGAAGAAAATATAGAAGCAATAATAAAAGAATTATCAGATGAGGAAGCAATTGTTTTTATGGTTGATTCTAATTTACAAAGAGAAAAAATATTACCTAGTGAGAAAGCTTTTGCATATAAAATGAAATTAGAAGCAAATAAGAAAAACATAAATAAAACTTCGTGCCCCGAGGTCACAAAAATTAAAACTACTAGTACAACTGATAAATTATTTGAAGATAGTAAAAGACAAGTATATAGATATATAAGATTAACGCATTTGATACCAGAATTATTACAATTAGTAGATGATAGTGTTAAGAATGAAAAAAAGAAATTTTTAACAATGGGTATAAAACCAGCTGTAGAATTATCTTATTTAAATAAGGATGAACAAGAATTAGTTTACTCTGAAATAGTATATGAAGATTTAACCCCCTCACATGCTCAGGCTATAAAGATAAAAGAGTTATCTAAGCAAAAAAAATTAAATGGAGATTCATTAGAAAAAATTTTATCTGAAAAAAAGGGTAATCAAAATGAAAAGATTACATTTAATAAAGAAAAGATTGAATCAGTTCTCCCGAATGAAATAGTAAATAGAGATAAAAGATATGTTGAAAAATATATAATAGATGCTATTAAACAATATAAAGAACGTGAAATTGAAAGGGGTGATGCGTATGATTTAGATATGTAGCACCCTTGATAAAATGATTTACTATAATTACAATTTTTAGTAAGAGGTGAAAAATGAAAAAAATAATTCTTATTTCAACAAGCATTGTATTAATTCTTTTAATTACTATGTTAAGTTTATACACCAATAAAAATAATAATAAAGATGAACAAACCAAATTAAAAGAAATAAAAAAAGAAATTGTTAATGAAAAGGAAAGTGATTTTAGTGAAGAAACCATTACTGAAAATAATGAAGACAACATTACTGTTGAGCCTGATTTTAGTAACAGCAATATTGAGTCTAATAAAAACAATTTGGAGAGCAATAGTAACGTTGGCAGTAACATATTAAATGGTGAATCAAAAGTAGTAGAGAAAAAGAAGGAAGAACCAATTATTAATGATGCTAAAACTGAAATATCAGCTTGGGAAGAATTAGGAATAAGTGAATATGACTATTATAATGAACCTATGTGGTCATGGGCGACAGTTGACTATTCAATTAAAGATTATGGAAATTATACAAATGCCCATCAAGCTTGTATAGATGCTGGAAATAAGTTGGAAGATATTCTTAGTTTTTCTTGTACTACAATCAATAGTTATTCGGGTGCATATTTAGGGGACATGTTAAGAATAAAGTATTAAGAAAGGAAATCAAAATGAAAAATAAAATTGTTAAGTATGCAATGATGAGCATACTTTTTTTAATGGCTATATTTACTATTCAAGAAGTAAAAGCCGAAGAATATACTGGCGAAGCCATATGGCCGAGCGAATATATTAATAATATTTATATCAATAAAGTAAAACCTAATGGATCAATCAATTATAAGCAAGCACGATTTATTAGAAGAAGTGAAGATAATGCATTTGTTTATTGTTTGCAACCATATGTTGATATAGATAATAATTTACCATATTATACAGTTATTAGAGAAGATTATGCGAGAATTTTAGGACTAACAGAAGCTCAATGGGAAAGAATTAGTTTATTAGCTTATTATGGTTATCAGTATAATGAAAATGGATATAACCATAGTTCTCACAAGTGGTATGCAGTAACTCAAGTGATGATATGGAGGACAACAAATCCAGAATCAGACTTTTATTTTACTAATGGATTAAACGGCAGTAAAGTTAATACATATGATAGTGAAATAGCTGAAATTGAAAAATTAATATCTAACAATTATAAAGCACCAAAATTTGATAATGTGGATGTTTTGCCAATTGGAAGTAGTGTTACTTTAAATGATGCAAATAACATTTTAAGTCAATACACCATCACTGGAACGTCAAATGTTGAGGCTTCAATTAGTGGTAATCAATTAAAAATAAAAGCTAAAGGAATTGGTAATGGAACAATCACTTTGCAAAAGAAATCAACAAAATATGAAATACCACCAGTTGTGTATACTTCAAATCACTCACAAAACGTAATACGTGTTGGAAATTATGATCCTGTGTATAGTAAAGTAACTATCAAAGTTATTGGTGGTAAAGTAACTACTGAAAAGAAAGATTCAGAAACAAAAGAAAATATCCCTCAAGGGGAAGCAACACTTGCTGGAGCAGTGTACGGAATCTATAAAGAAGATGCCACTAGAGTAGGAAGTGTAACAACTAACTCTGAAGGTAAAATCACATCTAATTACTTACCTAGTTTAGGAAAGTTTTATTTATTAGAAGAAAAAGCTTCAGAAGGATATTTATTAGATACTACAAAATATTATTTTGAAATAACAGAAAGTAATTTAAATCCAACCGTGCAAGTTTACGAAAAAGTAATTAAATTAGATTTTGAATTTACTAAAGTATATGCTAGTGATAAAACCGGAATAATGACACCTGAGGTGGGAGTGAAATTTGGAATATACAATAATAAAAATGAATTAGTAAAAGAAGTAACTACTGATTCTCAAGGAGTGTTTAAATTCACTTTACCATATGGAACTTATACAGTTAAACAACTTACATCAACTGCTGGACATGAAAAAGCAGATGACTTTAAAATAGAAGTTAAGCAAGTAGGAGATACAGTTAAAAAAGTTATTTCTAACGCACCTGTAAAAGCAAAATTAAGAGTTGTTAAAATCGATTCAGAAACTGGCGAAATAATTAAAAGAAGTGGAATTAAATTTAAAATATTTGATGTGAAAAATAATAAATATGTTTGTCAAACAGTAACATATCCAAACAATGCAACATATTGCGAATTTGAAACTGATGAAAATGGGGAATTCACAACTCCATATCCATTAATAACAGGAACATATAGATTAGAAGAAATAGACCAAAAAATAGATGGATATCTATGGAATAAAGAATCACATGAATTTACAATTGATGAATACTCTAATTTAAGAACAGATTCAGAATATGGTATTATTTTCTTACTAAGCTTTGCATTTAAATTATTAAGAAAAGGAGAAATTATGTTGAAAACAGAAAATTATTATGAAAAGTCCTTTACTGATTTAGCAAAGTTATATTATGATAAATTCCAAATTCCATTTCCTATTTCATT
>JAAZCX010000036.1 GCA_012513065.1 Clostridiaceae bacterium | reverse complement strand
ATGGTGTGACTTAGATGAATTTATAAATTTGATACAATGGTATGGAGATAAAAATTTTTTAAAAAATGTTCTTTTTAATGCATTAACTGGGAAAATTATAAATAAAACGGAAAAAATCGATGTATTTAATTAAAATTATGTTTACTGTTTTGTTTTTTTATGATATAATATGTTCGCAACTTAGCAGAAAAACGGATAGTTAATAATTAAATTGATTAATTTAATTATTAACTATCTAACACAACTGAAAGGTGGAATTTATATGAGTAAAAATTGGTATGAAATTAGCATTAAGGAACTTGTAGAAGAATTTATGCGGAATCATGGTTACAATGTAGAATTTGATACAACAAAATTTTTTGATGATGAAGTAAAAAGATGGACCAAAAATCTTCCTCCATCTCAAAAATTACAAGTATTTAGATTGGCTAAACAAGCAAGAGATCATGCTTTTAACAAAAAATATGGGACATATAACTATCAAAATGATTATCGTTTAGAATGCCCAAATTGGAATACTCAGTTCCTTTCAAAAATTAGAGAATATAAATCTTGTTTGACTAATTGCAAAGTTTTAGCTGTAGGCTCTAATAATGGTTCTGAATTATTTCAGATTTTTAATGGATTCAATGATATTGAATTTGATGTTGTTGAAATATCTAAGACAGCTGTGAAAAACGGGAAAGAATTATTCCCAAGGATTAACTTTTTTTGTCAGTCAATGGATTCTTTTGAACCCAAGCATAATTATTATGATATCTATCTTAATTTAAGAGCTGCATATTGTGCAGGAAATGATTTGGATGTTATCGTAAAGAAGGCTTATAAGAGTTTGAAACCTTATGGAATTGTGATTTTTTCTATTTCTAATGGTTATATTGACCTTTCTAATGGTTCTAGAACTATTATTAAAGGTATCTATAACCCCTCTACAAAGGAATGTTCCAATGTTGAAACACAGAAAAATTTGGATTGGGTACAGGCAGCAATCTTAAATAGTGGTTTTGAATCTGTAGAAATATTTGATGTTGGCTCTGAAATTCTGCTAATTAGTTGCAAAAAATGATAAACAAAGGCGATGTATAATGCATCGCCTTTGTTTATATTGACATAATTTACATAATATGATAGAATAGTATTCGTAAAACTTATAAAAGAGGTGATAATTATGTTTTATGACGAAAAAGTAGTAAGCATAAGAAATTCTGTAAGTACAGCACCCATTGAACAAGAAATTAATATAAATGACTTGTTCTTTCGGAAAATTATTTCATTATTAAAGGAGGATGATAATGTATTAGACATTGGAACTGGAAATGGTTTTGTTTTAAGTCAAATAAAAGAAAAATGCAACTTTAGTTGTAATCTTGTTGGTTTAGACAATTCCGAGGCAATGATAAAAGAAGCAAACAAAAATTTAAACGGAACTGCACTTATTGTGAAAGGAGATAATACTCATTTGCCATTCGACGATTCTTCATTTGATATTATTACAGCAAAGAATGTAACTAGATTTAGCTCTTGCGAAATATTTAGAGTATTAAAACCTAATGGATACTTTATATTTAGGGAATATGGTACAGGGAAAGGATTAGTCGAAATTGCAACTCTTTTTCCAGAACGACTTATTCGTTCTAGAATTCCAACATTTTATGTTGAAAAATTAGAAAGAGAACATATGCATCTTATAAGTTTAGAAACATACTACATTGAACGAACCTTTACAAAAATAACAGATTTGTTAAATGTAGTAAAAAGCTATCCATTTATTCAAGATTATTCATCCAAAGATGAAGATTGCATTAAAAATGCTTTTGGAAGTATCAATATAAAGATTACTTCTGATCCATTTATTTTAGTAACTCAAAAACTTTAATTACTGAAAGGCGGTATTACTATGAAAAAAGTTGAATTATTGTTTGACACAATTCGGTCACCCTATGATATTGCACATATTATTCAGATTGCGAATGCAATTGATTGTGTAATATATACGGCTGGAAAGAACTCAATTCCTTTTAATCTTCCAAAGATTCAAAGTAAAGTAAAATCTTGGAATATTACTGAAAAAATCACCGAAATACATTATGAAACCTTTGAAGAAGCTATTGCTGATTTAAAAAGCAAAGGAAAATATCTAATTGGAACATCTGGAAACACTAACAAAATTTTTTACGATTTAAATTTACCAGAAAGTCAAGATATTGTTGTTGTTTTCGGTACAGAAACATCTGGTTTAACAGATGTAAAACAGGCTATGTTAGATACAACTGTTAAATTGCCAATGGATAAATCTAAAGTTGACTTTTTAACATTACCTGTTGCCGTATCTGCTATTGCTTATGAATTGTATCGGAGATACAATTTCTAGTAGGAGGTGATTATTGTGTTAGAAGGTAAAGTAATTTATCTTATTACAACTGGTGCAACAAAGTCTAAAAATGTTAAAAATCTTTTGGATGACTTGAGTAATGAAGGTGCTACTTGTATTGTGATGCCAACAGAAATGAGTTGCTCAATTATGGATTTATCGTTGTTGGAGGACTATCGGATAAAAAGAGAATATACTTTTAATCATATTTCAGCTGATGATAGAATTCCTGAGGAAGATATTGTAATTATTGCACCGTGTACATTTAATACTTTTTCAAAAATTGCAAACGGAATTGCTGATAATTACCCATTATCGATTTTACATGAGGCTATAGGAAAAGGAAAATATATTATTATAGCTCCATCAATGAATCAGGGATACTTTAACCATCCAATTACAAAGGAAAACTTCAATAAAATCCTTTCATTTGGGAATATCTCTATTATTTATCCTGAATATGTATACAATGATGATGGCATTCTAGAAAAAATTACTATGGCTCCTTGGGAAAAAATTTTAGATAGTGTTTGTCACAAATATTCTAAAATCAGATATTTTGGAAAAAAAGTAAACTATAATATGCAGAAAATCATTGATTTATATTATCCTGAATTTTTTAAGACGGGAAAATATATTCAGGATAATCAATATTCAAATGGAGTTGCTGGATTCATTGCAAAACGCATTCCAGAAGGTATATTAATTACTTCAACTGGATCTTCTTTGGGAAATCTTTCTAGAGAGCATTTGACACTCATTCACACATGGAAAAATCATTGTGTAGAATGGTCTGGTGAAAATATGCCGTCTTCTGAGACACCTTTAGTTTTAGAACTCTTTGAAGCTTATCATACATCCAATGTTGTTGTTCATGGTCATTGTCGCGATATCACTTATAGTCCTAAAATGTTGAAATACACTAGTAAAGAATATTTGAGGTATGGCTCGTGGAATGAATTGTACAAAATCAAACCTGTTTTAGACAATTATAACTATGCAATTATGAAATTGCATGGCGAAATTATCCTATCAGATACATTTAAGAATGCATTAACACAATATTTTAAAATGTATACTGAAACTTTGAAATAATTTTTAGCTGAGGTCTATTTTTTAGACCTCAGTTTTTTCAATTTTATCAAATACAAATTCGTCATCTTTCATATTTTCTATTCTTTTCTTTGTTCTGTTTTTCAATTTCATCCTTTTGAATTAAATACAATTCTCTTTCAACCTTAATTTTATTCCTAACAAATAACATATCATTACACAAATACACCAATCTACCAACTTCTTTAATATCAACACTTAATTTTTCAATCAAATTAATATTTTCATTTTTCTTTTCTTCAGGAATATTCTTTCGATTTTCTCTTTGCAATTCTTCTCTTTCACTTTTTAACTTAGATAATTCAGCTTGCTTCGTTTCTTTAATACTTTCTAAATCTTCAAAAGAAATAATCTTATATTGGGCTATCATTTTATTTTCATCCGAATATTTTTCCATTATCTTTACTGCCTTTTTCTGATCTTTAGATAATTTATGCTTTATTGCTTTGAAATTACCTTTTTTAGTTAAATCAATTCCCATAGTGACAAATATTATAAACTCAAACAAAATCTCAAATAAACTAGGTTCTCGTTTGTTTTTATATTTATAATCCTTATAAACCTTTGAAACAAAATGTTTATTAACACCACTTTTTAAATAACTAGAATTATATAATATACCTTTTTCTTCTCGTATTCTCTGTCTAATTCTTTCCAAACTATAATCTTTTCCAAATCTCCTTTCAGGTCGTATATTTCTTTTCAAGAATTCGCAAGAAATACTAAATTTTACACCATAATCAATTAATTTATATCCCATGTTTTTCATATACATTCTAAAATCATTATAATTATTACTCATATAAATTGCATAATCTATATCCTGCTTTATTTCAATTAAAGTTTTATTGCTATTTGCATATTTATCTGCAAAAGCATTAGTTCTATTACTATTTCGTTCATTCAATACAGATAATCCATAATCACTGCAAAGAATATCTGAAGCCTTTCTCATATTGAATTTTTCAGCTTTATTCCAATAATATTTTTTACCATCTTTAAATGATACAGAATTTAAACAAAAGTGATTATGAATATTGTCAGTATTAATATGTGTTGAAACAATAACTTGAAATCTATCTCCCCATAATTCCTGTGCCAATTTTACACCTATTTCATGAGCTATCTCTGGACTTACTTCTCCTGTTTCAAATGACTGGTATCCGTGGAATCCTATAATTCTATCAGTCTTTCCGTAACCATTTTTTACAATCATCATTTCATCATAAGCAATGTCAGGAATACAATTTATTCCTGACACATATAATTTATCTTTTGTTTTTAATGGATTCATATCATAATCAATTACACTTTTAATTTTTCCAGTTTTTATTGGACTTAAATCTGTCACTGCCAAATGCAAAACCTCCTACAAATATTTTCGCTCTAACTTTAATTTCATATCTAAAATTTCTCTATAACATTTGTCGAATTTATAAGTGTCTACAATTCCATAAATATTTGCTTTCTTTGCAACTTGATTTATATTAGTTCCAATTTTATTTAAATTTTGCAATATGTTGTAAAATTCTTCATCTGGTTTTTCTTTTAAATTTTTATTTGTAATACATCTTCTAAAAAAATCTGATTCACTTATTAATCCGTTATAACATTTTTCTTTTAATAACTTTTCTTCGTTTTCATTTAACCAAACTTGTTTTTTTATTGTTCTATTTCTCATATATTTACCTCCAATTTTTTATATTAAAGGAAGAACTTACATAATTTTATTTGCAAATTCTATCCTTATCTAATGGGTTTGGGATTTTCCTATTTTCGAATTGTGGTAGTAACAATTCATGGCTTGCTATTTAATATTCAGTCCTTTAAAATTCCTATATTTTTGAAGTAATAATATGCTTCTTTTCCCCCTAAAAAGAAAATTTCTCGTTCTTCATACATTGTCATTTCTAAATAAATATTGACTAACTTTTGTAACATTTTGCAATCAATTTCATTTAGAATAATTTCTTTGTCTTTTTCTAATATTAATTGCAAATTTGGTTATGTGTCCATTATCTTCTTAAATTCTTTGGATAATTTTTTGTAATCTTCATTCTTATCAACTAAACTCATTCTTCTTTGTTCAATTAGATCTGTTAATTCAATTGAACCTATATCATATAATCTTTCTTCTTCCATAACATACTCTCCATTCTATACATAAATTAATTCATTAAATATAATTTCTTCAGCACAATTTTTAATATAATTCATTTTGCCAATCCATTCCATTTGATTGTTTGTTTTTAATTCTTCAGTAATATTTTCTTTTTCAGTAAGTTGCCTTATTAAAATTTCATATCTTCTATTAGCTGATTTATCTATTTCCATTAAATGTTGTTGCAATTTATTGTTCATAAGCAAAATCATATATTCTGCTCTTTTATTTTCTTTCAAATAATTTAATCTTAATTTTCCATATTTTCCTAACTTGAAACCTCTCATATTTTGTGGTGCTACTAAATTTGGCAAATAATAATCTCCATATTTTGTATATTCAATATTCATTCTAAATTCTCCATTCAATTTTTATTATTTATTCCAATCATTGTTTGCATATAAAAATGATAAATCTTTATAATCTCTTTTATCAAAATCATTATTCTTACTATTTTTATTATAAATATTATTATTCTTACTATGTCGTACTTTTTCCGGTAGTTCAGTCGTAAAATTTCCGGTACTTAAATCGTAAATTTTACGATTAATTTTTCCGACATATATTTTATATGTTTTTCCTTTACCTATTCTTTTTTCACTTATTAACTTAAGTTCTTCTAATTGTCTAAAAGCTTTAGTTACTGTTTTATCTGAAATGTTTAGCTTTTCTTGAGCTTCTTTTCTTGTAAGAATTAGATATATAAGTCCTTCATCATCTATCCATTTGTTTTTAATAGATATTGATAATCTATCTAGCAATAAACTATATAATATTATTGCATCTGAACTTAATTTTCCTTTATAATTTTTATTTGTAAATAGTTCTTTTGGAATTTGATAGAAACAAAATTGGAATGCTTCTTCTGCACAATAAGGTATAAATTCCATAACTTTTCCTTTCTAAGCTATGAATTTTGTGAAAGCATGTAATTTCAATAATTTGAATTAAATTTTTCCTAACATCGTTTCCTAACATTTTTTCACATATTATCGAAACTTGTTAGAATTTTAGAAAAAAGTAAAGCCAGTATTCAAATCACTTTGAATACTGGCTTTTAACCATTTTAGAATTTTCTTGAGTTCTGTTGAAATCTCTTAAAAATTGCTATTTATTGGTGCAGATGGCCGGAATCGAACCGGCACGGTTTATTCAACCGCAGGATTTTAAGTCCTGTGCGTCTGCCAGTTCCGCCACATCTGCATATAAGTTTTGCAACTGACAAGACATATTATAATACCAAAAAAGATAGTTTGTCAATAGTGAAATTTAAAAAATATGAAAAAAATTATATTTCCTATGGACTTTTTGACAAAAATAGCCTAAAATAGATAAGAAAATATAAAAGGGGGAAGAATTATGAACATATGGCATGACATCGATCCAGAAAGAATTAAAAAAGATGATTTTGTTGCTGTTATAGAGATTTCAAAAGGTGGTAAAAATAAATATGAATTAGATAAGCCAACAGGAATGTTAAGGTTAGATAGAGTATTATATACTTCAACACATTACCCAGCAAATTATGGTTTTATACCAAGAACTTATGCAGGAGATAACGATCCTTTAGATGTAATAGTACTTTGCCAAGAAAAAATAGTATCATTAGCATTAGTTGAGGTATATCCAATAGGAGTATTAAAAATGATAGATGGAGAAGATTATGATGAAAAGATTATAGCAATCTCTAAACAAGATCCATTTTTAAATGAATATAAAGATATTACAGAAGTTCCAGGACATATATCAGCAGAAATTATGCACTTTTTTGAAGTATATAAACAATTAGAAGGAAAACAAACAACGATAGATAAAATCATGGGAAGAGAAGAAGCAGAAAGAATTATCCAAGAATGTATTGATAACTATAACAAAAAGTTTTCAAAATAAAGGAGAATGCTTATGATAGAAAGAATTTTATTTAATGTGTTTGCATTAGGATTATTTTTATTTTTATTTTTTAGAATGATACAAAAAAATGATACTAACTATATATATGTATTAGTATTACAAGCTTTGGGTATTACAATTGGATTTATAGCATTAATAATAGAAGTAGAATTAAATATACTTCTACTAATATTAACATATGTATTTTCTGTTATATTGCCTATAATTATTATATTAATAGAAAGAAAAGGAATAACATTAACAGAAGCTATTTATATCTCACTTTCTAAATTGTATTTTACAATTGGTAATGAAGAAAAATCTAAAAAAATATTATTACAATTAGTAGAAAAAAATCCTAATAGCTATTATGGACATAAGTTATTAGCAGAAAAATATGAAAAAGAAGGACAATTACAAACAGCAATTGAAGAATATATAAGAGCAATAAATATTAGACCACAAGATGATAATATAAATTATAAAATAGCAGATTTATTTCATAAAACAGGAAATTCAAATGAATCTGTAAAAATATTAAATGAATTACTTAAAAAAAGACCTGATTGGGAAAATGCAACATTTTTACTTGGAGATATTTTGTATGAACAAGAAAAATTTAAAGAAGCCGTTAGCGTTTATTTAGATGCATTACAATATCATCCAGAAAATTATGATTTATATTATAACTTAGGAATGATTTATACTAGATTGAATGATTTTCAAAGTGCAAAAGAATATTATGAAAAAGCAGCAGAATTAAATTCATTATTATACCGTGCAAAATATAGTTTAGGACAAATTGCATTATTGTATAATGAATTAGAAGAAGCAGAACAATATTTTTTGGAATGCGTGCAAGATGAAGAATTAGAAGAAGATGCATATTATTACTTGGCTTATATTGCAATGCTAAAAGGTGATGAAGAAAAGGCAGTTCAATATCTAAATGCAGCTGTAGATGAAAATCCAGAAATATATGAAACAATAAGAAAAGAATTAATATTTAGAATTATTTTTAACAAAGTTGAAAAGCCTACAAAGAAAATAAAAGTTGAAGAAAATAAAAAGCGTCCAAAAGTAAGTAAAAAAGATAAAGAAACTATGTTACATTTAAAACGCACATTTGAATTAGTTGGAAATTTAAATCATAATGATATAAAAGTAATGAGAATTATTAAAACGAAAAGACAGGAAGAACAAGAAAAAGATAAAGAAAGAGAATAATAAAAATATGTTTTGAATACAATTTATTAAAAACAAAAAAGGAGAGTGCATTTAATTGATTCAAAACATAGCCATAATAGGTGGAGACCTAAGAATGGTAAAATTAGCTCAAATACTTGCAAAAGACAAATTTAATATAAATACTTATGCTTTAGAAAATTCAGATGAATTAAAAAATATAGAACAAATAAAGATATGCGAATCTATAAAACAAGCAACAGAAAATACTGAATTAATTTTAGGGCCAATACCATTATCTACTAATAGTATAGAAATAAATACACCATTTAGTGAAAAGAAAATAACAATAAAAGAATTTATAGACAATGTAAAAGGTAAAAAAATTATTGCAGGAAGTATAAAAAAAGAATTAAAATATTTATTTGAAGAAAACAATATAAAAATTGTTAATATATTAGAAAGAGAAGAATTAGTTGTATTAAATACTATTGCAACAGCAGAAGGAGCACTTCAAATAGCAATTACAGAAACGATAAAGACTATACATGGGAGCAATGTATTAATATTAGGATTTGGAAGAGTAGGTAAAACAGTAGCGAATGTCTTTAAAGCAATGAATGCAAATATATATTGCGAAGCCAGGAAGAATAAGGATTTTGCATGGATTAAAACATATGGATACGAGGTTGTAAAATTAGAAGAATTAAATAAACAATTAAATAAATTTGATATTATAATTAATACAATACCAACTATGATAATAGAAAAAGAACAAATAGAATGTATAAGAAAAGATTGTTTGATTATAGATTTAGCATCAAAGCCTGGAGGAGTTAATATGAAAGAAACAGAAAAAGCAGGAATAAAATCCATTTTGGCACTTTCAATTCCGGGGAAAATTGCACCATTAACATCAGCTGAATTTATAAAAGATACATTATATAATATACTAAAAGAAGAAAAATAAAAAGAAGAAAAGAGGAAAAATAATGAATGAAATACAAGCATTGATTTTAGGAGTTGTACAAGGATTAACAGAATTATTACCTGTTTCAAGTTCAGCACATTTGAACTTATTTCCATGGATGTTTAATTGGGGAGAAATGGGAGAATCATTTGATGTAGCTTTACATATTGGAACTTTATTAGCAATATGCGTATTTTTCTTTAAAGATTGGATTAATTTAATTAAAGGTGGATACAAACAAGTAGTAAAGAAAGAAAAAACAACAGACGGAAAAATATTCTGGTATATTGTAATAGCAACAATACCTGCAGGAATACTAAGTCTTATACTAGATAAAATATCAGGGAAAATAGTTGAAACGTTGGCACAAAAGTTTAATGTACAAGAAATCTCAATAGAAATGGTATTAATTGCAATTGCTCTTATAGTAATGGGAATAGTTTTATATATTATAGATAAAAAATCAAAATCAAATGTTGAATATAAAGATATTACATTGAAACAATCAGTTTTAATTTCAATTTCACAAGCAATTGCAGCTGCATTTCCAGGAGTTTCAAGATCAGGAATAACAATGACAGTAGGAAGATCAATAGGAATAGACAGAGAATCTGTTGCAAAATATTCATTTTTACTATCTACACCTATAATTGCAGCAGCAGCACTATACAAACTAAAATATTTCACAATTAATTTACCATTCTTTATTGGAATAATTACAAGCTTTATAGTAGGAATGGTTGTAATAAAATTCTTATTAAACTATCTAAAAAAAGGAAGTTTCAAGATATTTGCAATTTATAGAATAATTTTAGGAATTATAATTATAGGAATGTGTTTCATAAGATAATAAAAATATGCCAAACTTGATATTAAAAAATAAAATGAAAAAATAAAATTTAAAATTAAAATAAAGGATGATATCCTTTATTTTTTTTGTAAAAAATAGAAATAAAAGCCAATATTACAATAATATTACATTTGAATTACAACTCTATTAAAACTATTGACTTTTTATAAAAAAAAGATAAAATTAACTCATAATTCGACGATTATATTGTAAATACAAAGAATGGTAAATGATATAGAAAAAAACAAGTATTTTTTTGTGGTTTTTTGTAAAATATAATAACAGATTATAAAAAATAAATTAAGGAGTAATTATGCCAAGTTGCTTAGGATTGTATATAGAGACTAATTTAATAAAATATGCAAAAGTAACAAAAGATCGCGACTTGCTAAAAGTTGAATCTTTTGGTGTCAAATTCTATGATTCTTTAGGCGAAGCAATTAATCAAATTGTTTCAGAGACATTCAGTTTTAAAACACCAATAAGTATTAATTTGTCAGAAGAGGCATATCAATATTTTTACTTTTTTAGTTTATTAAATAAAAATGATTTAAAAAAAGCAATAGAAACAGAATTTGAATCATATTGCCACGAAAAAGGATATAATAGAAATGCATTAGAAAGTAGATATGCTTTAGTACAAGATGTTCAAGACAAAGAAAGATTAAAAACAATATTTGTAACTATTAATAAAGCAGAAATAAATAAAAAAATACAAGATACAGAAGGAAATTCAGTATCAAGTATTTTACCATTACCAATGTGCATTCCTAATATTACAGAAGTAAAGGAAAAAGAAAATATTCTTATAGTTAATATGGAAGAAAAAACCACATTAACTACAATTATAGAAGGTAATATTTATAGTGTAGATAAAATAGAAGAAGGAATGGGTTCTATATTATATAATATTAACGAAAAAGAAAATTCTTATTCAAAAGCTTATGAAATTTGTAAAAATACAACGATTTATACAATGGAAGGTAAAGAATTATTACAAGAAGAGGAAAATGTATACTTAGAAGATATTATGCCTACATTATATAATATTGTTCAAAAAGTAAAAGAATTTGTTGATAGCTCTTTAAATCGTATCGAAAAAATATATATTACTGGTACAGGTTGCGTTATTAATAATATTGATTTATATTTCCAAGAATATTTTTCAAATATGAAATGTGAAATATTAAAACCATTTTTTATTAGTGAAAATGTAAAAATAAACATTAAAGATTATATAGAAGTAAATTCAGCAATTGCACTTGCAATGCAAGGATTAGGATATGGAATTAAAGATTTAAACTTTAAGAAACCAAATTTTGCAGATCAATTACCAGATTGGTTAAAATTAGATATAGGAAATAAAAACAAAAAAGAAGGCAAAGACAATAAGGAAAAATCTATAAGTATTGGAAATAAAAAAATTGATTTTTCTTTTGATTTTAAAGCAAAATGGGATAGAACTGAAAAATGGCTTTTAAGAACAATTTCAGGTATTTTAGCATTTTTAGTAATATATACTGCTATTACTACTTTCTTGAAAATACAAACTGATATAAAATTATCAGAAATACAAGAAGTAAAAGACGATACAAATAATCAAATGATATTAGCTAGCAAAGATATACAATCAATAAACAATAAATCAAGCGATTATCAAAAAATGACTGAAAATTTAAAAAATTATAGTAATAAAGTTACTGAAAATTTAAAAACTAAAAATGTAATTCCATTACTATTAACTAGAATTATGAATGTAATTCCACAAGGAGTTACACTTACATCAATAGAAAATACAACTGGAACACATATCGTAATTAATGCTCAATCTGAAAACTATGATTTATTAGGATTCTTTAAAGGAAGTTTAATTATAGATGGAATTTTAAGTCCTAGTACAGTAGTATCTACTTCAGGAGTAAAACAAAATGGAATTATTAAAATCGTAATAGAAGGAGATTTGCCATGAGAAAAATATTACTAGTGGTTATAATCGTTTTATTACTAGCTTTAGGATATGTAACTTTAACTAATGGACTTCAATTTGGAGATTTTCAAATACTAAGTATGAGAGAAATCGAAGACGAAAGTAAAAATTTGAAGGCTAAAATAGAAGAAGCTAATATGCTAATAGATGTAGATTTTCCTAATAGAATCAATGATTTACATTCAGCAAGTAATAAATTAGAAAATACTAAAAGTGAATATTTAAAATATACTAACTTAAGCAGTGATGAAGAAATTTTAGCAGCAAGAACAGAAAAAAGTTATGCAATTGAATTTTTGTGGGCTAAATTAGGAACTCATGCAAGGCAAGAAGGAATTAATCTAAAATTTGAAATAACAGGAAGTAATACAGGAGCAAATAATGTAAATGATTTAAAATTTACAGTTGATGGTTCTTATATTGCAATTACAAATTTCATTTATTCGATTGAAAATGATTCTGAATTAGATTTTAGAATTCAAAATTTTAAATTATTGCCATATCAACAAGAAATTCTACAAGGAACATTTAATGTGCCAAATATATCAATTCAAGGAAATACTTCAACACAGAATTTAGGAACAACAGGACAATCAGATGAACAATCACAACAAAATGCAGATGCCAATGCAAATTCAAATGCTAATGCAAATGCAAATGCGAATGCGAATGCGAATACAAATACAACAGCACAATAATAAAAAGGAGTTATTAATATGGTAAAAACAATTTTAAAAGAATTAATTATTATCTTATTTCTATGCTTAGCTATATTACTTGTATTAAGTATCTTATTTTATGATTACAATCCAATAAGTAAGGTTGTACCAAATAAAGTTGCTTATACAACACCAGAAAACATAGCACAAGAATTAGAAGAAGAAAATATTGATACAACACTTACAACTGAAAATAAAGTTTATACAATAGATGGATCTGACTTAAATATATACAAAAAAAGTAAAAGTTACAATCCAAGTAAGGAAAACCCATTTGCGTCTACGCCAAGTGAAGAAACAAATACAGCATCATCAGGTACTACAGTGAAAACAAATACTTCATCTGAAGCGGGTACAAGCCCAGCAGGTCAAAATACAAATGCGGTAAATAATCAAGTATCTGGTAGTAAACCTACTGGGGTAAAATAATTTAATTAGGTTATATTTATAAAATAAATATATACAAAATACTTTAATAAGGAGGAGTTTTTTATGTTAAAAGGACAAAAAGGTATCACATTAGTAGCATTAGTTATTACAATTATTGTTCTAATTATCTTAGCAGGAGTTTCTATAGCTCTTGTATTAGGAGATGACGGAATAGTAAACAAAGCTAAATCAGGAGCTCAAAATTATGCTTTAGCAGCTAATGAAGAAACTGGAGTATTACAAAACATTTTTACCTACGTTAACGAATATTAATTTATTTAGTAACAAACTAAATATGAGGTTACCTAAGAAAAAAACATTATATTTAGGTAACCTCTAATTTTTTAAAAATGAGGAAATTAAAAGCATGGAACAAATTATTTTTTATATCTTAATATTTTGTATAGGGACTGTATTTGGAAGTTTTTTTACACTAGCAGTTTATCGTATACCGTTACATCAAGATATTACTCATAAACGTTCATATTGTCCAAACTGTAACCACAAATTATCATTTTGGGATATGATTCCAATTTTAAGTTATGTATTTCTTGGTGGAAAATGCAGATATTGTAAGAAAAAAATAAGAATTAGATATTTATGTCTAGAAATATTAACAGGAATTGTATTTCTGTTATTTGCCATGTCTTTAAATATAAATTTTGAAATTATAAATATAAGTAAATTGATTTATTTTGTATTTGGACTTTTATATATAGCAGGACTAATAATTATAGCAGGAATTGATAAAGAAAAATGTAAAATACAAAAATCACTTGTACTTTATGAAATAGTTGTTTTATCATTATATATGATTTATCTATATACAGTAGAATATGCTAATATATATAGATATGTTATATATTTATTTGTCGTAACAATATTATTGGTTTTAGAAAATACATATTTAAAAAGTAAACTGAAAGATTATTATGTATTACAAATTTTACAATTAAGTATGCTTATGGCTATGTTTGGATATGAATTTATTTTTGTATTTACAGTAATATTAACTTTATTAACAATAGCAATAGAAAGAATTTTTAATTATATAAAAGAACATAAAAATAAAGTAATAAAAAAAGAAAGTAAATATTTTATAAATTTACCAATAGGTTTTTATCTATGTTGTAGTAATATTTTAACTATAATCATAGTTAATTGGATTGCTTGTAGGGGGTAAAATGAATATAAAAAAGACGAAATCAGATAAAGGAATATCAATAATAGATATAATAATAGCAATGATGATATTATGTATGTTTGTTGGTGTTGTAGGTTCATTATTTTATCAGATTGGATTAAATAGTAATTTGATTAAAATGAATGCAGTTGCGGTTCATTATGCAGTAAAACTAGCAGAAGATATAGATGTAATGCCTTATGAGAAAATTGATAATAGTTTAAATGCTTCTTTAAATACAGATTATGAAGTTCCAGAAGGTTTTAATATGTCTATAGAAGTAGAAAAATATAATAAAGATGATCCCGAAAAAGCAGATATCATAAAAATAGTAACAATTAATATAAATTATAGCTGCTATGATCAAGATAGAAGTTATAAAATACAAAAATTAAAAATAAGAGAATATTAGGAAAAGGTGGTTTTAACTTAGGTGAAAAGAGAAAATGGAATTACTCTAATATCATTAATTTTATATGTAATATTGTTAATTATAGTAATAACTATGCTAAGTAGAATGAGTGAATTATTCTTTTTAAACACTAAGTTTATTACAGAAAACTCAAAGTACGTTTCAGAGTTTAATAAATTTAACATGTATTTCTTGGAAGATATAAAGAATAATAAAAATACTTATGCAGTAAGCTCAAATCAAATTATTTTTGAAGATGGAACAGTTTATACTTATAAACAAAATCCAGATAATGGAATATATAGAAATAAAGTTAAAATATGTAATAATATAGTTTATTGTAATTTCCAAAACAAAGAACAAATAGTAAACAATATTACAAAAAAAATTATAAATGTAAGAATTATAATAAATGGATCAAAATTATTTGAAACTGAAAATGATTACACTTTAAAATATTGGTAATTTATGTAATTTGATAAAAAATATGTAGAAAAACAATAAAATATAGTATAATATAAAGTATAGATTTAACAAAAGAAAGGAGAAAAAGTATGGCACCAAAATCAACACAACCAATCGGAATAGAACTTGCAAAAAGAAGATTAATTACAGAAGAAGATATAGAAAAAGCATTAGAATATCAAAGAAGTAATCCAACTAAAAAATTAGGAGATATAATAAACATATTGCATTTATGTGATTCTACAAAATTAATTAACGCAATTGGAGAAATATTAGACGAAAAAGCAATTTTGTTAAAAGAAACAGATATAAAAATAAGCGTTGCAGATTATATATCATTAGATATTGCAAAAAATAACAAAGCAATACCATTTGAAATAGAAGCAGGAAAAATAAAAGTGTGCTTTGCAGACACAAGCAATAAAAGATCAATAGAAACAATAAGACTTTTATTATTAAACAAAGGTCTTGTTATGGAAAAATATATTACTTTTGAAACAAATATTCAACAAATATTAGATTCTTTAGAGGGATTTGCCTCAGATAATATTAATACTAATAGAGACATTACAGGATTAGTAGATAGTGTAATAAAAACCGCTATGGAAAAGAGAGCTAGTGATATTCACTTTGAACCAATGGATGACAGATTAAGAATTCGTTATCGTATTGATGGTCAATTAATAACTGCAGTTAACGTAGACCAAGATAAACAAGCTCAGATTATAGGTAGATTAAAAGCTATTTCAAATATGCATCAAGAAAAACAAGAGTCACAAGATGGTAGAATTATTTCATATCCTGATTATAATATTCGTGTATCTTCACAAAAAAATGTATATGGAGAAAAATTCGTTTTAAGACTTTTAAAGAAAAATGCAAGAATAAAGAAGATATATGATTTAGGGTTCCCAAATGATGATGAATTATTTAAGAATAGTTTCAATAAAAAGAATAGTATAACAATTATTGCTGCTCCAACTGGAGAAGGTAAAACAACTACTTTATATAGTGTTATAGATATGTTAAATAGATCAGATATAAATATTACAACAATTGAAGATCCAGTTGAAATTCGTATAGATGGATTAAATCAAATTGAAGTAGATGTAAAAGCATCTTTCTCTGATTCATTAAGAACTGTATTAAGACAAGATCCTGACATTATTCTAGTAGGAGAAATTCGTGATACTGAAACAGCAGAAATAGCAATGCAATCTGGACAAACAGGACATTACGTTTTATCAACAATACATACAATAAATAGTATAGAAGTAATTACAAGATTAAGAAAAATGGGAATATCTGATTATGATATTGCAAGTACTTTAGCTACATCAGTTTCTCAAAGATTAGTTAGAAAAGTATGCCCACACTGTGGAGTAGAAAGAGATTTTACAGAAAAAGAAAAAGATATAATGAATAAAATAGCAGAAAAATATAATGTAAAATTAAATTTCGAAAATAAAAAGACTTATGATGCAATTGGATGTGAAAAATGTAATCATACAGGTTATTATGATAGAATAGGTATTTATGAAATATTGATTATTAATGATGATATCAAACAAATGATTATAAATGGAGCATCAAGTATAGAAATACAAAAAGAAGCATTAAAGGGTTCTTATAAACCATTAATCATCGATGGATTAGATAAAGTATTAAACGGAAAAACAACTTTAGAGGAATTAAATAATAAGTTAGTAATTTATTAGAAAAAGGAAGGGGAACAACAAATGGTAAATATGGATAAAGTACTAAAGATAGCAAAAGAGAAAGGGGCATCAGATGTACATTTGGTTTTTGGGTTAAAACCAATGCTTAGAATCTCTAGAGATTTATTACCAATTGAAGAAATAGAAGAATTAACAGCAGAAGATCTAAATGAAATTTATGATTATTTTGTAAGAGGAAACTTGGAAAAGGATAATGTTTTTAAAGAAACAAAAAAACTTGATGCTTCATTTGAATTTGAAGATATTCGTCTAAGAGTAAATGCTTCATATTCTGATGAAATACCTACATTTACACTTAGATTAATAAAAAATACGCTTCCTAAATATGAAGATTTAGGAGTGCCAGATATAGTTCGTAGAATGACATATCAACCACAAGGTCTTTTACTAGTAACAGGTAAAACTAACTCAGGTAAAACAACTACACTAAATGCATTAATTAATGATATTAATGAAACACAAAATAAAAAAATATTAACATTAGAGAGTCCCGTAGAATATAAACATACATCAAAAAAATCAATGATTGTACAAAAAGAAGTTGGTGAGGGAAGAGATTGTTTATGCTACAGTGATGGTGTTAAGAACTCTTTAAGAGAAGATTGTGATATTATAGTAGTAGGAGAGATTCGTGATAGAGAAACAATGGATGCAGCTATAGAAACTGCAGAAGCAGGACATTTAGTAATTGGTACATTACATACGAAATCTTGTGCAGAAACAATCGATAGAATGATAAACTTTTATGATATTAGTGATCAACCTAGTGTAAAATATTTAGTAGCATCATTATTAAAATTAGTAGTTTCTCAAAGATTATTAAAAGGTAAAACTGGAAAATTAGTATTAGTTCCAGAGGTAATGGTAGTAGATAATATCATTGCAGGAATAATACGTAAAGAAAAAATAAGTGTATCAGAAATAGAAGATGCAATTCAAAGTAATCTAGAAAAAGGAAGTATAGGATTAATAAATTCTATTGCAGAATTATTTGTAGATGATAAAATTACATTAGAACAAGCTAAAGCACAAATAGAAGAGAAAAACCTTGAAATATTAAACAGAACAATAATGCAATTAAAAATTAAAAAAGGTAATAATTAAAATTATTAAAAAGATAGCTAAAATAAAAATGGAGGAAAAACAGTATGCCAGAATATGTGTACAGAGCAGTAACTGATAAAGGCTTAATAGTTAAGAATAAAGTAGAAGAGTCTAGCAAGCAATCTTTAATTAGAAAGCTTAAACACAACAACTTAACGCCTATTCAAGTTGTGCAAGTTGGATATATGTCTAAAAAACAAAAGAAGAAAAAAAGAAATATAAGCAACATGGAAGACATAATGAAAACAGCTAATTCTAGTAATGTATTTAATGGTGATGCTAGGAAAAAAGTTACTTTAGTAGAAAAACTTAACTTAATGCTAGATTCAACAGAAAAAATAACTAATCGTGATTTAGTTATTTTTACACAAAATTTTTATTTATTAAAAAAGGCTAACTTTAATAATATACATGCATTAAACACTATAATTGAAAGTACAGAAAATATGTCTTTAAGAGGTATATTAGAAGATATACTAGCTGGTGTAGAAGGTGGAGACTATATGTATACAACTATGGAATACTATTCAAATATATTTCCATATATATACATTAATATGATAAAAGTAGGAGAATTATCAGGATCACTTACAAATTCTCTTCAACAAGCAGTAAGATATCTAGATAATTCAGCAGATATTAGTAAAAGAGTAAAGAAAATCGTTATTCCAAACGTTCTTGAATTAATAGGACTTCTTATAATGTTAATTGCTGGTACATTAATTGCAGTTCCAGCAATTCAAGGAGTATATGATAAAGTAGGAAGTAAAGATACACTTCCAGGAATTACATTAGCATTTAGTGATTTCGTAAATGCAACTATAGCACATTGGTATATACCAACAAGTATTATAGTAGGACTTGTTGTAGGAGTTACATTTTATATTAATACACCAAAAGGAAAATATAACTTCCATTACTTTAAATATACTATGCCGATATTTGGAAAATTAATGTATGGTTTAGATTTTTCAAGATTTATAAAAGCTATGCTATTAAACTTAGATAATGGAATGAGAATTCAAGATGCTTTAGAAGTTAGTAAAAATGTAGTAAATAATTATGTATTTTTATCTATGGTAGAAACTTCAATTAATAATATATTAATTGGACAATCTTGGATAGAACCATTTGAAAAATCAGGATTATCTTCTGCTATGACAACAGAAATGTTGAAAATTGGTATGAAAACAGATTTATCTGAGATGATGCAAAAATTAGTAGAATATATGGAAATGGATATAAACGCAATACTAGATAAAATTATGAAAGTAATGCCTCAAGTAATGTATTCTATAGTTGGTATCGTATTAATATTCTTCGTATTAGTAATATTAGTACCAATGATTGGATTATATATGGGTAACTTCATGTTCTCAGCAGCAGGTGTATAAAATATATTTTAGTATAAAAAGAAAAGAGAGTGATTATGAAAATAGGAATTGATTTAGGTGGTAGCCATATATCAGTAGGTGTTATATCAGAAGATGGAAAAGTACTTACTAAACAAGAAAAAAATATACTTTTTACAGAGCAGAAAAATGATGAAATTAAAAATTTAATCAGAGATACAATAATATCTCTGATTAATGCTGTTTTAAGAGATATAAAAATACCAATATTCTTAATTGATGGAATAGGAATAGGAATACCAGGAATTATAGAAAATAATAAAATTAAAAAATGCAATAAATTTAAAATTTATGATTGGGATTTAGCAAAAGAATTAGAAGATTATTATGATGTGAATGTAAAACTAGAAAATGATGCATTATGTGCAGCAACAGCAGAAAAAAAATATGGAAATTTAAAAGATAGTAATAAATCTATATTTTTATGCTTAGGAACAGGAATTGGAAGTGCAATTGGTATAGATAACAATGTTATAACATCAGAAATGGGGCATATGATTATAAAAAAAGATGAACAAAGCTTATGTAATTGTGGAAAAAATGGATGCTTTGAAACATATTGTTCAATGAAATCATTTAAAAATAATGTAATAGAATTATTACAATTAAATAAAGATATTGAATCAGAAGAAATAAGAACAATATTAACACATCAAAAAGATAATAGAATTATAAATAATTATATAACTCAATACATAGATAATCTAACTATAGGAATTTCAAATATTATTAATATATTAAATCCTACTACTATTTGCATAGGCGGTGGTTTTATATATTTTAAAGAAATACTATTTCAAAGATTACTAGAAAGATTAGAATGTAATTCTTATCAATTTGATAAGCCAAAAATAATATTAGCAAAATTAGAAAATGATGCAGGAATGATAGGGGCAACGTTAATTTAATATAAATGTAAAAAAAGCATATAGAATTATTCTATATGCTTTTAAAATAAAAAACTGTGCACAATTTTTTATTTTTCTTATGCATTTATTGCATTTAATTTTTTAGACATGTTAGATTTTTTTCTAGCTGCTGTGTTTTTTACTATAACACCTTTACTGCAAGCTTGATCAATTTTCTTTGTAGCATCAGTGAATAATTTTGTAGCTTCTTCTTTATTTCCAGCTTCGATTGCTTGTTCGAATTTTTTAACAGCAGTTCTATAGCTAGATTTAATCATATTATTTCTTAATGTTTTCTTTTCAATAACACTAACACGTTTCATAGCTGATTTAATGTTTGGCATACTTAACACCTCCTTTAAGTTATTAAAATATAGCAAATAAAATTCTACCATAAAAACACTATTTTTGCAAGAGTTTATAAACAAAAGTTAATAAAAAATTAATAAAAAGATAAAAAATATCAAAAAATATGAAAAAAATGTAAAAATGTTTGAAAAATTAAAAGAAACAAGGTATAATTAAGATATAACATAAAAACAAAAGAACTAAGTTGAAAGGAGCGATTTTTATGAACATAAAAATTACAGGAAAAGAACTAAAAGCAACAGAATCTATTAAAGATTATATTGAAAGAAAAATGGAAAGGTTAGTAAAATACTTTGGAGAAGATTTAGATGTATCAGCTACAATAAAAACTGAAGGAAATGAACAAGTAGCAGAATTACAATTAACAGTAGAAGGAAATACATTAAGATCAGTTACAGCACATCGTGATTTATATGCATCTATTGATAAAGATATTGACATATTAGAAGGTCAAGTACGTAAAATGAAAACTAAAAAAGACAAACAAAACATAACAGATTCAATAAGATTAAAAGAAACATTAGCTTTTAATGAAAATGATCATGATATAGAGGATGAAATAATTAAAACTCTTTATTATCAAATAAAGCCAATGGCACCAGAAGATGCAAAATTAGAATTAAAAGATAAACCAAGAAATAATTTCTTAGCATTTATTAATATAGATACACAAAAAGTAAATATTATATATAGATTAAAAGATGGTAAAAATTTTGGTTTAGTAGAACCAGAAGCTTAAAAGAAAAATAAAATACCAATAGGATATAAATCCTATTGGTATTTTTAATTAATATAAAACTATTTCATGTTATTTTCAGCTTGTTGTATTAATTTTTTAACCATTTGTCCACCGATTCTACCAGCATCTCTTGCAGAGATATTCCCATTGTAACCATCTTTTAAAGTTACACCAACTTCACTAGCAACTTCATATTTAAATTTATTTAAAGCTTCTCTAGCTTCTGGAACTATTTTTGAGTTTGAATTTGTCATATTATTCACCTCCTGTAAACTTAAAATTTGAAAATTTTGTTTTCAATATATAGAATGCTCAAAAAACATTTAATTAAACTGGTAAAATTATCAAAAATTATAATAATAAAAAATAAAAAATAAAAAATAAAAAATAACATAATAAAATTCTGAGTATATGATATAATTATTTTAAATAAAATTAAATAGGAGAAAATGAATGGATTTAGTAAAGCAACCTCAAAGATATAATGAAGAATTAAAAGATAAGAAAATAGAAGATATAATTAATAATGATGGATATATAAAATATTATATTTTTGAAAATCAAGAATATAATAGTATCAATTTTTTAAATTTAGATTTTCAATATTGTAAATTCAAAAATGTTTGTATACAAAACACAAAATTAGAAAAAACTACTTTTATAAACACTGTATTTGAAGAATGTAATTTTTCAAATAATAGTTTTTATGAATGCACTTTTATAAGGTGTAGGTTTAATAATTGCAAGATTTCAGGATGTAACTTATCAGAAAATATATTAAATAATGTTTCATTTATAGAAACAAATGCTAATTATATTAACTTTTCAATGAGTAATATACAAGATACATTATTTGAAAATTTACCAATGAAAAATAGTAGTTTTCAAGAAGTGAAAATAAAGAATGTCCATTTTAAAGATGTAGATTTAAGACAATCACAATTTTTTAAATCTAGTTTAAAAGGAATTGATTTATCCAATAATAATATAGAAGGAATTGCAGTATCAATAGAAGATATAAAAGGGGCTATAATTGATCAATATCAAGTTTTAGATTTAGTATATTTAATAGGAGTAAAAATTAAGTGAAAAATATATATAATATATTTTTAAAAGTAGAACAATTTTGTTCTACTTTTTTTGATAACTAATTAAAATGTGATATTAATATATTGACAAGTGAATATAAATAAAATATAATTAAAATAGTTGAACGAGTATTCAACTAAAGGAGGCAATATGGAATATCAATGTGATTGTAACATTATTCATCAAGATGCAGTTAAAATTGCAGTAGATAAAATGCCAGAAGAGGGTACTTTTGACAAGTTAATTAATTTTTATAAATTAATAGCAGATAGCACAAGAGTAAAAATTTTATTTGTATTAGACCAACATGAAATGTGCGTATGTGATATTGCAAATAGCCTTGGAATGACAAAAAGTGCAATTTCACATCAGTTGAAACTATTAAAAGAAAATAACTTAGTAAAATCAAAAAAAGAGGGTAAAGAAGTTTTTTATACATTAAATGATGAGCATGTTACACAAGTATTTGAAATTTCTCTATCTCATGTAAAGGAGTAAAAAATGAAGACAGAAAAAAATATATTAATTGCTTTTATTTTAAATTTAGGATTTTCAATATTTGAGTTCTTTGGAGGAATATTTACAAATTCTGTAGCTATTTTATCTGATTCAATTCATGATATCGGGGATGCTATTTCAATTGGAGTATCGTATTTTCTAGAAAAGAAAAGTAAAAAAGGTGCTGACAAAAATTATACTTATGGATATATAAGATATTCTGTTCTTGGAGGACTAATTACTACTGTTATATTGATGGTAGGATCTATTTTAGTTATATATAATGCAATAGGTAGAATAATTAATCCAGTAGAAGTTAATTATCATGGAATGATAATATTTGCTGTTATTGGTGTAGTATTAAACCTTATTGCTGCATATGTAACAAAAGAAGGAGATTCAATTAATCAAAAATCAGTTAATCTTCATATGTTAGAAGATGTATTAGGATGGATTGTTGTATTAATTGGAGCAATAATAATGAACTTTACTGATATAAAAATAATAGATCCAATAATGAGCATTGGTGTAGCACTATTTATCCTAATTAATACACTAGAAAACTTAAAAAAAGTTTTAAATTTATTTTTAGAAAAAACTCCTTATAATATAGATATTGACGAGTTAAAGACGCATTTATTAAAAATAGAAGATGTAGAAGATGTTCATCATATACATGTATGGAGTATAGATGGTTTTAATAATTATGCAACTATGCATATAGTTAGCAAAAGTAAGAATATTGATGAAGTAAAACATAAAATACGAGAAGAATTAGAAGAACATAATATATGTCATTCTATTCTAGAGACTGAAACAGAAATATGTGGAGAAAAAGAGTGTCATCCACATCTTCACAAAGAAGAAGGACATCATCATCATTAATAATAAAAATATAATATAAAGGCAGGAATACAATTCCTGCCTTTATGTATTAACTTTTTATAATAAAAAATAAAAGTAAATTCATAAAGGCAGGAATTGTATTCCTGTCTTTTTATTTGATTATTGGAAAAACTACTTATTAGCCATATTTTTTTCAGCTTCTATGATTAATTTTCTAACCATGTTTCCACCAATTCTACCAGCATCTCTTGAAGAGATATCTCCATTATATCCATTTTTTAAGTTAACACCAACTTCACTAGCAACTTCATATTTGAACTTATTTAAAGCTTCTCTAGCTTCTGGAACTACTTTTGAATTTGAATTTGTCATTTTATTTTCACCTCCTAGAATGTGAATATATATTAAAAAACAAAAATGTTTTTCAATATATATGTTGTTCAAAAAAAGTGAAATTAAACTGGTAAAAAATGAAAAAGATGTAGAAATAAAACGAAAAGTGTGATATAATAAAAAAGTAACTATTGTAAACTACAAAAAAGTATGTGAGGTAAACATTATGATTATGATGAATATCGCCAAAATTGATGAACAGCAAGTAAATGATATTGTTTTACTTGTAAATTCAAGACAAGGAAAAGTATCTAAAGAAAAAAAAGCATTAAAAATTGATTTGTCTTCAAAAACCACTAATGAAAAAGTAGAAATAATAAAGGAAATAAGAAAAATCAAAAATAAGGAATGAGAAAGTAATATACGAAAAATAAAACTTCAAATTATATTTGAAGTTTTATTTTTTATGTTAAAAAAATATAAAAATAAATAAAAAAATTAAAATAAAAAAATAAAAAAATTATTTATAAAAATCTAAAAATATATTTATGAATAAATTAATATGAATTAGTAAAAAATATAAATAGAAAGATATATAAATAGGAGAAAAGTAATATGGATAATAAAAAAAAGTATAATAGTAAAGATATAAAGAAAAATAAAGAAGATGTAACAGAATGTGGAGAATTTATTCCATCATATTTTACATGGATTACTTTAGAAGAACAACGAAAAAAGACAGAAGAAATGGATAAAATGACAAAGGAAAATAAAGGTATTGACAGATAGAAAAAAAGAAACTATAATATAATAAAGGTCAAAGAAAGTCAAAGTCGAAAAAAGAGAGGTAATAATATGGGAATATCAGATACAATAGAAGAATTTATTAAAGAATTATTTGAAGAAGAAGATTTAATAGAGATACAAAGGAATGATTTAGCAGAACAGTTTAAATGTGTACCATCTCAAATAAATTATGTAATAGCAACTAGATTTAAACCTTCACAAGGTTATTATGTAGAAAGTAAAAGAGGTGGAGGAGGACATATAAGAATAAAAAAAATAAATATCACAAAAAGTAGTTACTTCATGCATATTATTAATAGTATTGAAGATTATCTAACAGGTCAAGAAGTTGATATATTTATTAGTAATTTTCTATCTTATGATTTAATCTCAGAAGTAGAAGCAAAATTATTAAAAGTTGCTACTAGTGATAATGTGTTAAAAATAGCACAGCCAGAAAGAGATAGAATAAGAGCTAATATATTTAAAAACATGTTAGTAAATTTAATTGAATAATATTAAAAGACAAGTAAATTATAATAAAAAGGAGTGATTTTTATGTTATGTCAAAATTGCAATGAAAATGAAGCAAATGTAAAATATACACAAATAATTAATGGTACTAAGAAACAAATGAATTTATGTGATAAATGTGCTAATAAACTTGGAATAAATAATATTTCATTTAATATGCCTAGTATTAATTTTTCAAATTTTTTAGAAGATGTATTTAAAGATGACGGAAATATATTTATGCCTGATATTATAAAACCAGAAACTTTATTATGTGATAAATGTAATACTAGTTATGATGATTTTATAAAAAATGGAAAATTTGGTTGTGATAATTGCTATGATGAATTTAAAAGCAAAATAGATTTGTTGTTAAAAAATATTCATGGAGTTAATAGACATGTTGGAAGAATAGGAAGTTCAATTGAAAGAACAGATAATATAAATAAAACAGGAGAAGAAAAAGTTAAAGATAATAAAAAAACAAATTCAAATGAAGATATAATTAATAAACTAAAAGAAAAATTAAAAGTAGAAATAAAAGAAGAACGTTATGAAGATGCTGCAAAAACTAGAGATGAAATAAAAAAATTAGAAAAATAAAAAGGAGTGCTGTAGTATATGAATTGGTATTTAGAGAATGGAAAAGATTCAGATGTTATTGTTAGTTCTAGAATAAGATTTGCTAGAAACATAAAAGAATTCCCATTTAAGACAAAAATGACAAAAGAACAAAAAGAACAGTTATTGGAAAAAGTGAAATTTGTGACTCCGACTATAGGATATGGAATTAAATTTTTTTATTTAAATGATATTGACGATATAAGCAAAATGGAACTTATAGAAAAACATATAATTAGTCCAGAGATGGTATTAGATAAAGATGACAAAAAAGCTATTTTAATTAATGATGAAGAAAATATTTGTATTATGATAAATGAAGAAGATCATTTACGTATTCAAGTATTTACCAGTGGATTAGATTTATCAAATAGTTTAAATTTAGCAATAGAAATAGATAAAAAATTAGATGAAATATTAGGCTTTAGTTGTAACGAAAAATATGGATTTTTAACAGCATGTCCAACTAATGTTGGAACAGGGTTAAGAGCTTCTGTTATGGTTCATCTTCCAGCTTTAAAAATTACTGGTAATTTATCAAAAGTATTGCATATTGTTAATAACTTTGGAATGACAATAAGAGGAACATATGGTGAAGATAGTCAAAGTAAGGGAGATATATATCAAATATCAAATATACAGACTTTAGGAATTGATGAAAAGGAAATAGTACTAAATTTAGAAAATATAACAAAAAAAGTTATGGAACAAGAAAGATTGGCAAGAAAATATTTGGCAAAAAATAGTATAGAATTAGAAGATAAAGTATATCGTTCTTATGGAATATTATCAAATGCAAAAAAGTTAACATCAGAAGAATGTAATAATTTATTATCTGATATAAAACTTGGGACAGATTTGGGTATAATCTCAGAAATAGATGATAAAAAAGTAAAGAAATTAATGTTATATACAAAACCTGCAAATTTACAAAAAAGAGTAGGAAAAAAATTGGATGAAATGCAAAGAGATATTACTCGTACAGAAGTAATAAGAGAAATAGTAAAAAACGATAATAAATAGTAATATTATGAGTTTTATAAAGGAAGGTGATAAGTAATGTATAAATTTACAAAAAGAGCAGAAAAAGCTATTGAGATAGCAAACGAAATAGCAATTAGTTTTGGACATAATTATATTGGTACTGAACATTTATTATATGGATTAATAAAAGAAGGTTCTGGAGTAGCAAGTAAAGTAATAAAAAATCAGGATATTACTGAACAACAAGTAGAAGAAGAAATTAATATTTTAGTAGGAAAAAATAATGAAAATATTAAAGAAGAAATAATAGGATTTACTCCTAGGACAAAAAGAGTTATAGAAAATGCATATAGAGAAGCAAAAAAAATAGGGTCAGATTTTATAGGCACAGAACATTTATTAATTGGAATAATGAGAGAAACTGACAGTGTAGCTGTTCATATATTATTAGATTTAAACATAAATCCACAAAGAGTATATAATGAAATTATAAAAGTTATTAATGAAGATGAAATTGGGAACGAAACAAATAAAAGATCAGCAAGTACAAAAACAATAGGTAGTTACAATCAAACACAGACATTAAATCAATATGGAACAGATTTAACAAAACAGGCAGCAGATGGAAAGTTGGATCCTGTTATAGGAAGAAAAGAAGAAATAGAAAGAGTAATTCAAATTTTGTCTAGAAGAATGAAAAATAATCCATGTTTAATAGGAGAGCCTGGAGTTGGTAAAACTGCAGTTGTAGAAGGTTTGGCAGAAAAAATAATAGCAGAGGATATTCCAGAACAATTAAAAGGAAAGAGAGTTGTAACACTAGATATATCTAGCATGGTAGCAGGAGCAAAATATAGAGGAGATTTTGAAGATAGAATAAAAAAATGCTTAAGTGAAGTAAAAAAGGCTGGAGATGTAATACTTTTTATTGATGAAATTCATATTATAGTAGGTGCTGGTTCAGCAGAAGGTGCAGTAGATGCTGCAAATATATTAAAACCATTACTTGCAAGGGGTGAAATTCAATTAATAGGAGCAACAACATTAAATGAATATCGCAAATATATTGAAAAAGATAGTGCATTAGAAAGAAGATTTAGTCCTGTAACAGTTACAGAACCTAATATGGAAGATACTATAAAAATATTAGAGGGAATCAGAGATAAATATGAAGCTCATCATAATGTAAAAATATCAGAAGAAGCAATAAAAGCAGCAGTAGAATTATCTACAAGATATATCAACGATAGATTTTTACCAGATAAAGCTATAGATTTGATTGATGAAGCATCATCAAAAGTTAGAATGAAAGCATATACACAACCTAATAATTTAAAACTATTGGAAGAAGAATTAGATTCAATTGAAAAAGAAAAAGAAGAGGCAATAAGAGCTCAGGATTTTGAAAAAGCTGCAGTATTAAGAGATAAACAACATATAAGCAAAGAAAAGCTAGAAAAAGAAAAACAAAAATGGAAAAATAAAAATAGTAAAGAAATAATAACATTAACGCAAGAAGATATTGCAGAGGTAATTAGTAATTGGACTAAAATTCCAGTAAAAAAATTAACTCAAGATGAAAATGAAAAGTTAAAAAACTTAGAAAAAATGTTACATGAAAGAGTTATAGGACAGAATGAAGCAGTTGAAGCGGTATCAAAAGCTATTCGTAGAGGAAGAGTAGGATTAAAAGATCCGAATAGACCAATAGGATCATTTTTATTCTTAGGTCCTACAGGAGTTGGAAAAACAGAATTATCTAAAGCATTAGCAGAAAGCTTATTTGGAAATGATGAAAATATTATAAGAATAGATATGTCAGAATATATGGAGGGACACTCTATTTCAAAATTAATAGGTTCACCTCCAGGATATGTAGGATATGATGAAGGTGGACAGTTAACAGAGAAGATACGTAGAAATCCATATTCAGTTATTTTGTTTGATGAAATAGAAAAAGCACATCCAGACGTCATGAATATGCTACTACAAATATTAGATGATGGAAGACTAACAGATAGTAATGGAAGAACAGTTAATTTTAAAAATACAATTATAATAATGACATCTAATGTAGGAGCAAGATTAATTACAGACAAGAAAACACTAGGATTTACAAGTGCATCGGAAAAAAATTCTGAAAATAAACAAGAATATGAAAACATAAAAAAAGATGTAATGTCAGAATTGAAGAAACAGTTTAGACCAGAATTTATAAATCGTATAGACGAAATAATTGTATTTCATAAATTACAACAAGAAGAAATGAAACAAATAGTAGATATTATGATAAAACAACTTATTAATCGTATGGAAAAACAAAATATAAAGATTGAAATAGAAGAAGTTGTTAAAGATAAAGTAATTGAAAAAGGTGTTAATAACAATTATGGAGCTCGACCATTAAAAAGAACTATTCAAAATATGATTGAAGATAAGGTTGCAGAATTAATATTAGATGGAAAAATAAAACCTAACAAAAAAACTATATTAACAATTAATGAAGAAGGAAAAATTATAATTAAATAATATAAAGATAAACAAAAAATAAACAGATTTAAATTCTGTTTATTTTTTATTATTCTATATTGGGTTAACATGTATAATTGTATTATAAACTTTATCCAAAGAATTAATATCTTTTTCTAAGTTATCAGCAAGTTCATGACTCTTAAAAGTTGTCATATTTCCATCAACAAATATTGTTAAAACGATAACATATTGATATCCAACAGGTGTTGAGGAAAAATAGTCTATTTTTTTAATTTCTTTATAATGTCTAACATAGTTAAGAATTAAATCTTTTGTAATTTCATCTATCGATTTGTCCATTAAGATATTATAACTTTCAATAAAAATTTTAATACCAGTAAAAGCAATCCATATTGAGATACATATACCAACAACTCCATCAACCCATGTAATACCAATAAGGCTAGTTAATATTGAAATAAGTGTAAATGTAGTTACAATACAGTCATTTCTATGGTCTTTACAATTAGCTTCAACTAAAATATTATTGTATTTTTTACTTATGTTATTTGTATATAAATATAAACAAAATTTAACAACAATTGTTATAATGCAAACAAAAACCAGAAGCCATGAAAATTCTAAAGTGCTTCCTGATATTAAAGTAATCATAGAATCATAAAGTAATTTAAAAGCAACTGCAATCATGGAAATACTAATAAATAAAGAAAAAATATATTCAGCTTTTCCATGGCCAAAATTATGATTTTCATCTTGTGGAGTACTTGAAATTCTATTTCCAATCCATGTCATTAAAGAAGCAAAGATATCCCCTGCACTATTAGCTGCATCTGCAATCATTGATTGACTATTGAAGATTAATCCAACACTTCCTTTTAGTAGGAGTAAAAAAACATTTCCTATAATACCAATTAATCCACATTTTTTAGTTGCTTCGTAACGATTCATAAAAGATCTCCTTTAAATTTAATATATGCATTATAACATAAAAAAGTAAAAATAAAAGTAAAAAATTTTACTTTATATACTTTTATTCAAAACTATTGAAAAAAGTAATACTTTATGATATAAATTTATTATACGGAAATAAGGAAAAGAAGAAAGAATAATATGAAAAATATAAAAGATTATACTTTAGAAGAATTAAAAGAACAATTAAAGGAAATTGGTGAGAAACCATTTAGGGCAGAGCAAATATTTCATTGGTTATATATTGAAAAAGTAAAGAATTTTCAAGATATGACAAATTTATCACTTTCCCTAAGAGGAAAACTTATAGAAAACTATACAATTTGTAATTTTAATATATTAAAGAAACAAGAGTCATCAGATGGAACAATTAAATATTTATTTGATGTATTAGATGGAAATGCAATTGAAACAGTGCTAATGCAATATCACCATGGAAAAACTATATGTGTATCTTCACAAATTGGATGTAAAATGGGATGTAAATTTTGTGCTTCAACAGGAATACCATTTATTAGGAATTTAACTAGTGGAGAAATAGTAGAACAATTATTAGCAGTAGAACAAGATATTGGAGATAGAATTTCAAATATAGTATTTATGGGAATAGGAGAGCCTTTAGATAATTATGATAATGTTATAAAAGCTATTAGAATTATAAATCATCCTAATGGAATTAATATAGGTGCAAGACATATAAGTGTATCTACAAGTGGATTAGTTCCAAAAATATATGATTTGGCTAAAGAAAATATACCATGTACACTTTCAATTTCATTACATGCAACTAATAATGAAAAAAGAAGTAATATGATGCCAGTAAATAATGTATATAAAATAGAAGAATTAATTAAAGCTTGTAAAGACTATATTGCAGCAACAAATCGTAGAATATCTTTTGAATATGCATTAGCTAAAGACAGTAATGATAATTTAGAAGATGCAAAGGAATTAATAAAATTACTAAGAGGAATGAATGCACATGTAAATTTAATTCCAATTAATAAAATAGAAAATGGAGAATATACAAAAAGTACAAATGATAATATAATAAAATTTAGAGATTATCTAAATGAACATGGAATAGTAGCAACAATTAGAAGAGAATTAGGATCAGATATAGATGCTGCTTGTGGACAATTAAGAAGAAAAAACTTAGGAGGAAAAAAATAATGAGAGCTTTTGCGAAATCAGATATTGGAAAAGCAAGAGAGATGAATCAAGACTATTATTATATTTCAAAAGACCAAGACCCAATTCAAATATTTATTTTAGCAGATGGAATGGGAGGATATAATGGTGGAGAAATTGCAAGCAAATTAGCAACTTCGGCAGCACTTAATTATATTCAAAGTAATTTTGAAACAATATCAAAAGAAAAAGAAGATATTTTAAAATTAGTAAAAAGTTCAATGGAATATGCTAATATGGTAGTATATGAAAAATCTAATGAGGATAAAAACTTAGAGGGAATGGGTACTACTTTAGAAGTATGTTTAATATATAATAATAAAGTATATATAGGACATGTTGGAGATAGTAGAGTATATAGAATCAGAAAAGACTTTATTAGAAAAATTACACATGATCATAGTTATGTAGAAAAGTTAGTAAAAGATGGAACAATAACTAAAGAAGAAGCTAATCATCATCCAAAGAAAAATATGTTAATGAAAGCTTTAGGATGTAGAGCATTTGTAGAACCAGATGTAACAGTAAAAGGATTTATCAAAGATGATACTATTTTAATGTGTAGTGATGGATTAACAAACATGGTAGATGAAAAAGAAATTTATGAACTAATAAAAGAAAATTATATGATAGCTACAGAAAAACTTATTCAAAAAGCAAATGAGAACGGTGGATATGATAATATAACAGCAATTGTAATACATTAATTAAGGAGAGATAATAAAATGGATTTAGTAGGAAAATATATTGGAAGTCGATATGAAATTATAGAGAAAATTGGTAATGGTGGGATGGCCACAGTTTACAAAGCAAAATGCCATGTTTTAAATAGATTTGTAGCAGTAAAAGTATTAAAAGAAGAATTTACTACAGATGATGAGTTTATAAGAAGATTTAATATAGAAGCACAATCTGCAGCAGGACTTACACATCCTAATATTGTATCTGTATATGATGTAGGGAATGATAACGGAATTTATTATATCGTTATGGAATTAGTTCAAGGAAAAACATTAAAACAAATTATTAACGAAGATGGAGTTCTTCCTTGGAAATGGACTATAAACATTACTATTCAAATAGCATCAGCATTAGAAGCAGCACATAAAAATAACATTGTTCATAGAGATATAAAACCACATAATATTATAATTACTGAAGATGGAGTTGCAAAGGTAACAGATTTTGGAATTGCAAAAGCAGTTTCTAATTCTACAATTACAGCATTTGGAACGACAATAGGATCAGTACATTATTTTTCACCAGAACACGCTAGAGGAGGACATACTGATGCAAAATCAGATCTTTATTCTCTTGGAGTAGTAATGTATGAAATGTTAACAGGTAGAGTACCATTTGATGCAGATACACCAGTTTCAATTGCATTAAAACATATGCAAGAAAAGCCAATAGAGCCTATAAAATTAAATCCTAATATCCCATTTGCGATTAATCAAATTATAGTAAAAGCAATGCAAAAAGAACCAGAAATGAGATATATTTCAGCAACAGAAATGTTAAAAGATTTAACAATGGCATTAAAAAATCCAGAAGGAGAATTTGTATCAGACGAATCTTTAAATTATAATTATGGAGTTACTCAAAGAATACAGACAATTGATGATGAAGAAGGTAGAAAACAACAAAAATCTCATTCACAAGTAAAAACTAAAGGTAAAGATAGTAAAATAAAACAATATTTTGAAAAACATCCAAAAATGAAAATAGTTTTAGCAGCAATTATATGTATATTAGTATTTGTTATAACATTATTTGTAACTAAGTTGGCAATGGATGCTGGAGCAGTAAAAGATATTGATATTCCAGAATTAGTTGGATTAACTGAAGAAGAAGTAAAAGCTAAACTTGAAGGAACTAAACTAACATATGAAATTAAAGCAGAAGAATATAATACTGAAGTGGAAGTAGGAAAAGTAATTTTTCAAGATCCTTCATATCGTACAAACTATAAAATTAAAGAAAACTCAAAGATATCTTTAGTAATAAGTAAAGGAACAGAAAAAACTATAGTTCCAAAAGTTGTTGGAATGGAATATGATGCAGCAGTTACAGAACTAAATAATGCAAAGTTAAAGGTTGAAAAGATAGAAGAAAAGAATGATAAAATACAAGAGAAATATGTAATAAGACAAGAGATAGAGGAAAATACAGAAGTAAATGCAGGAGATACTATAAAACTTTATGTAAGTATAGGCAATGGATTAGAAAAAGTACCATTAACTTCAGTAGTAGGAAAATCAGAAGAAACAGCTAAAAAAGAATTAGAAGAAGCAAAATTAAAAGTTGAAATTGTATATCAAGAAGATACAACAAAAACAAATGGAATTGTATTAAAACAAAGTAAAGACGTAGGAGAAGTTGTAGACGAAGGAACAACAATAATTCTTACAGTTAATAAAATTGCTGAGATAAAGAATGGTACTGTAAATATTAATTTAAAATCAATTTTAAATTATACAAAACCAGTTGCTACAAATGAAGAACAAACTGTAGATGTACCAAAATCATCAGTAACAGTAAAAGTAATTTCAGCAGGAGTTGAAGATACAGTTTATGAAGAAAAACATGCAAAAGATACTACTAAAATAACTGTTCCAGTAAGAGGAGTAGGAAATATAACAGTAAAAGTATTTATTGATGGATCATTAGGAACAAGAACAAAAACATTAGATTTGAATAACTCAAATCCAGTATTAAGTTTTGAATAAAAAACAAAAAATGAGGATTGGAAATTATAAACATACCAGTCCTCTTTTATAATAGAAAAGGAAGAAAAAATGCAAAAAGGATTAATAATAAGTAATATTTCTAATTTATATCAAGTACAAATCGAAAATAGTATAATCGAATGTATACCAAGAGGAAAAATGAAACAAGATGAACTTTCCCCAGTAGTAGGAGATTATGTGGAAATCGAAGAACTAAAAGATGAAAATAAAGGAATTATATCTAATATTCTTCCAAGAAAAATGTATAGTAAAAGACCAAAGATTGCAAATATAACTCAAATAATATTAGTTATATCATTGAAATCTCCAAAACCTGATTTATTATTATTAGATAAACAATTAGCATATAGTGAATATTTAAAAATAAAACCAGTTATATGTATAAATAAAGTAGATTTAGAAAATAAAGATATATTAAGAGAAATACATGATATATATGAAACAATAGGTTATAAAGTCATTGATACAATTGCAAAGGAAGGTAAAGGTATAAATGAGATAGCAAAGGTATTAGAAGGAAATATTACAGCTTTCTCAGGAAATTCAGGAGTTCGGAAAATCAACATTAATTAATAACTTATTTAATGAAAACAAAACGCAAGAAGGAATGATAAGTAATAGAAATCAAAAAGGAAAAAATACAACAACTTCTACTACATTATATAAAATACAAGATGGATATATAGCAGACACACCTGGATTTTCAACTTTTACAATAGATGAAATAGAAAGTGAAAAATTAGCTTATTATTTTAAAGAATTTAAACAATATTTATCACAATGTGAATATGGAGATTGTGAACATGTAAAAGAAGAAAAATGTGGGATAAAAAAAGCAGTTAATGAAAACAAAATAAATATAGGAAGATATGATAGATATTGTAAATTAAGAGAAGAACTAAAAGAAAAGGAGGAACATAAATGGTAGAAGTATCAATATCTCTTTTATCTGCAGATAAAGAAAATATAGTAAAAATAATATATGATTTAGAAGTAGCTGGAACAAATTATTTTCATATAGATGTTATGGATGGAAAATTTGTAGAAAAAGATAATACTAATACAATGAGACAATATACAGAATATATTAAACAAATTGCAAATACAAAGTCAGAAGTTCATTTGATGGTTGAAGATGTAGAATCATATGCAAAATCATATATAGATATGGAAGTAAATTGTATTATTTTTCATATAGAAAGTTGTAAAACTGAAAAACAAGTATTAGAACTAATTTCGTATATAAAAGAAAACAATATTCAAGTAGGATTAACAATAAATCCAAAAACAGCAATAGAAAAATTATACAATTATTTACCTTATATTCATAAAGTTTTAATTATGAGTGTAGAGCCTGGAGAAGGAGGACAAGAATTTATAGAAGGAACATTAGATAAAATACATGAATTAAATGTATATGCTTATGAAAATGGATTAGATATAGATATAGAAGTAGATGGAGGAATTAATGATAATACTGCTAAAAAAGTGGTAGAAGCAGGTGCAAATATATTAGTAGCAGGCAGTTATATTATTAATTCAGGTAATTATAAAGAAGCAATTAAAAAATTAAAAGATTAGAATGTTAAAAACAAAATAAGTATATAAAAACAAAAAAATAAAAGTAGATACAATCTACTTTTATTTTTTATTATAAATTATTCTTTTATTTCTTTTTTATCTTCTTTAATTTTTTCTTTGCAAAAAATATTTACAATAATAGTTCCGATACCAAATAACCAAACAAGGAATCCTAAGAAACCACCGATAAAAGGTATTATAGTAATAGCCCAGATTATTAAAGCAGAAGCTAAAGTAAATAATACAAATTTAACTTTTCCTTCCATTTTAAATAATTTTGTAAATAATTTACCAAAGAATATACTTGCTATTGAAGTTCCTATAAATCCAAGTAAAGCAAATAAGAATATAGATGGTATAAATATAGAAATTCCAATTTTGCTAAGTATTAAAATTATACCTGCAAATATAAAAGCAATTGGTGTAGCAAAACCAATACCTAATGATACAAAAGATTTTGCAACTCCCATTTTTCCTACTTTTTCTACAAAATTAGGTGTCAACCATAATAAAACTACAACTATAACAAATGTTAAAATTAGAGTTCTTAATAAATCTAAAACATAAGATATAATAGTATTTCCTATTGAAGCAGGCTCTTTAGCAGAAGCATTTTCTGCTGTATATGTAGTAGTACCAGCTATAACTCCTTCAGGAGCATTAAATTCAGCTTCATCAGAAGAATATTCTAAATTACCATACACTATAGTTCCAGCATCTGTTGCAAAGCTAATATTTTCAGAAGAAATGTAAGCATCTCTTCTTACTTTTCCGTTCATATTAACAGAAGAACCAGCAACTCTCATATCACGATAGATAAATCCGTTAGTACCTAAATTAAGAGTATTACATACTGCATATAAATCGTAGATAACACCATTTATAGTGATTTCTTCAGCACAAGCGAATATACTACTATAAACATAACCACCATCTATATTTAATTTTTCAGCAACTACGAAAAGATCTCCTCCTATTTCTCCAGTAACAGTTACTTCCTTAGCAACTACGAAAGCGTTTCCATCTACTACATTAGAAATAGTAACACTATCTTCTGCTGCATAAAAATCAGTATTTACCAAATCTTGTTCATCTGTTGCAGCTACATTTGATTGATCATCAGTTGTAACTGTATTTGTAATTGCATTTTCAGTAACAGGTGCTACATCTGTTGCAAAACAACAAGAAGAAACAAGAATTGTAATAAGAAATAATGATAATAAAATTTTTGATTTTGTTTTTGACATTTTGTTTTTTCTCCTTTCAATTTTTATGTTCTAAATATATCTCTTTAT
>JAAZCX010000035.1 GCA_012513065.1 Clostridiaceae bacterium | reverse complement strand
CAGAATAAAAATGAAACATATGTAAACGGAAGTAAGTATATAACTGTATCAAAAGCAAATTTTACTTCACCATCAACACTAACATTGTTTGGAATGAAAACATTTGAAGCTGGTAACAATAATGGTGCAGATTCAGTAGATGTAAGAACTTCAAAATTAAAATTATATTTTTGTAAAATATGGGATAATGAAACATTGATTAGAGATTTTATTCCTGTAAAGAATTCTACTGGAGTAGCTGGACTATATGATAAAGTAAATAAAAAAATATATTATAATGCTGGTTCAGGCAATTTTGAAACAAATTAAATAGTAATATATATGTACTAAATTGCTGCTAAGCAGCAATGGTATAAAAAAATATAGTGAGAGATAAAATATAGAAAAAAGATAAAACCTTCTGTATAATATAATTATGTAACTAAGATTTGTAAATATATTGGCTGAATGTCAATAGTTGGGGTGGAAAACTTTGAAAGTTTTTTGCCTCAATATTTTTATGCATTTTAAAACTATGCACTAAGCACTAAACCGCTGTCGCGGTGGTCGTATATAAGAAAATAGATAATAAAAAGAAGAAAAACTTGAAAATATAGAGAATACCCCTTAAAATATAATTATGTAAAGAAATTTACAAATATATTTTAAGGGGGTTTTGTTTATGACAAACAAACAATTATTAGAGAAAATGCAAGAAGACATGGAACTTCGACGGATTTTCAAAGTACACAAAGTACAGTTATTATCACAAAGGAAAAGAAATAATAGAATATTTTGGGAAACCAATGAAACAAGTAAGCACAAAAGAATTAAGAGATTTTTTATTAAAATACTTGAAAGAAGAAAAGAAATTGAGTACGAGAAGTATAAATTATTATAATAGTGTAATAAGGTTTATATATGATGTAGTATTGGATTATCCAATAAATCAAAAACAAATACCAATGTTAAAAGGAAAAAGAAGATTACCGAAGATATTAAGTGATGAAGAACTTGATGTCTTTTTTAATGCGTGTGAAAATTATGAATACAAAACAATATTTATGTTGATATATGGCTCAGGACTCAGAATATCGGAAGCGACCAATTTAAGAATAGAAGATGTAGATAGTAAGAATATGAGATTATTTGTAAGAAATGGAAAAGGAGAGCGAGAAAGATACACCGTATTACCAAAAGCAAGTTTAGAAATGTTAAGGGAATATTATCAAATGTATAAGCCGAAACATCCAGAGGGATATATGTTTTTAAATGAAGATGGAAATCCATTAACAGTAGAAAGATTAAGAGTGTTTTTTAGAAGATATAGGAGAAAAGCAAGAATAAGTGAAGATTTTATAGTTCATAGCTTGCGCCATTCATTTGCAACAAAATTAGTAGAAGAAGGAGTACCATTGGTACAAGTAAAAGAATTATTAGGACACAGTTGTATAAGAAGTACAATGACATATGTACATGTAGCAAATAATAATCAAAAAGTAAAAAGTCCATTAGATATATTTATAGAAGGAGGAACAAAATAATGGTAGAAATGCAAACAATAATAAAAAAATATGGAAAAGAATATAAAGAAAAAAATAAATTAATGCCACATATAGCAAAAGCAATGGGAGCAATAGAAAAATGTAGAACAGGAGAATTAGGTGCACACGAAGATGTATGTGATAATTGTGGAAGAAAGAAAATAAGTTATAATTCATGTAGAAATAGACATTGTCCAAAATGTCAAAGTATAGCAAGGGAAAAAATGGATATATAATAGAGAACAAGAAATATTAAATGTAAAATATTTTCATTTAGTATTTACAATACCATCAGAAATATATTTAATAGCAAAACAAAATGAAACAAAAGTATATAACATATTATTTAAAGCAGCAGCAGAAACATTAGAAGAATTAGCAAGAGATAAAAAATATTTAGGAGCAGAAATAGGGTTTATGGAAGTATTACACACATGGGGACAAACATTAGTATATCATCCACATATACATGTAATAGTACCAGCAGGAGGGATAGATAAAATGGGAAAATGGAGAAACAGTAAAAAGAAATTTTTTATACCAGTAAAAGTATTATCAAGAAAATTTAGAGGAAAGTTTTTATATTATTTGAAACAAGAAAAATTAGACTTTTATGGAAAAAATGAATATTTAAAAATAGTAGAAAATTTTGATGAATTAATGGCAACAATGTATAACAAAGAATGGATAACATATTGTAAACCACCATTTGAAAATGCAAGTAGAGTAATAAAATATTTAGGAAGATATACATATAGAGTAGCAATATCAAATAATAGAATAATAAAAGAAGAAAATGGAAAAATAACATTTAAATACAAAGATAGAAAAGATAATAACAAAGAAAAAGAAATGACATTAGAAGCAGAAGAATTTATAAGAAGATTTTTATTACATATATTACCACCAGGATTTATGAAAATAAGACATTATGGATTATTAGGAAATAGAAATAAAAAAACGAAGTTAGCCATATGTAAGAAACTTACAAATACAGCTAACTTTGAACCACAAGAGATAAATACTCTTGATATATTAAAGAAAACGCTAGGCGTAGACTTTAATCTGTGTCCATTCTGCAAGACCGGACATATGATAAATCCCAACTCCGCATAAAAACAAACAATTGAATAAGATTGTCAAATGCCCCTTAATATGGGGAGGGGGACCTCATGTCAATTTTACAATGAAAAGTATAAAAAGAGCAATAGTTTTTAAGAAAAAAGTTAAAAAAGTTAAAAAAGAGCTTCTAGTGCAGGAAGAGAAAGAAATAATCCCCATAGAAAAGTTTCCGCGGTTTATCACTATTATAATTACAGATGGTTAGTCTAAATTAGATAGAGCAAAAGTGGAAATTTTTTATTGGACTAACCATCAGTAATTTCCTATACATCATAATTTTAATAATTCTAGCAGGAGTAACATTTGCCACATTAACAGGTACAAACAATTTAGTTGACAAAGCAAGTACAGCTCAAAAAGAAACAAATAAGCAAACAGCAATGGAAATTATGAATTTAAAAATAACAAATATTCAAATTAAAGAATATTCACAAACACAGTCAATGCCAATATTGCAAAAAATAGCAGATGCTCTTTGTAATGATGAAAAAAATTAATATGTTACAACAACAAGTAATGTTGCAAGTATAAATAAAATCGTTATTGGCAATGCTAAATCAATATATACAAAATTAAAAGAATATCCATATGAATTTGAAATAAATGAATCGTTACAACTTGCAGCAATTGATGGAAAACAAATAAATAATGTAAACAACTCTAATTCATTACCTATAATGTCTAAAATAGAAGAAACAACAGAAATTACAAATTTTAGCTATACAGGAAAGTATCAAGAATTTACAGTAGAAGAAGATGGATACTATAAAATAGAATGTTGGGGAGCTTCTGCTGGACAAAAATCACAATTTTTATATATATGTGGACGTGGAGCATATACAAAAGGAATAATACATTTAAATAAAGATGAAAAACTATACATATATGTAGGAGGACAAGGACATTATGGAAATGATACTACAGCAGGTGGATATAATGGTGGTGGAAAAATTTTACAACCATACTATAATGATTCAAATAATTCATCAGGTGGTGGAGCTACAGATGTAAGAATAGTTGATGGCGAGAGTGATGATTTTACAAGTTTGTTATCTAGAATAATGGTTGCAGGAGGAGGAGGAGGAGGATGTCATCCTAATTATGGTGGACATGCAGGTACAATAAAAGCTACAACTGGATCAGGATTAATAGCTGCAACACAGACAACTGGAAATAAATTAGGTTTAGGAAAATCATCAACGAGAGTTGGACGGTGGAGGCGGATATTATGGTGGAGACTCAAATTCAAATGGATTAGCAGCTTTTGGAGGATCATCTTATATATCAGGAGCAGAAGGATGCAATTCAATTTCAGAAGATTCAACAGAAGATAATATAATGCATACAAATAGTATAATTCATTATTCTGGAAAATATTTTGTACAAACAATGATGGAATCTGGATATTCATTTATGCCAAATTTTGCAGAAACTGCTGAAACAACTGGAAATACAGGAAACGGATATTGCCAAATTACAAAAATGAAAATAGAAATGCAATAAAAACAACTTTCTTTATATATACAGATCAAGAAAAATTAAATAAAAATACGTAAATTACCATATATTCAGTATGATAATCTACGTATTTTTTTATAAATATTTCTTTAAAGTTTCAGCACTATCTTCTTGCATAACAACAAAATCATTTAAAATATTTTTAACACTTGGTGCAATATCATCATTTTGATTTATTAAACGTCTACCTTCTATTATTCCCATATTTGTACCCTGCATTAATAATTCTGATAATTTTGAAGTACTGTCATCAGCCATAGTTTTCATTTGAATACCATACCAAGTCATCATTTTATTCATAGTATTTGTTTCATGAGGTTCTTTACTACTATAATCAGAATATAAATCATTTACTCTGTTTGAAATGTCTTTATATTTATTATATTCAACGTCAAGGACTTCTTTAAAATTACTATTTGTAACTTTTTGAGAAACATAAGAAATAGCATCCATTCCCATTGTAGCTCCTTTATTAACTTCATCTAAGATATTTAAATTATTGTCTTCCATATCAAACCCTCCATTTTTATTATTTTAATATTATTTAGTATGTACAAAGAAATGTAAAGTATTACTAATTTGACAAAATAAATGAAATATTGTAAAATTGATTATGTAACCAAAAGGTAAAAAATATAATCCATAACAAAAAGGAGACTGACAACATGTTAGAAATGGAAGAAATCATATCTACACTTGAAGATATGGATCAACAAATGAAAAATCAGCAAGAGGAGAATAAGAAACTTTTGACTGAAATTTTTAATCTTCACACGCAGTTAGATAATGCAATAAAAGAAACAAATAAGTGGAAAGATATTGCAATCAAAATGGGTGATAAGAAGTGATTTAAAATAAAAAAAATTCAAAATTTATTTATTTTGAATCTTTTTTATTTTAAATATTTATATTTTTTGTATTAAATATTTTAATTTATATATTATCAGAAATAGCATTTCTTGCTAATTCATCACAACGATTATTAAATTCATTATCACTATGACCTTTTACTTTAATAAATTCGATTTCATGTGTTTTTGTGAAACCATATAATGTTTCCCATAATTCTTTGTTTTTAACAGGACTACCATCTGCTGTCTTCCAATTTTTCTTTATCCAATTATATATCCAACCTTGTAAAAATGCATTTACCACATAAGCACTGTCACTATAAATTTTTATTTTACAAGGATATTTTACAAGACTTAAAGCTTCTACAACAGCAGTTAGTTCCATAACATTGTTAGTTGTTTCTTTTTTAAATCCAGATATTTCTTTTTTATAATCTTTAAGCATTAAGATAGAACCCCAACCACCAGGACCTGGGTTTCCGAGAACAAGCTCCATCAGTATAAATAATAATTTCTTCCATAATATTTGCCCTTTCGATTGTAAAATTTTTAATTTTATGATATTATATCAATGAATATTAAAATAAACAATAGAACAAGAGATAAAAATTTAAAATTAAAATAAAAAATATTTAAGATTTTTATTATATATTATAATAATAGAGAGGGGTAACAATGGCAACTGTTTTAGGAATTATAGCAGAATATAATCCATTTCATAATGGACATTTATATCAAATTGAAGAAGCTAAAAGACAAACTGGTGCAGAATATGTAGTAGCTATTATGTCTGGAAATTTTACTCAAAGAGGTAATACATCTTTGATTAATAAATGGACAAAAGCACAAATGGCAATTGAAAATGGCGTTGACATTGTATTAGAACTTCCTACAATTTATAGTATTTCAAGTGCAGAGAATTTTGCACAAGGAGCAATAAAAGTATTGGATAGTTTAAAAATAGTAGATACTCTTTGCTTTGGAACAGAAACAGAAGATTTTGCAGCTTTAAATAATATAGCAAATGTTTTATATAATGAACCAAAAGAATATAGTGCAATCTTAAACCATGAACTAGGTAAAGGAATATCATTTCCAAAAGCAAGAGAAAATGCATTAATGATGTATTTAAATGATATAAAACGTTATGCTAACATATTGTCTGGTTCAAATAATATTTTAGGAATAGAATATTTAAAAGCTTTGAAAAAATTAAAAAGTGATATGAAACCTTTTTCTGTACAACGTAAAAAGGTGTATTATAACGATGAAAGAATAATAGATGAATTTGCAAGTAGTACTGCTATAAGAAAACTTGTAGCAATGGAACAATATGATGATTTGAGAAAAGTTATGCCTAGAAATTCATATATGTTATTGAAAGAAGAAATTCGTAAAGGAAGTTATGTTTTAGATTTAATAAAATATGAAAAAGAAATAATATATCAATTAAGAAAAATGACAGTTGAAGAAATAGCTCAATTACCAGATGTATCAGAAGGATTAGAAAATTTAATTAAAAATGCTGCAAATTCATGCAATAGTTTAATGGAACTAGTAAATATAATTAAAAGTAAAAGATATACTCAAACAAGAATACAAAGAATATTATTATATATATTACTAGGAATAACAAAAAAAGATATGGAAAATTCTAAAAAAGTTGTACCATATGCTAGAGTTTTAGGATTTAATGCAAAAGGAAAAGAAATGTTATCAGATATATGTAGTATAAATCCAAAAATACAAATGGTTACATCTGTTAAAAAATTTACAGACATGAATACTAATAAAATCTTAAGAGATATGTTACAGAAAGATATTTTTGCAACAGATATTTATACTTTAGGTTATGAATATGATTCATGGGCAAATTTAGATTATACAAGCAAATTAATTATTATATAAATATTATAAAAGTAGAAGCTTTAAAAGCTTCTACTTTTATTACATTTTAATTACAATATAAATACATTTACGTGACATTGTTGAATTAAGTCATTTTTTAAAATATAATAAAGGAAAAGTACCTAAATTATTCCTATAGGAGGGATGATATGGAAGAAACATTTGCAGAATATATCTTAAATGAAAAGGATTGGATAAAAAAGATGGAGATAATGTTTTATCTCTCAAAAAAAACTAGAGTCTTTTTTGACAAATCTGTAATATTAAAAACTGAACTTGCAAAATTATTTATTGAAACAATGAAAATTGATGTAGATGAAAATTTAGTAATTACAGCGTGTTTATTATGCAATTGTAAAAAGCCAACTAATTTTATTGACTTAGAAAATGTAAAAACATATGCAAAAGAAGGATCAAAATATTTAAAAACATTGGGATTTTCAAAAAGATTTTGTAAAATATGTGAAGAATTAAATAGATATTCAGGAAGTAATCCAAGAGAAAAAGAAAGCGATATATTAGAATTAGTAGACCATTTTGGAGGAATGTTATTAGATAGACCAGAAAGAATTGGATTAAAAACAGATGAAGCAATGGTATTACTAGAATATAGAAATTTAAAAGGTAAGCAAAATAGATATATAGAGCAATTTAAAGAATTTATAAATAAAATGAAGGAGGTGTATGTATAATATGAAAGGTTTATGTCCTTATATTGATTATTTGGCAAAAACCATGAATAGCATACCAGATAGCAAAGAGGCACTTGAAGTTGCTGAAGAATCTTATAGAATTGCAAAAGTAAAAACTAGAAGATTAGAAGAAAAATCTTCTGATAGAGAAGAAAGATAAAAAACGTTTCTTATTGAAAGTATATTTTAACAAGAGGCGCTTTTTGCGAATAGAAGGGAAATAAAAAATGAATGAAATATTTGCAGATTTACATGTACATATAGGAAGATCTGAAAAGGGAAAACCAATAAAAATAACAGCAGCAAGAAGTTTGAATTTTGCAAACATAGCAAAAGAATGCGAAGAGAGAAAAGGAATACAAGTAGTAGGAATAATAGATTGTGCGTCACCTTATATTATAGAAGATATAGAGGAATTTTTAAAAACTGGTGAAGCATATGAAATTGAAGACGGTGGCATAATTTACAAAGATAAAGTATGTATGTTATTAGGAAGCGAAGTAGAAACATCAGAAGTAGGAAGAAACGGAAATAAAGGAGCAGCACATAATATTTGCTTTTTCCCACATTTAAAAGATATAAAAGGTTTTTCTAATGAAATGAGTCATCATATAAAAAATATTACTTTAAGTACCCAAAGATCAGATGTATCTGGTTATGAATTAATAGACATTGTAGAAAAATATAATGGAATTCTTATTCCGGCTCACATTTTCACACCGTTTAAGAGTTATTATGGAAATTGTGTAGATAGGATTAAAGAAATCTTTAAAGAAAAATACGATAAAATATTTGCTGTAGAGTTAGGATTAAGTTCAGATACTTTTTTAGCAGATACAATATCGGAATTAGAAAATAAAACATTTTTAACAAATTCAGATGCACATTCACTTCCTAAAATAGCGAGAGAATATAACAAAATGCAAGTTGAAGATATATCATTTAAAGAAGTTGTAATGGCTTTGAAAAATGAAAAAGGAAGAAAAATAATTGCAAATTATGGACTTGATCCAAAACTTGGAAAATATCATAGAACATATTGCGATGATTGTGATACAACAATAGAAACGAAAGAGCCAGTAAGTATTTGCCCAAAATGTGGAAGCAAAAAAGTAACTTTTGGTGTTTTCGATAGAATTGAGTTAATTAAAGATAAAAATGAAACTAAAAGTCCTAAAAATAGACCACCATACATATATCAAGTGCCCCTTGGATTTATATCAGGAGTTGGAACAAAATATATAGCAAAATTATTAGATCATTTTGAAACTGAAATGGATATTCTTCATAAACTTTCTAAAGATGATATAGAAGCTGTTGTTGGAGAAAAAATAGCTGATAAAATAATAAATGCAAGAGAAGGAAATGTAAAAATAGAATCTGGCGGTGGAGGAAACTACGGAAAAGTAAAATAATAATAAATTTCGAGTTGAAAAATGAAAAATAGTAAATCAATACAGGGAATAACATTGATAGCACTTGTTATAACAATAATAATATTAATTATATTAGCTGGAATAACAATAAATTTACTAATCGGAGAAGAAGGAATAATAAATAAAGCTAAATATGCTAGTTTTGCAACTGAAATGCAAAAAATAAAAGAAAATGTTGTGTTAAAAAACAATAAGAATGCTATAAATATTGCTAATGGGACATATACAACATTATTTGATAACTTACTAGATTCAAATATTAATTTACCATACACATTTAAACAAGAAATTCTTTATGTAAGAGATGGATCAAAAATAGATAAAATACCATCTGATTATTCTACGACAGAATTTGATACAATACTTAATAATAATCAATTGAACAATGAAAATGCAATTTATATAATTGACAAAGAAACAGCAGATGGAAAAGAGAATACATATATTTATGATATGAAAACTAATGTTGTATTCAAAATACAACCTACAATAATAGGTAAAAATGTATATCATAGTTATGAAACAGTAATGTTTTTAAAACAAACAAATAATGATGAAATAATATTACCTCCACCAGAACAACCTGAACCAGTAGATGGAGAATACTACTATTATCCTAATATGCAAGGATTTAGTATACAAGATACAAAAGTAATATATTATTCACCTGACTTTTCTACGCAATTAGAAGTAACAGTAAAAGATTATATTAATGGTGGACAACAAGCAAAAATAGAGAAAAACGGAAGTCTTTATACATTTCATTCATATAATAAAGATACTTCAAAAAACAGAGTGTGGGCAAATGTAAAAACTACAGGAAATGAGCTCGAATGTTGGTGGGTATGGATACCGAGATATGCATATAAAATTAATGGTCCAGTAATTGATATAATATTTATAAATTTAGAAAATGTACCAATGAATCCAAAATATATAGAACAAATACCAAACGAACATACAGTTGAAAATACTAAAGGATTAGAATAGCTGAATTTCAAGGATTTTATGGAGCAACTACAGGATTATCAGCAAGATACCCAGTAATGTATAGAGCATATAACAATAATATGTTTTCACTATCAGGAAAAGGAAGAACTGAAAATATGCCATATAGAATAGCAATGTGGAATTAATTTTATAAAAAACATAACTTAAAGATACAAAGGAATACTTTTTTATTTCTTTGTATTTTTTATGTTCTTATTGTTCTAATTATATTTTTTATAGAATACACATTATGTATAAAAGATAAAAGTATAAGGAGAGCAAATGAGAAAGCGTTCATTAAAAAGAATAAGTGTAATTAACAATATAAAAATACATATAATCAATAATTTGAAATTATATGTAATAGTTTCAATATTTTTTTTAATAGGAATTTTAATAGGAAGTTTTTTTATAAAAAATATACAAACTGATATACAAGCACAAATAGATACATATATAAAAGATTTTATTGAAATATTAAAACAAAATCATCAAATAGACCATACAAATTTGTTAAAAGATACAATTATAAATCATATAATATTTACAATATTAATATGGGTTATGGGATGTAGTGTAATAGGTATTCCAATTGTATATGGATTAGTTATTTGGAAAGGATTTTCTTTAAGCTATACAATATCTTCAATAATTAGTGCATTAGGATTAGGAAAAGGAATTATATTTTGTTTTTCTAATTTGTTTTTACAAAACTTAATTGTAATACCTGGAACATTAGCGTTAGCGGTAAGTGGAGTAAAATTATATAATTCTATAATAAAAGATAAAAGAAAAGAAAATATTAAATTAGAAATAGTAAGGCATACAATTTTTTCTACATTTATATTGATTTTACTTATTGCTTCATCTTTTGTAGAAACATACATATCAACAAATTTGACACAAATATACATAAATACTATATAAAAAAACATAAAATGTAGAAAATAGTTGAAAAAATTAATAAAATAAAAAAAATTGTAGTTTTTTAAAAAAATGTCTTTACAATTTAGATGTAATTTGATATAACATATACAGTTTACGTAAGGTAACTTAAATAATAAATAATAGGGGAGCTAAATAAAATGGAAAAACAAGCTAAACTTTTTTTAGAATTTCTTCAAAATGAGAAGAAAGCATCTGATAACACATTACAATCTTATAGAAGGGATATTGTTTATTATAACAAATACTTAGAAACTAATAAGATTAACTATACTAAAGTAAAAGAAGAAGATATTAAAGGATACTTGGAATATTTACAATCAATTGGAAAAAAAGCATCTACAATTTCAAGAAATTTAGCTTCAATACGCTCTTTATATCAATTTTTAGTTAGAAACAAGAAAGTGAAAGTTGATCCAACTTCACATATTCAATCACCAAAAATTGAGAAAAAAGCACCAAGTATATTAACTTCAAAAGAAATAGAATTATTATTAGATCAACCAAAAGATATTGATTTAAAAGGAACAAGAGATAAGGCAATGTTAGAATTTGCCTATGCAACAGGAATGAGAGTAACAGAAATTATTTCTTTAGATGTAGAAGATGTAAAATTAAATGAATCATATGTAGTATGTCATACTGGTTCTAAACAAAGAAATATTCCTTTAGGTTCGCTATCATTAAAAGCGTTAAAAGAATATATAGAAGAAGCAAGACCAATATTAATAAGAGATGAAAATGTTAAAGCATTATTCGTTAATGTAAATGGTCAAAGATTAACAAGACAAGGATTTTGGAAAATAGTTAAATATTATAAAGAACAAGCTCATATAACAAAAGATATAACACCACATGTTTTAAGACATTCATTTGCAACACATTTATTACAAAATGGAGCAGATTTAAAAGCTATTCAAACAATGCTTGGACATTCTGATATATCTTCAACACAAGTATATATGCAATTTCAAGATAGTGGAATAAAAAATATATATAAAAAATCTCACCCAAGAGCATAATATAAAAAACAAACTTAAATAAAAGAATTTATTCTTATAATTAAGTTTGTTTTTTTATGCCAATTGTTGAAAACATCTTGACAGTTTACAATAATAAAGATAAAATAAGAATAGGGACAAAAATATAATATTCTAAAAATTAAAATTAGAGTTATATATATTGTGTACATTGAAAATAAAATAGAAAGAGGTGCAAATTATGGAAATCGTAATTTATATCGCCATTTTTCTAATCTCAGCTATTATTTTTACTTTAGTTGGATTTACAATGAGAAAAAGAATAGCAGAATCAAAAATGAAAAGTGCAGAAAATGAAGCAAAAAGAATTATTGAACTAGCAAATAAAGAAGCAGAAAATAAGAAAAAAGAAGAAATTTTTAAAGCTAAAGAAGAAATAATGAATAGTAGAAAAGAGCTAGATCAAGAGATTAGAGAAAGAAGAAGCGAAGTACAAGTACAAGAAAAACGTTTAATTCAAAAGGAAGAAAATTTGGAAAACAAAATTAATCAATTAGAGAAGAAAGAAAAAGATTTACAAATTAGACAAGAAGAAAACAACAATAAAAAAGAAGAACTAGAAGAATTATATAATAGACAAATGCAAGAATTACAACGTGTTTCTGGTTTATCTACAGAAGAAGCAAAAAAACAACTTTTATCAGAATTAGAAAAACAAATTACATCAGAAAAAGCAGCATTGATAAAAGATTTAGAGCAAAAAGCAAAAGAAACAGCTGATAAAACAGCTAAAAATATTATAGGATATGCTATACAAAAATGTGCTGCAGATCATTCACAAGAAACAACAGTATCAATAGTATCACTTCCAAATGATGATATGAAAGGAAGAATAATTGGTAGAGAGGGTAGAAATATCAAAACACTTGAAACATTAACAGGTATCGATTTAATTATTGATGATACTCCTGAAGCAGTTGTTATATCTGGATTTGATCCATTACGTAGAGAAGTTGCAAAAATAGCACTAGAAAAACTAATCGACGATGGAAGAATTCATCCGGCTAAAATTGAAGAAATGGTAGAAAAAGCCAAAGAAGAACTTGAACAAACAATTAAAGAAGAAGGCGAAAGAGCAGCTATGGAAGCAGGAGTTATAGGTCTTCATCCTGATATTATAAAATTACTTGGAAAGTTAAAATACAGAACAAGTTATGGACAAAATGTATTAAATCATTCTGTTGAAGTTTCAAATTTAGCAAGAATTATGGCAGAAGAGTTGGAATTAGATCCTAAAATAGCAAGACGTGCAGGATTATTACATGATATAGGAAAAGCTTTAGATCATGATATGGAAGGAACACACGTAGAAATAGGTGTTGATGTACTTAAAAAGTATAAAGAAAATGAAGTTGTTATTAATGCAGTTCAAGCACATCATGGTGATGTTGAACCAATAAGCATTGAAGCAGTATTAATACAAGCAGCAGATGCAATTTCAGCTTCTAGACCTGGAGCAAGAAGAGAAACATTAGAAGCATACATAAAGAGATTACAACAATTAGAAGAAATAGCAGAATCATTTGAAGGAGTAGATAAATCTTTTGCAATTCAAGCAGGACGTGAAGTAAGAATTATAGTAAAACCAGAAAAAATTACAGATTCAGAAATGACATTAATGGCAAGAGATGTAGCTAAAAAAGTAGAAGATGAAATGGATTATCCAGGACAAATAAAAGTAAACATTATAAGAGAAACAAGAGTAATCGATTACGCAAAATAAAATTAAAATACTAGGTAAAAAATACCTAGTATTTTTTTTCTGCTTTTATACTAAAAAATATGAAAAAATTAAGAAAAAACCTTCACATTTTAAGTATTATATAATATAATATATCTATCAATTTTGTGATTCCAAGGAGGAAATAAAATGAACAAAGATAAAAAAAGAAAAAATAAAACTATAAACAATAATGAAGAAGCAAAAACAAAAAAATATAAAATTAAAACAAGCAAAGATAAAAAAGACAAAAAAGAAAAAAAGAAAAAACATTCAAAATTAAAAAAAGCTATTTTAATATTTATTGGATTAGTTGTTTTAGCAATATTAATAGGTATTGCAATTATTGCTGGAATATTCTTTAGTGATAAATTTAAACTAACACAAGAAGATTTAAAAATAATTAATATTAATGGAGCAATAAAAGATATTGACAGTGAGGTAATAGGAATACTTTCAGGAGATGAAAACAGAAAAATTGTAACTTTTGAAGATATGCCAGCATATTTACCAAAAGCTTTTGTTGCGATAGAAGATAAAAGATTCTATGAGCATAATGGCGTTGATATTAAAAGAACAGCATATGCAACAATTATGTATGCTTTAAATAAAGGTGATTCTTCTGCAGGTGGTGGAAGTACAATAACTCAACAATTAATTAAAAATTTAATGAATGATGATGCAGATGAAGGAGCAAAAGGTATTGAAAGAAAAATAAGAGAAATGGCTAGAGCTTACAATGTAGAAAAAATTCTTTCAAAAGATCAAATATTAGAATTATATCTAAATAAAATATTTATGGGATCTACTGTATATGGAGTAGGAATGGCATCAGAATATTATTTTAATAAACCAGTAGCACAGTTAGATTTAGCAGAATGTGCTTTTATAGCAGGAATAAATCATACACCAAATAGTTATAATCCTTTTGAAGAAGAAGACAATAGTGAAATTATTAAGAAGAGAACTAAAGAAGTATTATTCCAAATGAAAGACCAAGGTTATATTACTGACGAAGAAGAATACAATAAAGCAGTGGAAAAAGTAGAAAATGGTATAACATTTACAAAAGGAAATATAGCATCTAAATCTACTTATTCTTATCACACAATGGCAGCAATTAGAGCGGCAATTAAAGATATTCAAACTGAAAAAGATGTAAATGAAAATACAGCAGAATTAATGTTATATAATAATGGATATACAATTTACACAACTCAAGACACATCAATTCAAGATAGAATGGAAGAAGAATTCTTAAAAGATAAATATATAAAAAGTGGTGTTAAGAAAAACAAAGATGGAACTTTGTTAAACAATCACACACAAGCAGCTATGGTTATTATAGATCATAAAACAGGAAAAGTAATAGCAACTGTAGGTGGACTTGGAAGCGATTCAAGCCCAGTAGGATTAAATCGTGCAACACAAGGAACTAAACAAACAGGATCTTCAATAAAACCAATAGCTTGTGAAGCACCAGCTTTAGAAAAAGGAATTATTACTGCAGGAACAGTATATGATGATTCAAAAACTAATTTTGGTGGTGGATATGCACCAGGAAACTCAAGTCATTTTTCTGGATTAATTACAATAAGAACAGCATTAGCAGAATCTTCTAATATAGTTCATGTAAAAATAATGAAAGAATTAGGACCAACAAATTCAATTGAATTTTTAGCTAAATTAGGAATTAATGTGGATCCAGTTCATGCAGCACCATCTCTAGCTTTAGGAACAGCAGATGTTAGTCCTTTAGAAATGGCAGCGGCATATGCAACAATTGCAAATAATGGAGAATATATAACACCAATTTTCTATACAAAAGTAGAAGATGCTAATGGAAATATAGTTGTAGAATCAAAACAAGAAAAAAGAAGAGCAATGTCTGAAGCAAATGCATATGTATTACAGAACTTATTAACTGCACCAGCAAGATCTGGTACAGCAGCAGTATGTTATATGTCAAATATGGATGTTGGAGCAAAAACAGGTTCAACAGATAACTATGTAGATAGATGGCTTTGTGGATTTACACCATATTATACAGCAGCAACTTGGTTTGGATTTGATTATTCTGAAAGACCAGTATTTAGTGGAAATAATGCAGCAAATATATGGGCAGCAGTAATGAAAGATGCTCATAAGGGTCTAACAACAGCAAGATTCCAAAGACCAAGTAATGTAGTATATGCAAAAATTTGTCAAGATTCTGGTTGTGTAGCAACAGATACATGCACAAGAACAGCATCAGAAGTATTTGTTAGAGGAACAATTCCTGGAAAATGCGAAGGGCACCAAAAACTAAAAATATGTAAAACAACAGGAAAAATTGCAAATGAATATTGTACAGATGTTGAAGAAAAAACATTTTTAATAAAACCACAAAAAGAAAATACAAAACTATGGACTACAGATGAAGGAGACAAATATAAGGTACCAACAGAAAATTGTGATGTACATAAAGCACCTGAACAAGTAGAAGTTCCAAATGTAATAGGAAAAACTTCATCAGAAGCTAAAAAAGTTTTAGAAGCTAAAGGACTTGTAGTAGAAACAAAATATGAAGAAAACAAAAATAAAAAAGATGGAATAGTTTTAAAACAAAGTGTTAATGAAAAAGAAAAGGTTGATAAAGGTTCAAAAATAACAATTACTGTTAATAAAATTGAAACTACTCCTAATCCTAGTACTAATGTAATAAAAGACAACAATATAACAACAAATAGTAATACAACAATAAATTAGAAAGGAAATGTTATGAGTTTAAAATTATACAATACATTAACTAAACAAAAAGAAGAATTTAAACCATTAGAAGCAAATCAAGTACGAATATACTCATGTGGGCCAACTGTTTACAGTTATGCCCACATTGGTAATTTTAGAGCATATATATTTATGGATACATTAAGAAGAGTATTAAAAACAAATGGTTATGAATTAAAACATGTAATGAATATAACAGATGTAGGACATTTAGAATCAGATAGCGACGAAGGAGAAGACAAAATGGAAAAAGCAGCTAAAAAGGAAAATAAAGATCCTTATGAAATTGCAGCTTTTTATACTGATATATTTTTTAGAGATATGGGAAGACTAAATATAGAAAAACCAGAAATTATTGCAAAAGCAACAGAACATATTGAAGAAATGTTAAACTTTGTTAAGATTTTAGTAGAAAATGGATATGCATATGAAACATCAAAGGCAATTTATTTTGATATTTCTAAATTAGATAAATATCCAATTTTATCAAATCGTAATTTAGATGATCAAATTGCAGGAGCAAGAGTAGATGTTGATCCAGAAAAAAGAAATCCTTATGATTTTGCAGTTTGGATAAAAGCACCAGAAAATCATATAATGAAATGGGAAAGCCCATGGGGGTTATCTTATCCAGGTTGGCATCTAGAATGCTCAGCAATGGGAAGAAAATATTTAGGTGATGTATTTGATATTCATACAGGTGGAGTGGATCATATACCAACTCACCATGAAAATGAAATTGCACAAAGTAAAGGATGTACAGGAAATATTCCAGCAAAAACATGGATGCATGTAGAATTTTTACAAGTAGATGGTGGAAAAATGTCTAAGAGTCTAGGAAATACTTATACATTAGATCAATTACAAGAAAGATCAATTGAACCACTTGCATATAGATTATTTTGTTATAGTGCTCATTATCGTACTAAATTAAATTTTACTTTTGAAATTGCGAATTCCTCACAAAAATCTTTAAATCGTTTACGTGAAGGATATTTGTTACATACACAGAGTGAACAAAAAATAGATGAAAATGAAATTAAAGAATATAGAAAAAGATTTTTAGAAGCTGTAAATGATGATTTAAATATGCCACTTGCTACTGGAATTATGTGGGAAGTAGTAAGAAATACAAAAAAATCAAAACAATTTGCACAATTATTATTGGAATTTGATGAAATATTAGGCTTAGATATAAAAAATTCTAAAGAATATTTAGAAAAACAAGTAAAAATTGAACTACCAGAAGAAATAGAAAATCTTATAAATGAAAGAAAAAAGGCAAGAGAAGACAAAAATTGGGCAGAATCGGATCGTATTAGAGATATCTTAAAAGAAAAAGGATATCAAGTAAAAGATACAAAAGATTCAATGACAATAGAAAAAATATAAGGAGAGCTAAAGATGAAAGAAGAAAAAGAAAGTTCTTTTTTTAAAAAGGTAATTATAAGTATAAAAGATTTTGAAAAATATCCTGAACTTGCAAGTAAAAAATTAACAGTAGTTTTATCATATTTAATGAAATTACTTATAATATTTACAATTGTAATTTCTTTTATATATGTATATCAAGGTTCAAAAGAGATAAAAACAATAAAAAAATATATACAAGATGAAATTCCGAATTTTACATTTAATAACAATATTTTAAAATTACAATCTGAAAATACTATAAAAAAAGAAAATTTGACTGATATTATTAATTTAATAATAATAGACACAAGAGAAGTAGTTGGCAATGAAAATTTAGAACAATATAAATCAAGCTTAGATAATAACGAAAGTGGAGTAATTTTGTTGAAAGATAAAGCAATTATAAAAACAAAAGTTATGAGTAAATCTATAGAATATTCATATTCTTCTTTTACGAAAAACTATAAAATAGAGAACTTTAATAAACAAGATTTATTACAATATTTTTCAGGTATGAATTTAATAATCTTATATATAGGAATTTTTATAATATCATTTATTTATATGTTTTTAATTAATATAACAAGTATATGGATAGATATTTTATTATTAGCTATATTTGGATATGTTTCAGCTTTATTTATGAAAATACGTATTAGATTTGTAGCTATGTGTAAAATTGCAATTCATAGTTTAACATTACCAATATTATTAAATATAATTGTAATTCTTATAGAAACATTTACACAATTTAAAATTAAATATTTTGAGTTTATGTATATTGGAATTGCTTATATTTATGTAATAACAGCTGTTTTAATGATAAAATCGGATGTTATTAAAAATCAACAAGAATTAACTAAAATAATTGAAGAACAAAATAAAATAAAAGAAGAAATGAAAAAACAAGAAGAAGATAAAAAACAGAAAGAAAAAGAAGATAAAGAAGAAAAAGAAGATAAAGAAAAGAAAAAAGAAAAAAACAATAAAGAAAATGAAGAACCACAAGGTAATAATGCTTAAAATAAAGGAAGGAATATAGAAAATGGAAAATAAATCACAACCAAATAAAAACAAGGAAAAAACAAACAAAATTCTATTAGGAATTCTTATAACACTTTTAATAATTGCTTTAGGAGTTGGCGCATATTTTGTATTTTTCTATGGAAAAGAAAATGAAAAAGAAAAAGAATTAGCATATACAGGATTAATAAAACAAATATCTGATGGTGAAATAGAAAAAATTGAAATGACAGTGGGACAAACTTCAATAAAAGTAAAACAAAAAAATATAGAAGAAGAAAAAGAAGTAATAATACCAAATACACAAGCTTTCATAGAATTGGTACAAGAAAAAGTAGCAGAAGGTAATAGTATTGAATTAATACAAAATCCAGAAAATACATTTATCAAAATTTCACAAACAGCATTTAGTTTATTACCAACAATAATGTTAGTAGCATTATTTATTTTAGTATTTAAAATGCAAGGACTAGGCGAAAAAGGAAAAGTATATGATGCAGACACAGTTAAAGAAAAAATAAAATTTGATGATGTTGCTGGACTTGATGAAGAAAAACAAGAAATGATTGAAATTGTACAGTTCTTAAAAGAACCAAAGAAATTTAATGAGATGGGTGCTAAAATTCCTAAAGGAGTTTTATTATATGGAAAACCAGGAACAGGAAAAACTTTAATCGCTAAAGCAATAGCTGGAGAAGCTGAAGTTCCTTTTATTTCTATGAGTGGTTCTGAATTTATTGAAATGTTTGCAGGATTAGGAGCGTCACGTGTACGTAAATTATTTGAAAAAGCAAGAAAAGTAGCACCATGTATAGTATTTATTGATGAAATTGATGCTATAGGATCAAGAAGATCAAGTGGAAGTGGTGCAGAGTCAGAAAACAATCAAACATTAAATCAATTATTAGTTGAAATGGATGGATTTGATACTGAAGAAACTATCATAGTCCTTGCAGCAACAAATAGACCTGAAATGTTGGACAAAGCTTTATTAAGACCAGGAAGATTTGATAGACAAATAACTATAAATGTTCCAGACTTAAAAGGTAGAGAAGAAATATTAAAAATTCATAGTAAAGACAAAAAAATTGATGAAAATATAACATTAAAATCAATTGCAGAAGATACAGCAGGATTTACAGGTGCTGAACTTGCAAATATTTTAAATGAAGCTGCTATATTAGCTACAATAAATAAACGTGAAGAAATAAAACAAGATGATATAGAAGAGGCTTTGAAAAAAGTAACAGTAGGACTTCAAAAAACAAGTAGAGTAATATCTGATAAAGATAAAAAATTAACTGCATATCATGAAGCAGGACATGCTATAGTTAGTAGATATTTAGAAACTCAAGAACCAGTAAAAGAAATATCAATAATTCCAAGAGGTGTAGCAGGCGGATATACAATGTATAAAACGAATGAAGATAAAAATTATATCTCTAAAACAGAAATGGAAGAAAGATTAATAGCTTTATTAGGTGGTAGAGCTGCAGAAAAAATTGCATTAAATGATATATCTACAGGTGCAAGCAATGATTTAGAAGTTGCAACTAAAATTGCAAAAGATATGGTAACAGTATATGGTATGAGTGATGTTGTAGGAACAATATCAATAAATACAGAAAAAGATCCTTATGAACTACAATTGTTAGGAGAAAAGTATGCTGATGCAATAGGAGCAGAAGTAAAAATATTATTAGATAATGCATATATTAAAGCACAAAAATTAATTATAGAACATATGGATAAACTTCATGAAGTAGCACAAACATTATTAAAACAAGAAACAATTAATGAAAAAGAATTTGAAAAGATATTTGAATAATATAAAAAAGTATATCATTTTATTATAATGATATACTTTTTTATAATTTAATAATTTTATTATTTAAATATTCTAACATACCACCAGGAGTATTGAAATTGAATTTTAAAGAGTAACTAGTAAGTAGTTGGGTAGTTTGATGAAAAGACTTGTTTATTTCGTTTTTACCGTATTTACCGGTCTCCTATAATAGGATAACCAATATATGCAAGATGAGCACGTATCTGATGAGTTTTTCCGGTTTCTAAATTAATATCTAATATTGATGTATTATTGTTTCTGTTTTCTTGTATAACATTATAAGAAGTAATAATTTTTTGATATCCTTTTTTTTGAATATTTGATATATATACTAATGATTTTTTATTATCTTTAAAAAGATATGCTTCTAATCTATCTTTTTTTGTAGGGAGAATACCATATACTGTAGCTCTATAATGTTTTTCAATTTCTTTATTTTTAAATTTATCAAGTAAAATAGTAAGAGCTTCTTCAGATTTTGCAAATAAAACAAGTCCTAATGTATTTCTATCAATTCTATGACAAGGTTTAATAAATTTTCTTTCTTTTTCTAAAGAAGAAGTAAGAGAATTATCACCGACAACTTCTATATTTGAAGGTTTATTTACTACTAATATAAAGTCATCTTCATAAACAATAGAATAATTTGGACTACTTTCTAAAAGTTCATCATTAATAAATACTTTAATAGTATCACCAGTATGGACAATTACATTTTCTGAAATACGTTTTTCATTAATGCAAATATCTTTTTTTCTTAAGGCTTTATATAAAGTATTTTGTTTTAGGTTAGGAAAGAAATCCCATAAAACTTTATCTAATTTTTGATTATTTTGTTTCTCATTTACTACTAAATTTTTCATAAAAATATTATATACTACAAAATTTAAAAAAGCAATTGCTTTTTTTTAGTACATGTGATAAAATAAATACCGTTAGAAAAAAACTTAAGGAGAGTGTAGAAATGGAAGTTGTAAAATACATTGTATTAGGAATATATTTAGTGATTTGTATAGCAGTAATTATTATAGCTACAATACAAACAAAAGATAGTCAAGGAGCATCAGGAACAATAACAGGTTCTTCTACAAGTAATTTTTATGAGAAAAATAAAGGAAGAACAAAAGTTGGAAAATTAAAAAAATGGACAATTATATTAAGTGTTTTATTTGCTGTATTAGCAATATTACTTGGAATTTTGTATGTAATTTAATTTTTTAGGAAGACTAAGATGTAGGAAGAACAAAGAAGTTTTACTACATCTTTTTTGTATAATAATGAAAATTATAAGTAGTTATAAATTATAAGGAGAAAATTAGAATGGAAGAAAAAGAAAAAATAATTTTAGATTTCTTAAAAGAAGAAACATATGTGCCAATGAAAGTAAACGAAATAGCACTTATGCTTAATGTACCTAAAAAAGAATATCAAAATTTTATAGAAGTAATAACAAAATTAGAGAACGAATTTAAAATACAAAAAAATAGAAAATCAAAATATTCTTTGGTTCCAGAAAACATGTATTTAAATGGAACATTTAAAGGAAATGAAAAAGGTTTTGGATTTGTAAAAGTAGAAAATAGAGATGAAGAAATATATATTTGCAAAACTAATACAAATGGAGCTTTAAATGGTGATAAGGTATTATTACAAATAGTAGATAGTAAAGATAAAAACAATCATGAAGAAGGAAAAATTATTAAAATAATATCTAGAGAAAAAGATTGTTTAGTAGGATTATTTACAAAAAATGAAAATTATGGATTTGTAGTTCCAGATGATAGAAAATTTAGAACAGATATTTATATATCAAAGAAAAATATAGGAAAAGCAAAAAACAATAGTAAAGTTTTAGTACAAATATTAAAATATCCTGAAAATAATAAAAACGCAGAAGGAAAAATTATAGAAGTATTAGGAAATGTTAATGAAGCAGGAGTTGATATTCTTTCATTAATAAAAGAATATCAACTTCCATATGAATTTCCAACAAAAGTTATGGAAGATGTCAAAGTAATAAAAGATGAAGTAAATAAAAAAGATATTGAAAATAGATTAGATTTAAGAGAAGAAGAGATATTTACTATAGATGGAGAAGATGCAAAAGATTTAGATGATGCAGTTCAAGTTAAAAAAACTGAAAATGGAAATTATATATTAGGAGTTCATATTGCAGATGTTAGTAATTATGTTAAAGAAGGAAGTAATATAGATAAAGAAGCTTTATTAAGAGCAACAAGTATTTACATGTTAGATAGAGTAATTCCAATGTTACCTCGTGAACTTTCTAACGGAATATGTAGTTTAAATGAAGGAAAAGATAGATTATGTTTGTCGGTAATAATGGAAATAAATAAAGATGGACAAGTAATATCATCAGATGTAAAAAAATCAGTTATAAATGTTACTAGAAGAATGAATTATACAGATGTCGCAATACTTTTAAAACATTCAAATAATAAAAAAACAAAAGAAAATAAATATTTAGATGTTGATGTTGCAAAAGAAAAAATAGAATCTCTAGAAAAAGAATTAGAAGTTGTAAAAAAATATAAACCATATATTGAACATTTTAAATTAATGGAAGAACTTGCACATATTTTAAAAAACAGAAGATCAAAACAAGGAAGTTTGAATTTAGATCTTCCAGAAACAAAAATTGTGTTAGATGAAAATGGATTTGCAATAGATGTTAAAAAATATGAACTTTCTTTTGCAAATGAAATTATAGAACAATTTATGCTAACAGCAAATGAAACTATAGCTGAACGATTTTATTGGCTAGAAGCACCTTTTATTTATCGTGTACATGAAATTCCTGAAGAAGATAAAATAAACGAGTTAAATAAATTTTTATATAACTTTGGATATAAAATAAAAGGAAGTAAAGATAATATTAAGCCAAAGTCATTTGCAGAAGTATTAGATGATATAAAAGGTAAAGAAGAAGAAAGAGTAGTATCTACATTAATACTAAGAACATTAAAAGTTGCTAGATATGAAAGTGAAAATAAAGGACATTTTGGGATTGCTAGTAATTATTATTGTCATTTTACATCGCCAATAAGAAGATATCCAGATTTATTTATCCATAGAATAATTTCTTATTATTTAGAAAAAAATTATAATATAGATGATAAATTTAAAGATGAATATAGTGTAAAAGCAACTAATTCTGCAGAACAATCTTCAGAAAGAGAAAAAATTGCTCAAAAAGTAGAAAGAGATAGTATAGATATTAAAAAAGCAGAATATATGCAAGATAAAATTTCAAATGAATATGATGGAATTATTTCATCTATTACATCTTTTGGTATGTTTGTAGAATTAGAAAATACTATTGAAGGTTTAATAAGATTTGAAGATTTAGGAAATGAGTATTTTATATATGATGAAAATAGAAAAACATTAGTAGGAGAAAAAACTTCTAAAGTATACCATATAGGTGATAAAGTAAGAATTAAAGTAAAAAGTGCTAATAAAATATTAAGACAAATTGATTTTGAATTAATACAAGAAGAAAGTCGAAATATGTCAAAAAACATTGAAAAACAATATGAAATATAGTATAATAGAATAAGTTATATTATTACTACTTCATTAAATTAATATTTAAGGAGGGAAGCTAAAAAGCAAAAAAATTTATTAAGCACCAACAAAAAGACATTTTAAGGAGGAAGACATCATGGGAGAGAAAAAAACAATGAACAAAAAAGTTAAATTTGCAATTTTTATGATGATTATGGGTTTGGCAGTATTTGTATTACTAATACCGATAGTAAAGCATGTACTTATAATAAATGCAAAATTTAATTTATATCCATTGGTAGCAACAAGTTGCATTGCATTAGCGGCAGTCTGGTCAATAATATGGTTTGTATTATCCTATAGATGGGATGATTGTGAGCCAGAAGAATGACAAAAAGTCTCAGCTTTATTTTTAAAGCTGAGATTTTTTTATTTAAAATTTATATTTAAAATAATAATATTTTTTATAAAAAAAGACAAACTATAATAACAAATATAGTTATAAGGAGAAAAAATGGAAAAATATTATTTTACTTCTGAAAGTGTAACAGAAGGACATCCAGATAAATTATGTGATTATATATCAGATTGTATTTTAGACGAATATCTAAAACAAGATAAATATTCTAGAGTTGCAGTAGAAACATTTGCATCAAAAGGAAAAATTACAATTGCAGGGCAAGTTAATTCTAAAGGACAAGTAGATATTGAAACTTTAGTAAGAGAAAAAATAAAACAAATTGGTTATGATAATAGTGAAACTGATATAGATTATAAAACTTGTAAAATAGATATTAATATAAATAAACAAAGCTTAGATATAGCAAGAGAAGTAGATAAAGGAACAGCAGGAGATCAAGGAATTATGTTTGGATATGCTTGTAATGAAACGGAAAATTATATGCCATATGCAATTTACTATGCACATAAATTAGCAGAAAAGCTTACAGATGTAAGAAAAAAAAGATTAATTCCATATTTAAGACCGGATGGCAAAGTCCAAGTAACAGTAGAATATGAAAGTCAAAAAAAATTACCAAAAAGAATAGAGGCAATACTAATATCTACTCAACATATAAAAGGTATTGAATTAAAAAAAATTAAAGAGGATATAATAAACTATGTAATAAATCCAATAATTCCTAAAGAAAAAATCGATAAAGATACTAAATTATTTATAAATCCAGCAGGTGAATTCGTAATAGGAGGACCTATGGCAGATACAGGATTAACAGGGAGAAAAATTATTGTTGATACTTATGGAGGATATTCAAGACATGGAGGAGGGGCTTTTTCAGGAAAAGATCCAACAAAAGTAGATAGATCAGCAACATATATGTTAAGACATATAGCAAAAAATATTGTAGCAAATAAATTGGCTGAAAAATGTGAAATACAAATATCATATTCAATTGGAGAAAAAAATCCAATTTCTATATATATAAATACATTTGGAACATGTTTAATATCAGAAGAAGAAATATTAAAAATAATAAAAAACAAATTTGATTTAACTCCTGAAGGAATAATTAATTATTTAAAATTAAGAGAACCAATATATTCACAAACTACAAATTATGGACATTTTGGAAAAGAAAATATGGAGTGGGAAAGAATAATTAAATTATAACAAATAAAATAAAAGACTTTAATAGAAATAAATTATTTATAACTATAAAAGTCTTTTTTATTTTTATTTTTGCCAAATCATAACATTACCTAAAATTATACTAAAAATTGTAAAAGCAATAATCATAGATCCACCAAATTTATTTTTTTCATTTTTTATTTCATATATACCATAAGAAATTGAATTAATTAATACATATATTGTGAAAAATAGAAAAACTAAACGATAAACTAGATTTTCCATAAAAACATCTCCTTTTAATATAATTTTAAGTTTCTGTAACTAAAAAGCTAGATTCAATTTCAGTTTTAATTGAAACTTTAAATGTAGAATCTGAGTAACTATCTAACCAATTGTATTTTTTAAATTCTGAAGTAGTTAAAAAATTAGATAAACAATAATTACCAAAACCATTTATATCAGATTCAAAAACTAAAGATGTTTTATATAAATAATTAGTAAGTAAATCATTTATATAAATATTAGCAGTTTGAGATATATTATCTAGTGTATCAGAATCTAAAAACTTTGAATCTTCATCTATTGAATATATTTTTCCTGAAAATTTAGTTTCATAGGTAATGTACGGAGAGCCATTAATAATATCAACATCTATTTTTCTACTATTATCAGGATACATAAGCAAATCTATTTTTTTATTATTATCATTAGGATTCGGAATACGAATATAGAAAGATTCAACATCACCTTTTATAATTGAAAGGCATAAAGTTTCAGAAGCAGATAATTCTCCTACTAATTTATCACCTTTAAATACTGCAACTCCTATATTTTGAGAATCTCTCAAACCTAAAAAAGTGTTATCAGAAGATTTAATATCCGAATAATCTTCAAATTTTGAATTTTCATTAAAAGAGTTATCATGTATACCGCCTAAGATAGCAAAAGGTTCACAATTATTACAAACTAGCTGATTAAAGAAATCTCCTAATGTGGCATTATAAACATAACCAGTATATTTACTAGAGTTCGGAAAAATTTCGTAATACTTAGTAATTAAATTTTCTAATATAGGTGATGAGTTATCTAGATAACTTTTTGCATTACACTTACTTATAATAATACTAGTAGAAGGCCTTGTTTCTGAATTATTAGTTAATGTATATATTTCATCTTTTATACCACGATAAGCGATTTCTTCAGAAAATACAATTAATCTACAATGAGAAAGATTTATTTTTTTGGCTAAATAACTATTCATTAAATTAATAGCTGCATCTAATGATGGTGCTTCAACAGTATTAATAATAGAAGCACTTTTTTGATCTTGACCTGATTCTGAACCACTTGAGCCATTTTGCGTGAATTGAAAACAAATTTCAAATTTTTCATTTTTACCAACATCAATTCCAATTGCTATAACATAAGCTAAATTATCAATATTTAAAGAAGTATAAGAAGGTACAAAAGCTAATAATAAAACAAGTATAACGATTAATATAAATATATTTCTTACAATTTTATTCATTTTTAATCACCTTTTTCTTTTTTTCTTTAAAATAACTAAGTGCTAATACAACAATACCAAGAACAAAAACTACTCCAATCATAAAATAACGATATATGTGTACTTCATAGAATTTTGAAATAGCATAATTTTTAGGAATTAAAGATATTGCTAAAATTATTATTGCAAAAGGGAAAATTAATGGTTTACTATGCTTTATATTAGTTATTTTCTTAAAAAGTAACATAGCAAATTTATTAACAATGCTTAAATAACAAGAAAATGCAATTATCCATATTAAAAGAAAAATAGATTCTAATCTTTGAAAAAAGCTTCCAAATTCAACATAAGTAGCAGCAGTATATAAAGGGATAATTTCATCTATTCCTGTAAAAAATGGAAACATAAACAAAATAATAGAAACTGATAATATTAAATATGCAGAAGAAATACATACTGATGAAATTGCTATTTTTTTCAATTTTTCTGGTTCTTTTAATAATGGAGGTAAGAAATATATAAAAACTACACCATTTAATGCATAAATATTTCCTATTCCTAATATAAAAGTATCAAATAATCCATTTCCTAATATAGGAAAAATTCTTTGAGGTGTAAAATATCTAAGATTTGCACAAAACAAAAAAATTATACTAATTAAAACGAATGGAACAAAAATTAAATTAGCTTTCAGACTAGCATTAAATTGTAAATGATTTACGATACATATTGCTATAATAAAAAATAATATTACGAAAATAATATTTGTAGAAGGGTAGTAGACAATCTGTAAGCATTCGCAAAAGTTTCTTAAAAATATACTAGAACTTAATAGAATATAAACGATAAAAATTATGCCTAATATATTTTTTAATACTTTACCACCTAATACTTCTGAAATATCGAAAAGATCCATTCCGTGGAAAATGCTTTAGAATGCGACATACAACATACACAAAGACAAGAACAATTATGCTAAAATAAATAATATTAATTAATGTAGATGATCCTGTTAAATTTAATAATGCTTTTGGTAGAGATAAAACTGTATGCACAATAATTACTGACAATATAAGCATTATAGCCTCAAGAGTACCTATCTTTGATTGATTCATAATAAAATCCTTTCTATAAAAAATATATAATTAAAAAATTATCTAAATTTCCATTTCATACTGATTTTTTCCTGATTTTTTCCTTTTTTTGGAGCTATATAAGTTGCTCTATATTCTTGTTTCCATATTGGAGGAATTAAATAACTGTTACCTTTTGAATTGATTGCTGGAGCAAATGGAACCATATAAGGAACTCCAAAAGATTTAATGTTGCAAAGAATACAAGTATATATATAAATTCCAATTGCAATTCCTAAAAAACCTGCAATATAACCAATTATAACAAAAAGAAATCTGAATAATCTTAAGTGAAAACCTAATGTAAAATCAGGAATTGCAAATGATGCAATACCAGTTAAGGCTACAATTATTATTAATATAGGACTTACAATACTAGCACTAACAGCTGCTTGGCCTAAAACTAATGCACCTACAATTCCTATAGTTGGACCAATAGGGGAAGGAACTCTAATACCTGCTTCTCTTATAAGTTCAAAAGAAATTTCCATAGTTAAAATTTCAAATATAATTGGAAAAGGAACACTTTCTCTTGTAATCAAAATAGAATTAAGCAATTCTGTAGGTAATATTTCTTGATGAAAACTAGTAACTGCAACATAAAGACCAGGAAGTAATAAAGTTATAATTGCACATAAAAACCTAATTATTCTTAAGAAATTTGCAAAATAAGTTTTTATATTTGTATCTTCTGGTGAAGTCATAAAATCAATTAAAGTAGCAGGCATAATAAGGCAATAAGGTGAACCATTTACAATAACAACTACACGACCTTGCAACAAATATTTTGTTGTTTTATCAGGTCTTTCGGTTGATAATACTTCAGGAATGCCTATTTGGTTATCAGTTATTATCAATTGCTCCAATTGACCAGAAGATAATAATGAATCAATTTTTAAATTATTTAATCTATATTTTACTTCTGCAACCAAATCGTCATTAGTTATATTTTTTATATAACATATTGCACAACGAGTTTTTGTTATATCACCAATATCTATGTTTTCAAAGATTAAATTTTCATTATTTATAATTCTTCGTATAAGAGATGTGTTAGTTCTAATGTTTTCAACAAAGGCTTCTTGAGATCCTTTTATTATTACCTCATTATTTGGTGAATCTATACTTCTTTGTTTAAAACCTTTTACATCAATATCAAAAACATATGGAAGAGTGTCTATAAATAATGCACAGTTACCAGAATTTATTCCGAGATAGTATATTATTAAATTTTGATTGTTCTTTAATACTGTTTTGAGGAAGAAGACAATCAGATACATATTCAACAATATCAAATTTCTTTATTTTTTTAATAACAACATTATTAGTTGTTTTTTTTAAAACAACTTCATTTTGATCACCATTAAATGAATTAGAAGAATTTTTTAACATTAAAGGTTTTAATATAAAATCATTTATTAAATTAGAATCAACCATACCATCTATAAATAATAGAAAGGCTTTAAATTGTTTGTTTCTAGCAGATAAAGTAAACTCTCTTAAAACAATATCACTATTTATCATAATATTGTATTTCATTTTCATATAATCTAAATTTGATGAAATATCAGGAAAAACAGTATCACTAAAATTTAAATCTTCATCTGCAATATAATTGTTATTTTCTTCTGTTTCTGGAAGAGAAAATTCATATTGCTTTTCTTTTTTCCATATAAAGTTTTCTAATATTTTTTTATAGTCTATATTTTTTAGATTCATTTTTTTGCTTCATTCCTTTTAAAATATTTATTCATATATATATTTTTTCCAAACTGGGCAAAATTATGCAATATAAAATTATTTTGACATCAATTAAAGAATATAATATAATGTTTAAAGAAATTAAATAATAACAATAAATTAAAACCAATGAAATATAATAAAAACAAACAAAAGTAAAATTGTATAAGAAAGGAATTCAAAATGAAAATTATTTATAAAAATATGGAAGTTGAAGTACAAGAAAATACAACAGTATTAGAAAATTTTAAAGATATAATAAATGAAGATAGTAATATAATTGCGTGTAATATTAATAATGAAGTTAAATCACTTAACTATATATTAAAAGATGATGATGAAATAGAACTATTAAATACTTCTTCTAGAGATGGAGGTAGAATCTATACAAGAGGTCTTTTATTTATAATGGCTATGGCATTTAAAGATCTTTATCCAAATGTTTCTCTAACGGTAAATTATCAATTATCAAGTAGTATGTTTTGTGAAATTGAAAATGAAGAAGTAACAGAACATATGATGAAAAAAATAAAGGAGAAAATGCAAGAAATAATTTCTGAAAATTTACCTATAAAGAAAGTAAAGATGAAAAAAGAAGATGCTAGTAAATTTATAGAAGAACAAAAAACTTTAATAGGTAGAATGCAATTAGAAAATAAAGATAAAAAAGAAGTTTCTTTTTATTTTTGCAATGATTATTATAATTATTTTTATGGTGTTATGCCAATTTCAACAGGATATATAAAACTTTTTGATATCATGAAATATCATGATGGATTTTTAATAAGATATCCAAGTAAAAAGGAACCTAATATAATTAAACCATATAAAGAAGGTAAAAAATTATTATCAACATTAGAAGAATATGAAGACATATATAGAATATTACAAATTTCTACATTAGAAGAATTGAACAATAAAATAAGAAATGGTGAATCAAAAGAAATAATTTTACTTTCTGAAGCTTTACATGAAAAGAAAATAGCTAATATTGCTGATAAAATAACAGAAGATAAAAATAAAAGAGTTATTTTGATAGCGGGTCCATCTTCTTCAGGTAAAACAACTTTTGCAAAAAGATTAGGAATACAACTTAGATTAAATGGATTAAAACCAAAAACTATTTCAGTTGATAATTATTTTGTAGAGAGAAATGAAACACCTACAGATGAATTTGGAAAGTATAATTTTGAAGCTTTAGAAGCTGTAGATTTAAAACTTTTAAATGATCATTTATCAAGATTATTAAATGGAGAAGAAATAGAAATTCCTACATTTGATTTTAAAGAAGGACATAAGTATTATACTGGTAAAACTATGAAGCTAGAAGATGATGAAATATTAGTTATGGAAGGTATACATTGTCTTAATGATAAATTAACACCATCTATTCCAAAGGAACAAAAATTTAGAATTTATATTAGTGCTTTAACAGTACTAAATATTGATTATTATAATAGAATTTCAACTACAGACACAAGAATTATAAGAAGAACAGTTAGAGATAATCAATTTAGAAGTTATGATGCTAAAAAAACATTGTCATCTTGGTATTCAATATCTGCAGGAGAAGAAAAAAATATTTTTCCATTTCAAGAAGAAGCCGATGCGATGTTTAATACATCTCTTATATATGAAATTAATGCATTAAGAGATTATGCTATTCCTTTATTTGAAAAAATTAAAAAAGAAGATAAAGAATATGCAGAAGCAAAGCGCTTATGTGAATTTTTAAAATATTTTGAGCCTATTTTAATAGAAGATATACCTAAAAATTCATTATTAAGAGAGTTTTTAGGTGAGGGAATATTTGAATATTAATAAATAGAAAGAGAGAAAAAATAATTGGAAAGAAAATTTACAGAAATTGACGAAGAATTTATTTGTGAAAATTGTAATAAAAAAGTACCAAAATTAGAATATTCATGTCGTAATCATTGTCCATATTGTTTACATTCTAAACATCTTGATATAAATCCTGGAGATAGGGAAGAAACATGCCATGGAATATTAGAACCAGTAGGATTAGAAATAGACAGTAAAAAAGGATATGTTATTATATTTAAATGTAAAAAATGTGGAGCTATTAGAAAAAACAAAGCAGCTAAAGATGATGATATGGATCTAATTATAAAATTAAGTGCAAAACATATTTAAAATACAGAAAGTGAATTATATAAACTAGAAAATAGTTTATATAATTCACTTTTTTATGGTTTGTCTTATTTTATTTATTATCAATAATTAAACTTCTCTATTTAGATTTCCATTTGTGAAATCTTTTCCTTCTAATCGTTTATCTGCAAGGATATTTGTTACAATGGTATTAATATCATCGATAGATTCATCCAATAGGTCGATACGGTATGAAGATGATGTGAAAGATGAAGGTAAAATAGAAGTTATTTTACTGTTATAAATTGTTGTTACTGTTTGTATACTATCTGGTATAACTCTAAATAATAATCCTAATCTATCTTTTAAATAGTATTTTTTATTATCTTTACAATGAACGCCACAAGTAGGATAACATTTATTTGTTTTACCTAATAAACAATAATTAATAGACATTAAAGGAGTATTACCATATACAATTAACTCTTGTTCTAAATTAGAAAATTTTAATATATCTTCAATAGTTATTTTATCTAATTCTGGAGATATAGTAAGTTTTTTAACACCTAATTTTTGCCATTCTGATTCTGAGTAATTATTATAAATGTTTAGTGTATAATTTCCAATAAATTCATATCTATCTAAATATTTTTCTTTCATATCAGATATAAAAGTGGCATTTGATAAGTTTGATATTACAAAACCTTTAATGTTAAATTTATTTATAGAATTATCAATAACATTACCAAGTAAATTTTTATAATTTGATTTAATTATAGTTGGCAAGTAAATATATGTATTAAAATTAGCACAAATGTCTTTAATTGTATTTTCAAAAATTTTATTTGAAAAATATTTTAAAGGAATATATGCATTATCTACATTTTTTAAATTTGTATAATCAATATTCTCATTTAATATATTTAATAATATAGATATTTTTTTATTATTCGTTTTTTTGTTTTTTGTAGGAGATTTAGAAAAATCTTGTAAATCAGAAAGGGAAGGGGTTCTTCTTAAAATTCTAGTCTTTGCAGTTGTTAAAATCTCCTCTAATGCAGTTCTTCTAAGTTCATTCAAACATTTTATAGATGGTAAAAACAGATTATCATCCAAGACAACATTAATATTTTTAAATTCAAATATTGTATCTTTAGTTTTATTTATTTGTGATAAAATTCTTTCTTTATCTAAAGGTTTTGATTTAGCATCTACAGGAATATCTTCAGAAGTAAATCTGACTTTTATATCATTAAAAATATAATTATCTGAATTAATTGTATTAACCTCTATAGATACAGGAGAATTCTTTTTTATAGTAACAGTTGCATCTAATTTTATTTTTTTATGTTCTTCTTGAAAAGAAGAAAGAGCGATATTAGATAATTCTTTACTAGAAATTTTATATATTTTATCTCCTATATGTAAATTACCTTTCATTCTTCCAATTTCAACTAATTGTCCCTTATTTGCAGTAGGAATATTCTTTTCTTTTACCATTAATTCTGAAATAGTATATTTTGTACTTTCTTTTTCAAATTGAACAGTATCACCCAATGAAATACAATTGGTTAAATTAAAAAAAACATGTCCTTTATTTGGCTTTAAATTTGAAATATTTCCTACATATATACCAATATGACTTGGTGTTTTTGAATATACTAATTCTTTATTTGCATCATTATTTAAATGACCACTAGAAAAATTTCCACGATTAAATACTTGTGCAAGTTCCTCAATATCTTTATCATCAATTATATATGGATTATTAGATAATGCTAAATCTATATATTTTCTATAAATTCTAGTAACTGTTGCAACATATTCAGGATTTTTTAATCTACCCTCAATTTTAAAACATACCACACCTGCATTAATTAATTCAGGCAAGAAAGAAAGTGAACATAGATCTTTAGTGCTTAAACAATATCCTTTTGATAATATTTGAGTATCAGGAGTAGAAGAATTAGAATTATCAGAATTTATTTGTTTTGAAATAAATTCATAAGGAAGTCTACATGGACCGAGCACATTTTCCACGGTTTCCAGATCTTCCTCCAATCATACTTGAAAATAAGCATTGACCAGAATAAGAAATGCAAAGTGCACCATGTATAAAAGTTTCAATTTCAATATTTGTATTAGAACAAATATATCTTATTTCATTTAAAGATAATTCTCGAGATAATACAACTCTTTTAAATCCTAATTTTTCAGCTTCTAATGCCCCTTCTAAATTATGTATTGTCATTTGAGTACTTGCATGTATCGGTAAATCTGGAAAGTTGTTAATAAGATATCTAGCAAGTCCTAAATCTTGAACTATTATTGCATCAATTCCAAATTCATAAGCTTTTTGAGCAAGCAAAACGGCATCTTCAAATTCATTATCTTTTATTAAAGTATTAAGTGTTAAATGAGTGTTAACTCCTCTTAATTTTGCATAAGATATAGCATCTTTTAAATCACTTAGGTTAAAATTATTAGCAGAAGCTCTTGCATTAAAATTTGATGCACCAAAATAAACACTATCTGCACCATTTTGAACAGCTGCTTTTAAACATTCAAAATCTCCAACAGGAGAAAGTAATTCTAATTTTTTCATTTTTTTAAATGTCCTTTCGAAAAAATATAATCATATATTTATATTTTTAAATTAATAACTTAATTGTAACACAAATTTCAAAAAAAGCATACTATATCATATAAATAAAAAAAGAGGAGGTAATGAAAAAATGCAAGAAGAAGTAAGAAATTGTGGTTGCGGTTGTGGTTGTAATAATGGTGGATTTTTAAACGGTTTATTTGGAGGCTGCGGATGTGGAGATAGTGAAATATTATTCTTTATAATTATATTCTTATTATTATTTACAAACTTTGGAAATGGTTGCGGATGTGGCTGCGGAAGAAGTTGCTAATTAAATAAACGCATAAAAAACATAAAGAAAAAATAAGTAGTTAATACTACTTATTTTGTTACGATTAATATTTATCAAAAAAGTTTATAAATAAATTTTTTGTACATACTAAAATTAAAATCTTTTATAGAAAGGAAAATTAGTATGGAAAAAGATCAAAAAATTAATTGTACAGTAACAAGTTGCAAGTATAATGAAAATCAAGAACAATTATGTTCTTTAAAACAGATTATTGTAACTCCAATTGAAAATTGTCATGTAAAAGAACCAGATGAATCAATGTGTAGCAGTTATAAAAATGAAAACAAGTAAAAAAGGAGAAAGGACCTAAGATTAAAATCTTAAGTCCTTTTATTACTTTTAAAACTAAAATTTTGTAGAAATTGATTTTACTAAACCAAATGCATTTAATCTGAAAAGATAATCTCTTCCTAAAACGCCAACAGATTTTGCATCAATTTCATTTACAACTTTCTGAGAATAAATATCTTTACTTTCACTTGTTCCATGATTGATTAGAATCATTTTAATATCTTCAAAAGGTTTTAAAAATTCAATCAATTCATCTGATTTTGCATGTGCAGAAAATTCACATGTTGTTTTAACTTCAGCTTGCTTTTTTAATTTCAAACCAGATGCTTCAACAACAGAATTAATTTCTGACTCAATTAGTTTCCTGCCTAATGTATCTTCTGCTAAATATCCAGTAAAATGAATTAAAGCATTTTGCTTTTTTAAGAAAGCAGGTAGATAAACTTGAGCAGGTCCATATGAGCCCATTCCAGAAGTTGTAAGAACAATTTTACTTTGATTGTTATTCAAAATAGAATCTCTTTGAGTTTTTGATGTTACATAAGAGAAGTTTTTCGGCAAGAAATCAATAGATTTTTCATCTATAAAGATTTGATTAGATAAATAAATCTTTGTATAACGGATTCCTAATTTACCATCAAAGTATATAGGAATATCTTTACTTAATTTTCCGCTATTTTGCATTTGTTTTAACATAAGCATGATTTCTTGAGATCTTCCTAAAGAAAATACCGGGATTACAATTTCTTTCCCTAAATTTGTAGCATCAATAATGTTTTTTTCAAAAACGTAATCAATTTCGTCAGAGTTCATTGCTCCATACGTGGATTCCTGAATAATACTAATAGGTAATTGATGAACCCATTTGGGAATAGGCGAAACATCAAAAAACATATTTTTATTATTATAGTCACCAGTGTAAAGAAGGTTAATCTTTTCGTACTTATGCAAAGAATCTTGATAATGAATTTGCATTAAAACAATAAGTGCACCCGGAAGATGTCCATTCATAAAAAATGTAAGTTTTATGTTGTCATCTAACCAAATAGATTCTTCATAAGGATGAGGGCATACTAATGATAAAGTTTTATCAACATCATCATCAGAATATAAAAGTGGCTCATTTGCGAGTTCAGCCTTCTTATGAAGAACTTTATAACTGTCAACAAGTGCATTTTTGATTAGAACAGAAGTGTCATAAGACATATGAATCTTACCTTGAAAACCTTGCTTTACAAGTAAAGGTAATCTGCCGGTATGATCAACGTGATTATGTGTTACAATAACATAATCAATGTTTTCGGCGATAAAAGGTAAAGATTTATTTAATTCAGAATACTCCCGTTCCTGGAACAATCCACAATCAATAAGAATTTTTTTAGTGCTACCATTAGGAAACTTTATTGTATTTAAGATGCAAGAACCTGTAACCTCCTTATGAAGTGATGATACGTCTACATAAAACCGATTTTGATTAGCCATATAAAAGTGTCTCCTTTCTACAATGAAAAATATTTTATTGTATTAAAACGCATCAATAATATGATAATTTAATTTTAACATCATATAAGAATAAAATCAACAAATAATGCTAAAATAGTCGAAAAAACTTGAAATATGTAAAACAATATGATATATTATATACACAAAATATGTAAACAAAAACAAATTTATAACTAAAGCACATCAAAAGTTATTTCAACAGCCATAAATATGGCCCTAAAAAAGGAGGGATAGTTATGAAAGAAAAACCGTATGTTGTATTTACAATAAATGATGGAGGTAAAGAAGAAAGCTACAACGTTGATTTAGAACAATTAAGAACAATTGTTAAAAATGCTAGCATTAAAGATGAAACATTAAATCTAAACTTAAGTTTTAACGGAGAAATTCTTCCTCTTAAGTTTAAGAAATCTCAATTACTTGAGTTGATTAAGAAAACAGATTTAAAAAAACAGATTGTTCCTAAAAGTATCTCCAATTATCTTGTAGATTTAACAAGACTCTTGTCACAAAAGCAGAGTACACCTATTAAAGGCAGAGATGATGAAATCGAAAAAGTTTGGTTTTACATATCTCAGAAAAGAAGAAACAATGTTTTTTTAGTTGGTGGTACAGATGTAGGAAAAACAGCCATAGCTATGGAAATTGCTCGGCAGATTTCTACAAATGAATGCCCTAAGGAATTTTATGATACACGTGTAATGATGCTTCGTCCGGAACTCATATTAAAAATTAAAAATGAATTTGCTTTAAAAATTGTAATGAATAAGATTATGGAATTTCTGGTAAAGAACAAAAATAAAGTAATCTTATATATGGATAAAGCAATTTATATGAAGATGGATGAATACTTTGTTATGATGTTTTATGCATTTATCACAAAATATAATATTCCTATAATAACTACTAGCAGCGAAGAAGTATTTGAAGAACACTTTTTCCAAGAAAATATTTTTTCAAAATATGTTAATGAAGTTTATATTGAAGAACCGGAATTGGAAGAATTACAGCCGATGTTGCAAAGTAAGATTGTTGCACTTCAAAAAGAATATGGAATTAAGATTTCAGATGAGATGATTAAGTTTGGAATTTTTACATCTTCATTATCTGAATCTGTATCTTTAAATCCCGGGAACGTATTAAACATCTTTGGAAAATCTTTTCTTGAAGCCAAGAGGAAGGGTAAAGACTATGTAGATAAAAAGAGTGTCTTGAGTTGTTATAATTCTTATCTGAAATTGTATAGCAAGATAACGCTAGAAGATAAGAAAATTATTGCATATCATGAAACAGGGCACTATGTTGCACAGATTATGTCAGAGCATATGGAAGATGTAAAAATTGCATTTGTTTCAATATTGCCAATGATGGATTTCTTAGGAGTAAACAGTACTTACAGAATACTTGGAAAAAATCTAAATTATACCAAAGAGTATATGATAGATTGGATAGCAGTGTTCTTAGCCGGTAGAGTTGCAGAAAAACAAATCACAGATAAATTTTCAACAGGTGCATCATCTGATTTGGAAATGGCAAATATGCTGGCAGAGCAAATGGTTATGAAATATGGACTTCTATCAGATGCTAAAGATCAAAATAGATGTTATGTTACAGGTGAAAATATTTCAAAAAGTTATCTTATTTCTGAGAAAAAGAAACAGGAGCTAGATTCTGAAGTTAAGAAAATTTTAGAAGAAGCTTATAAAAAAGCAGAAAAGATAATTGCCGAAAACAAATATCTATTAGATAGTATAGCGAATTGGCTTGTTGATGAAGAAATTCTTACAGGTGAACAATTAGAAATAATTTGCCAAATCTGTAATGAAGAAAAGCAGGGACAAATTGCAGAGAACAAAGAAAAAGAATAACATACTAAAAGCGAGTGTAATAAATATGTACTGAACCCAAAAAGTTGGACAGTATAAATTAGGCTACTAACTTGGAATGTTTTCTGTATTGTACAGGGGACATTCCTTTTAGTTTGCTCTTAATTCTTCTGTTATTGTAATATTCTATATATTCAATTATATCATT
>JAAZCX010000005.1 GCA_012513065.1 Clostridiaceae bacterium | reverse complement strand
TTTTTATCTACCCATAAAGTATTTAATGTTGTAGCATCAAAACCTGTAAGAAACATATTTACTACTATCAATAAATCAATTTCTCTATGTTTTACTTTGTCTGATAAGTCTTTGTAATAATCTTGAAATCCATTACCCTCTGATGAAAAATTAGTTTTAAATTTCTTATTATATTCTTTAATTGCAAAATCTAAAAATTCTCTTGAACTTTGGTCTAATAAATCTGGTTCAAATCCCTCGTCATCTAATATTCCATCTGTTGTATCTTCTTCGTTTGCTGCAAAAGAATATATTGTGGCAATAGTTAAATCTTTGTTTTTTTCTTCTAGTTGCTTTTTAAATTCTAAATAATATTTTTTTGCCATAGGTATTGATGAAACAGCAAACATTGAGTTAAATCCATTTACTCTTTGCCCTTTTAAATCATAAAATGAATTTCTTTTTGTTTTTTGGTCAAAATGTTCAATAATATATTCAACTATTTTACTAACTCTTTCGTGAGATGATAATGCTTCTTCAGTATTTATTGCTTGAACTTCTTTATCAGTCATATCTTCTTTTTTCTTAATAGTATTAACATAGTCAATTCTAAAAGGAAGAACATTTCCATCGTTTATGGCGTCAACAATAGTATATGTATGTAGTTTATCTCCAAAGGCTTGTTCAGTTGTACAAAAATCTGGATTTGATTTATTTGTTGCATTTTTTGCAAATATAGGAGTACCAGTAAATCCAAACAAATGATAGTTTTTAAAATTACTTACTATTAATTTGTGCATATCTCCAAATTGACTTCTATGACATTCATCAAATATTAAAACTAAATGTTTTTGAAATGCAGGATGTGTTGCGTTTCTTTTTACAAATTCGCTTAATTTTTGAATTGTTGTAACAATTATTCTAGTATTAGAATCTTCAAGTTGTTTTTGTAATATTCTTGTATTTCTATTTCCGTTTGCAGCACCTTTTTCAAATCTATCATATTCTTTCATTGTTTGATAATCTAAATCTTTTCTATCAACAACAAACAATACCTTATCTATATATTCTAAATTACTAGCAAGTTGTGCAGTTTTGAAAGAAGTAAGTGTTTTTCCAGAACCTGTTGTATGCCAAATATATCCACCGGCTTCAATAGTTCCCATCTTTTTATAATTTGTGGAAACTTCTATTTTATTAAGGATTCTTTCAGTAGCAACAATTTGATAAGGACGCATTACAAGTAATAAATCTTCAGAAGTAAATACACAATATTTAGTTAATATATTTAAAAGAGTATGTTTTGAGAAAAATGTTCTTGTAAAATCTACTAAATCAGATATTACTTTATTACTAGCGTCTGCCCAATAAGAAGTAAACTCAAAACTATTACTTGTTTTTTTACTTTTATTTCTTGTTTGAGATTGTTCTTTTATATGGCTTTCTCTTGTAGTGTTTGAATAGTATTTTGTATTTGTTCCATTAGATATTACAAATATTTGTACATATTCATATAGACCACTACCTGCCCAGAAAGAATCTCTTTGGTATCTATTTATTTGGTTAAATGCTTCTTTTAGTGCGACTCCTCTCCTTTTTAATTCTATATGGACAAGAGGTAATCCATTAACTAATATAGAAACATCATATCTATTATCATAATTACCATCATTTTCTACATATTGATTTATTACTTGTAATTTATTGTTATGAATATTCTTTTTATCTAATAAATAAATATTTTTACTTGTTCCATCATCTTTCTTTAATACTTGAATATGATCTTCTTGTATTTTTCTTGTTTTCTCTACGATTCCATCATTATTATTAGCAATATTATTATTAAAGAATCTTGTCCATTCACTATCACTAAATTTATAATCATTTAATAATTCTAATTGAGTACGAAGATTATTTACAAGAGTTTCTGAATCGTGTATTTCTAAATAATCATAACCTTGTTCAGTAAGCATTCTAATAAATTCTTTCTCTAATGCTGCTTCACTTTGATATGCATCAGAGCGTTTTTTCTCTGGTTCATACTCGGCGACAACAGTAGAATTTTTCATTTCCATTACTACATTGTACTTACACATTTTCTTCTACCTCCTTAAAACTCAATAATTTATCTCTATAATATTCGTATTGTTTCTTTAATAAATCTATTTTAGAAGATAGTTGTTCTATAACAATATCACAAATTCTAAACTTTTCAATAATTTTAATTTGTGAATCTATAGATGGTATCTCTATTGACACATTTTTTAATGCGTCCACTGTAAGAGATACATTTGCTCCACCTTTCATTAATGATACAATTTTCGTATCTTTAAAGAAATTTAAATAATAGTATAAATATCTAGCATCTAAAATATCATAATTTTTTGGTTTTACAACACATAATATATTGCCTACTGCATACTTTCCATCTTGATAAAACACTTGGTTTAAACTAGCAATTCCGTGTCCTCTGGAAGAAACTAATGGTACGCAAACAGCCGGTCCTTCAAAATCAAATGAATTACAACTCTTTCTTTCTTTAGTTGTTACTACTAAAGGATATTCTCCTGGAATTGCCTTTTGAATCGGCGTTTTTCCTTTTTTTAATTCGCAACATTCATATAAATTAGTCTTAATAGTATTGTTTTTATTATTAAAATAATTAAATTTTACCCATTCTATTTGTTGTCTTCTTATTTCTAATTTTTTTTCAGTTAGTTTTATTTGTTTTTCAAATTTATCTAAAATATCAACAATTTTTTCCTGTACTTCAGATGTAGGCATAGGAATACAAAATTTTGAATATACACTAATCCAATGACGAGAATGATTTTTTGGAGTATATTTAATAAATGACATAGCATAATATATATATCTAAAATTTACATCTGAGTTTTTTGGCTTTAATATTTTCAAAGCAGACGACTTAACCTTAAAATCAAAATCTACCCAATGAAAACTTGTAGTAAAATCATCAAATATTATAACTGGATTTTCTTTTGTTGCTTTAAATATTCCTTCTTTTTCATTGGTATATCCTAACACAAAAGTTTGTCCTGCTGTTAAAACGGGTATATCATATTCATCATTATATTGTGTTGATTTAACAATATATTTACTAGGTTGTTCATAATCTATATATTCTTCTAATCTTTTAAATTCTATATTTGAACAATATAATTGAGACAATAATTTATCTACATTAATCATTATCCACCTCAATTTCTGAAATAAATTTATCTATTTCTTTTTCTAATTCTAATAAATCTTTATTTATATTTTTTAGTTCACTATTTATTTTTTTTATATCTATTTCACATTTTTCATCTTCTGTTTTAACATATGTACTAACTGATAATATATAATCGTCTTTAATTGAAGTATTTTTTACTACAGCTGATTTATATTCAACATCCTCTCTTTTTTCATATAATTCCATTATATAATCAATATTCTTTTTGGATAAAATATTATTATTTGTTATTTTTTCGTATTCTTTAGAAGCATCAATAAATAAAATATCATTTGTTTTTTTACTTTTTTTAAGCACCATTATACAAGTAGCAATATCTGTACCGAAAAATAAATTGGTTGGTAACTGAATTATACAATCTATAAAATTATTATCTACCAAATATTTTCTGATTTTTGGTTCTGCTTTACTATTTGTTCTTGTAAATATTCCAGGGAAACAAACAATAGAAGCAACACCATTTGTTGCTAGCCACGATAATGAGTGCATAATAAATGCATAATCAGCATTCCCTTTTGGCGCTAATACTCCGGCTGGAGAATATCGTGGATCATTTATTAATAATCCATTATCATCTCCAACCCATTTGATAGAATAAGGTGGATTAGAAACTATTACTTCAAAAGGTTCATCATCCCAATGTTGAGGATTTGTTAGAGTATCTTCACAGGCAATATCAAATTTATCATAATCTATATCGTGTAAAAACATATTTATTCTACATAAGTTGTATGTAGTTATATTAATTTCTTGACCAAAGAAACCATTTCTTACATTATCTTTGCCTAGTATTTTTGCAGACTTTAATAATAATGAACCTGAGCCACAAGCAGGGTCTATCACGACACCATTCTTAATACAACAAACTTTTTAGAGTGAATACAATTTAACATATATAATAAGAAAAGTTTTGTAAGTGAATAGGATTTAAAGGCACAAAAATAAGAGCCTTTCGGCTCCTATT
>JAAZCX010000034.1 GCA_012513065.1 Clostridiaceae bacterium | reverse complement strand
TACAATTATGTTGGTTTTAATGATAGTTGGATAATTGATAGAAAATTAGATTCATTTATAATTGATAATGACCTGATAGAAGCTTTAGCAAAGATTAACCCTAACATTAAAAGTGTACTTTTTGATGAAGCAATAAAAAAGGTAAAACATATTGATGCGATTTCTTTTATTGACAAAAATAAACTTTTTCATAAATATTTAATTGATGGTGTTGCTGTTGAAGACTTTCATAGTCATTCTAACCCTCTAATAAAAATTATAGATTTTGAAAATCCTAAGAATAATATATTTAAAGTTGTAAATCAAGTTAAATTTAATGAGGGTAAATCAACAAGAATTCCAGATATACTAATATATATAAATGGAATTCCTCTAATTATCTTTGAACTAAAAAGCATAGAAAATCGTGAGGACTCAACAATCGAGAATGCTTACCAACAATTGGGTGGAAGCAGTACGAATAATGGATACAGATACGATATACCAACACTTTTCAATTACAATGCTTTTTGTGTTATAAGTGATGGAGTTAACAATAGAATTGGGACAATCACAAGTGATTTTGAAAGATACTCAGAATGGAAAAGTGTTATTGGTGAAGTTGGTTATAGTAATAATTCAGTTAGTAAACTTGACACATTAATAGATGGAGTTTTTGAACAAGAAAAATTGTTAGATATTATTAAAAACAATTTATTTTTCATTGAAAAGGATAAGGAAAATCCTATAAAGGTTTTAAGTCAGTATCATCAATATTTTGGTGTATTAAAATCTTATGACTCAATATTAAGTAATAAAAAACCTACTGGTGACGGTAAGGCCGGAATAATATGGCATACACAAGGATCAGGTAAAAGTTTCAGTATGTTAATGCTGGTATATAGACTTATACAAGAAAAAAGTCTCCAAAATCCAACTGTTATAGTTTTAACTGATAGAAATGATTTGGATGATCAACTTTTCACGACTTTTTCAAGTGCAAAAGGTTATTTAAGAGTTGAACCAATAAAAGTAACAAGTAGACAAGATTTACTAGATAAAGTATCCAAAGTAAAAGAAAGTGGAATCTATTTTACGACTCTTCAAAAAATAGATAAAGAAAATATTGTTCCTAACAATCGAGATAATATTATAATTATAAGTGATGAAGCACATAGAAGTCATTATGGAGTTGAGGAATCTATTTCATATAAGAAGAATAGTGATTCTGTTCTTGAAATGCAAGCAAAATATGGCTACGAAAAGTATATTAGAGATGCATTCCCTAATGCTACATTCATAGGATTTACTGGAACTCCAGTTCAGACAAAAGATAAAGATACTACAGCTATATTCGGTGATATTCTTGATGTATATGATATGACTCAATCAATAGAAGATGGGTCAACTGTAAAATTATTCTATGAATCAAGATTGGCAAAAGTATGGTTAGATGAAAATAAGTTAAAAGAAATTGATAAATATTATGAATCGTTAACTAGCGATGGAGTTACTGACGAATTAATAGATATGTCAAAATCTCAAATGTCAAAAATGGAAGTTTTAGTTGGAGATAGAAATCGACTTGAATTGTTGGGCAGAGATATTCTAGAGCATTACGAAAATAGAAAAGGTATTTTAAACGATAAAGCAATGATTGTTTGTATGAGCCGAAAGATTGCTTTTGACTTATACAATATAATGCTTGAACTAAGACCAAAATATAAAGATATGATTCAACTTATTATTACTTCAAGTAATAAAGATGATAAAGATATGAGAGATGCTATTAAAGACAAAATGCATAGAGATAAAATTGCAAATGATTTCAAAAATAAAAAAGGAAACACTAAGATTGTTATTGTTGTCGATATGTGGTTAACTGGTTTTGATGTTGCTGATTTGGATGTAATGTATGTTGATAAGCCAATGAAAGGTCATAATCTAATGCAAGCTATAGCAAGAGTAAATAGAGTATATAGCGGTAAAGAGTCAGGTTTGATAGTTGATTATATTGGAATATCGAAAGCTCTTGATGAAGCGCTTGATACATACACAAATAGGGATAAAGAAATCAATCTTAAAGATATAAGAGAAACAGCTACTTCTTTAATAGCGGAGAAATTATCAGTGCTTGATGAATGGTTTCACCACGTTGATACAACAGGGTTTGAAAGTGAAAGACAACTTGATAAATTCAGAAGTATTCAAAATGGTGCAGACTTTGTATTAGAAGATGAAAAGAGAAAAAAGGAATTTTTAAATATTAGTAAAATTTTAAAGAGTGCATATATTATTGCACTTGGAGTTTTATCAGAAAAAGCTAAATCAAGAATTAACTATTATTTGGCTGTTAGGCATTTCATACAAAAAATAGAATATTCAAAAAATCCAATTTCATTAACTAAAATAAACGAAAGAGTAAGTGAACTATTGGCAGAAGCTATTTGTGGTGATGAAATTAAAGTTCTTACAAAAGTTAATGATGAAGATGATTCGAGTGTATGGGACTTATTAAGAGAAGACAAAATTCAAGAATTAAGAAATAGTAACCCACCTCATGTTTTCATTAAACTTTTAGAAAAATTATTAACACAAGCTATTAAAGAATATAAAAAATATAATTTATTCAAATCTCAAGAATATAGTGAAAAATTAAGAAAATTATTAATGAGATATTATGATAGACCTACATTAGATTTAGAAGAAGATCCAAATGTTGAATGGACGATTGTTGGTTTGATGGCATTCTCACAAGAAATGGTTAAAGATGAAGGTAAGGCAGAATCCAATAACTTAAAAGGTAGAGAAAGAGCCTTCTATGATGCTTTAACTTCAGATTCCAAAGCAACAGCCTTAATGGGAGATGAGACTCTTAGATTGATCGCAACTAAGTTAAAAGATATTGTAGAAGAATATGCAACTGTTGACTGGTCAAAGAAGAAAACAACACAAGCCGAAATGCGTTCGCAAATAAAGAGACTTTTAGACGCTTACGGATATCCACCAGAATATAACGAAGTTGCAACTGTTAGAGTTATCAGTCAAGCTGAATATATGATGTAGTTAGATTTAAATATTGACATTTGATCAAAAAAATGTTAAATTAATAGCACATAAGGAATTATGTTGTGCAGAAATGCATATAATAATATTGCTACTTTGTAGCAAAAAAAGCAGGTGAATCCAGCCTTAAATGGAGTTGAAAAAAAGCGGTGAATCCAGCCCAAAGTGGAAATGAAAAAAAGCGGTGATTCCCACCAAAAGAGGAAATTAAAAAAGAAGGTTAGAGAGCAAACTCTAATCTTTTATTTTTGATTTCTTTAATGTATAATTATTACAGGTGATTATGATGATTAGAAATTTTAAAATAGTTAAAGTTGATTACAAATATTGTGATTATTTGAGAAAATACGATAGTAAAGTCGTATGGAACGCCGGATCTAAGGAACTGAGACCTTTTATTGGGGTTTTGTTTGCAGTTGATGGTTGTGAATATTTTGCACCGCTAAGTAGTCCGAAAGAAAAGCATCTAGGAATGAAAAATAATATAGATTTCGTTAAAATAGACGGTGGCAAATTAGGCGTAGTGAATTTTAATAACATGATTCCAGTAACTCCTAATAATTATGAATTATTCGACTTGAATACAATTCCGACAACGCAAAGAGAAATAAATCATCAAAATCTTCTTAAGTCGCAACTAATGTGGCTAAACAAAAACATAAAAGCAGTTAAGGATAGGGCAATTAATTTGTATGAAAAATATAAGGATAATAAATTGCCAGAAAGAATTAGATCAAGATGTTGTAATTTTATCTTATTGGAAGAGGTATCTAAAAACTATAATAGTTAATCAAAATATGCTATAATATGATTTAAATAATAGAGCAGATTTCATTTAATGGTGAGATATGCTCTATTTTTGATTGAGGTGGAATATGAAAAAAACATTTTTTGATTTAATTACTTCGCAACTTTCTTTATTTGAAAATCCATTGCACAACTATTTAGCAATGACAATTATTGGAGTAGTTGCATTTGCTATTGCGTGGAATGCCGTTGGAGAAATTGGTGCTAGAGGAGAATCTGGATCAATATTGCATTGGATTATAAGAATCTTTTCATTCGTAGTAATATGGCTAGTGCTTTCTATTTTAATTATTATAGTATCGTTTATTCTTAATAATTGGATATACGTTTTAATAATTGCTATATTGGTAACAACGCTGTATATTTTAAAAACTTATGCTGATAATAATCCTGATTCTATATTGAATAAAAAACCGTCATTTAGTCGGCATAATTTAAAATAATGGGTGATAATCGGCAATAGTCTACAATAGGCATATACCGATTTAGCCCAGTAAAATCAACATTTTATAATAATATGAAATAAACCGCGATACCCACACATTTGGACTCTTAATCAGTGGGTATTAAAAAAATTATTTAATTAAAAATATAATATTATAGGAAAACTAAAGCATTTATTTAAACCATGTTGTATATTTTGTTAATATTTGTTATTATAAATATTATGTAAATGCGAAATATAATGT
>JAAZCX010000004.1 GCA_012513065.1 Clostridiaceae bacterium | reverse complement strand
TTTTTTTTGTTCCTTAAATTCTCGCTCTCTTCTTTCTCTTTTAAATTTTGATTTACTTACTTTTTTCTTTTTGCTTTTTACTGGGTCTAAGTAATCTAAACTAGCTCCCATATCTGCTATTACAAATGGCACTTCGTTTCTAGGATCTGGACCAATATAATTGGTTTCTACGTTTTGATTTCTAGATAATTCATATCTGCTAACAGCTTGACTATATATTCCTCTTCCTGAAGTTAACTTGTTTAATTCTATTGGAAAATTTAACATTAGTTCCATAGGTGCATTTCCCTCAATAGTAACATACCCATCTCTTTCACTAGTAATCGAAACTGTTCCATTTTTGCTTGACAATAACTGTAATACATTACTGGTATCATTTTTTGGAACAACTACAGAAAATTTACTTATTGGTTCCAAAATCCTAGGTTTTGAGTTTTTTAGTGCTCTCATCAATGCAAGTGGTACTGCAATATTAAAATGTTTAGGCTCTGAACCCATAGAGTCAAATCTGCCATCTAGTAAATCTATTTCAGCATCTGTAACCTCCCATCCAGATAAGCCTTGCTTTGCGTATTGCATTACTAATCTCTCTGTTTGTCTTTGATATTTTTTGTGTAAAAAATCTGTTGATAACTTGGATTTATAAACTAAGCCACTTCCAACTGATAATGGTTTTATTCCTAATTTTAATCCTGAAACTCTTGTATAATATGCCTCACCCTCAGCTTCCATAGATGGTGTTTCCTTATGAATTACAACAGGATCAGATAGTACTGCATCAATATTAAACCTTTCTTTTAACATTTCACTAATAATTTGTGCTTGGACTTCTCCCATTAAACTAACATATATCTTTCCAGTGTTTTTTGAATATCTAACATTTAAATATGGATCTTCATCATTTAATACTTTTAATGCATCTACTAATTTAAGTAAATCCTTTTTTTCTTTAGCGTCCACTTCCATATTAATTAAGGGTTTAACAAAGCTAACATAATTTTCTTTTTGTTCTTGTTCACCTATTAGTTGACCACATCTCGCGTCAACCCCAGTAATGATTCCTATTTCTCCACTAGAAATACTTGATACAGGAACAATCTTATCACCATCTGCTACATATATTCCATTAACTTTTGATTGATTTTCTTCACTTAATTTCACATTATCTCGATTAGATAATTCTCCATCAAGAACTCTCACATATAATTTTTTCTGTCCTTCTTCTACTCTAACAGTATAAACATATGCTGAAAAATTCTTATCAAGCCTTTTACCTGCTTCTGGTAAAAATTCTCCTATGCATTTTACAAGTTCTGCTACACCACTACTTTTTAAGGCACTTCCACCTATAACTGGATATATCTTTGATTTTTTTGATAAAATTTTTATTCTATCAATAATCATTTCTCTTGAAATATGTTCTGGGTTCTGTAAATAACTTTCTATTAAATCATCTGCACCTTCTTCTAAGTCAGATAAATACTCCATTAATTCCTCTTTAGTTGATTCTTCAAAAGACAAACTTGAATCATTATTTCTATTTATACTTTCAAGAGGTATAATCTCAGCATTTAGTTTTTCTTGTAATTCTTTTAATGTTCTTTCAAAATCAGCACCTGCTCTATCCATTTTATTAATAAAGAAAATTGTTGGGACATTTTTTTCTCTTAAGGCTTTCCATATTGTGTATGTTTGTGCTTCAACGCCTTCAACTCCAGATATAGCAAGAATGGCTCCGTCTAACACATTTATTGCTCTTTCTACTTCTGCTGAAAAATCTACATGACCAGGAGTGTCTATTAATTGCACCGTTTTTCCATTAATATTAAATGAAACTAAAGATGATCTTACCGTAATTCCTCTTTCTTTTTCAATCTTCATGGAATCTGTAACCGTATTACCCGTATCAACTCTACCAATGCTTTTTATAACATTAGTTTCATATAATAAATTTTCAGTTATTGTTGTCTTTCCAGCATTTGCATGAGCAAATATGCCTATTGTTAATATATCTTTCATATTATTTCACCTGTTTCATTTTTTCTTT
>JAAZCX010000033.1 GCA_012513065.1 Clostridiaceae bacterium | reverse complement strand
GTTTCTTGATAGATATAAAATTTCATAATAAACTAAAAATGGGCTTACCCAGAAAGGAGTATTTATTATGAACAACAAAAAAAGAAATTTTCTCATTAGTGGAATTTTGCTTTTAATAGCAATAACTTTTACAATATTAGTCAAAGTAGTAGATGTAAAACAAATTGGAGTAAACAATTCTAGTATAGGGTTTGCGACTTTAAATCAATTTATTTTTGAAACTACAGGAGTAAATATGATTTGGTATCACATTACTGATTGGTTAGGATTAATTCCTGTTTTTATGGCTATAGTGTATGCTTTTATAGGGCTTATCCAATTCATAAAAAGAAGAAGTATATTTAAAGTCGATAAAGAGATTATACTATTAGGACTATATTATATTATTGTAATAGCTTTATATGTATTCTTTGAAAAAGTAATTATTAATTATAGACCAATATTAATGAATGGCTTTTTAGAAGCATCTTACCCATCATCTCATACATTGATGACAATTTGCATTTGTGGAAGTTCTATTTTAATCAATAAAAAGTTATTTAATAATAAAATAACAAAAGTTATTAATTATTTATCAATTATTATAATTACAATAACTGTTGTTGGAAGATTAATATCAGGTGTTCATTGGTTTACTGATATTATAGGTGGCATACTTATATCAAGTGGTTTATTAATGACTTTTTATTCTTTATTAAGTATAATAAACAAAGAAAATTATTAGTACAAATTACAATTTGAAATGAAGTTGGAATACTATGGCTAATGAAAGTAAAAAAGATTTTAATGTAATGATGAACAACAATAAAGATATGCCTAAAATACAAATAGTAGAAGATGAAAAAATAATAAAAAAATATGGTGGAACTAAAATGTTTTTTGCACCACCTATTTATTATGATGAGTTAATGAAAAAAGTACCAAAGGGAAAACTTATAACTGTTAGTGTTATGAGAGATTATCTAGCAAAGACAAATAATGCAGACTTCACTGATCCTATGACAGCAGGTATATTTGTAAATATAGTTGCTTGGGCTAGTTATCAAAGAGATGAAGATATTACACCATACTGGAGAACTTTAAAATCAGATGGAGAATTAAATGTTAAATATCCAGAGGGGAAAGAATTACAAAAAAGATTACTTGAAGAAGAAGGACACACAATTATTTCAAAAGGAACAAAGAATATAAAATACTATGTTAAGGATTTTGAAAATAGTTTGATAGAACTATAATTACAAATTACAATTTTATAGTTATTGATTTATAGTAATTTACCGAAAAGATTGTCAGTAATGACAGTCTTTTTTGTTATATATTGACTTTTAACGATAACTACTATAAAATATAGTAGTGTAGTTTATAGCAAAAAAGGAGATGTGGAGTATATGAAAAATTATGACAACTATTTTCTTCCAGTAGATAATATGGAAGAAGCAAAAAGATATTATGAGGAAATATTGGGGTTAAAAAAGAAATTTGATTTCTCTAATAAGGGAATGGTTGCTTATAATATTGGAAAT
>JAAZCX010000032.1 GCA_012513065.1 Clostridiaceae bacterium | reverse complement strand
TTACATGATAATTTCTACTTCATTTATTCCTGCATTTTCTAACAATTTTATTTTTTTCTCTTCAATTTCTATTCCATTTAATATCATTTTATCTATTCCTGTATTTTTTAAATTTGGATTCTTTATATTAATATTATATACTGTATTACCATATTTATAATGAATTTTATATTCTTTCCAATCATTTGGAATACATGGATTTATAGACAAATATCCTTTTTCTATAGTAAATCCTAAAATATAATGTAATCCCGCTTCATACATCCAACTAGAAGATCCTGTATACCAAGTCCATCCGCCTCTTCCTGATAAATTTCCTTGTCCATAAATATCTGCTGCTATAACATATGGTTCAACTTTATATTTTATAGTTTCCTCTTTTGTTCTTGCATGTTCAATAGGATTTATCATAGAAAAAAGTTCTACAGCTTTATTTCCAAAACCTAATAATGTTTCTGCTATAATAGCCCATATTGCTGCATGTGTATATTGTCCACCATTTTCTCTAGTTCCTGCAATATATGATTTTATATATCCTGGATCTATATTACTCTTTTCAAAAGGAGGATCTAATAATTTTATAATTCCATTTTCTTTATCTATCAAATGATTTTCTAAGCTTTCCATTGATATATATTTTTTATCATTATCTCCTGCTTTTGAAATTGTTGCCCAACTTTGTGCAATTCCGTCTATTTTACATTCTTCATTTTGTATTGTTCCTAATATATTTCCATCGTCCATAAATGCTCTTCTATACCATCTACCATCCCATGCTTTATTATTTAAATTCTTTTTTAATTTCTCTACTATTTCTTTATATTTATTTATTGTTTCTTTATTTTCTTTTTCAAATTCAATCAAATAAATCCATTTTTGTAAAATATCATATAAAAAGAAACTTAACCATACACTTTCGCCTTTTCCTTTATTTCCAACTTTACTTAATCCATCATTCCAATCGCCTGAACCTATTTTACAAAGTCCATTTTCTCCAAATGCTAATGATTTTTCTATTGCTCTTTTGCAATGTATAAAAATACTTTCTTTAATTTCACTCTTTTCATGTTTATCATATCTTTCATCAATATTTTCTTCTAATTTTTCTCCTTCTATATATGGCGTTTCAATATCTAAAATAGACACATCTCCTGTATATATAATATATTCTTCTACAAGATAAACAAGCCATAGTAAATCATCTGAAAATCTAGTTCTTATTCCTCTATTTGTTTCTTCATGCCACCAATGTTCTACATCACCTTCTAAAAATTGATGTTTACTGTGTCTTATAATTTGATTTTTCATTATATCACTAGAAATATATTTTAATCCTATTGTATCTTGAAGTTGGTCTCTAAATCCATAAGCTCCACCAGATTGATAAAAACCTGTTCTTGCTAGTATTCTACTTGTAATTGTTTGATAAGTTAACCACCCATTCATTAAAATATTAAAAGAAGATATTGGAGTAGTTACTTGTATTTTTCCTAATTCTTCTTTCCATTTGTTTTTAATTTTCTCTAATTCTTCTTCTACTTTAGCTATTTTTACATATTGATATGCTTTATCTTGACAAGTAATTTCATCATCTTCTGCACCAAGTAAAAATATTATTTGTCTATTAGAAAATGCTTCTAGTTCTATCTCTATCTGATATGCTATAATTTCATTTTTTCCTAATCCATTTTCATTGTTTAAACAAACTTTCTTTAATGCATCTGGATTAGCAATATTTCCATTTCCTATAAAAAAGTCCTTATTCCCTGTATATGATTTTATTTTTTCATTAGAACACAAATAAACTTTTTCTTTAAAGTCGATATTTATTTTATTTTGTAATAATAGTATATTATTATTTCTATTATATTCAATATCAATACATCCATTATTCTTTAATTCATCTTCACCTAAAATTGGTTTTATATAGTAAATTAAATTTAACTTTTTCTTTGTAGGTGCTAAATTTTTCAAATTTAAAAGAGAAACCTTTAATGAATCTTCTTTTGGTACAAATACTGTGAGATCTTGCTCAACTTCAAAGCTAATATGCTTATAATTTGCATATCCAAATCCATATATAACTTTATATTCACTATCATCACCAATAGGATTTAATCCTATTGAGCATGATTTTAATGTTTCCTCATCCTGTATATATATTATCTCTGATGGATCATCAATAACTTGATCATTACTCCATCTTGTTATTTTGTTTAATCTACTATTTTTACTCCAGGTATAACCTCCCATACTTTCTGTAACTAATGTTCCAAACTTATCATTTGACATTATATGACTCCATACTGTAGGAAGTTTATTTTCTTTATTTACAAATATATTATATTCTTTTCCATCTAAAGAAAACCCCCCAAAGCTATTATAATATAATAAATTTTCTTGACAATTTAACTGTTTAATATTGTTATCTTCTTGATATAAATCAAATTTTGTAGGAACTTTTTCTCCTATTAGCTTTACATTTTCTAAATATTCATCTTCAAGATCTTTCAATTGTTTTTTTAATGGTCCATTCTTTGCATCAATAATTAATTTAGCATAAAATTTTAATAACTCTTCATTATAATTTTCTTCTAACACAAAGATTCCATTCTTTATATTTTGTAAATATCCTAAATTGGCATTTAATATTACATTTTGTATAATTTCTTTTGTATATTTTTCATAACTATTTGATTCTTCATTTAAAATAACTAGATCTAATTGTATATTTTTTATTCTGAAAAATTCATACGCCTTCAATACTTCTTCTAATATTTCTTTTTCATTACTTTCTTTAATTTTCACAAGTAATATTGGTAAATCACCTGAAATTCCATATTTCCATAATTGTTCTTTTGAATAATATTGTTCTTTAAAATTTTCTTTGTTTTGAATTGGATTATTAAATAAAATATATCCTAACATTTTTTGATAATTATTTATTTCTGTTGCGTTTATATTTAAATATCTAGATTCTGTATCTGCTTTTGCTTTTGATAATTCAAAAGTTTTCTTTACTTTTTCATAAGTTTGATATTCTTCTATATTTTTTATTGCTACATTTTTATTTTCTGAAGCACTTATTAATAAATCAAAATGTACTTCTTGTCCTGGTTTTAACGAAATAGTTTTTCTTAATGCTAATATAGGATTTACTGTAAGATTTATTTTTTTAGAAAATGGTTTTGAATTTTCAACCATTTTAGGAATACCTAAGTTACCTCTTCCTTGAAATTTTTCTTTATCTATTTCATATTCTAATTCACCAATTGTATCCTCTTTTGTAAAAAATGATACAGCCATATATAAATCTTTTTCTGGATTTTCTCTGTTTTTTCTTTTTACTATAAATATATTTTTTTCTTCATCATATTCAAATGTTAAAAAAAGATTTTGAAATGCAGGATGACTAATATATTCTTCTAATGTTGTAAGAAGTGGTTCTATTGCTGTTGTTATTTCTATTGTTTCTTCTTCTATTCCATTGTTTATGAGTTTTAAATCTCTTATTTCTATTGGATCTTTAGGACTTAATGTAACATTACAAATTGTTTCTATTGATCCGTCTATTCTTTTTATTTTATTTTTATCTTCACTAAAAGTTATTTCAAATTTATCAGCTTTTGATAAATTTAAAGCATTGCTAGAAGTCCAAATTTTTTTGTTTTTTATATTTTTAATATAAAAAAATATTCCTTGAGCTTCATTAGAAGTACTAAAATATTTATTTATTAAATAATTTTTATATTTGCTATATCCTTCAGCTTTTAAATTCATTATTATACTATAATTATTACTTGATATTACATTACAGATTGGTATATTATAATTGGATTTTGTATAAATTCTTTGTGCATAATTACCATAATCATGATATGTTATTTTTGATGGTTTTTGTTTTTCTTCTTTGGTTATAATTCTTTTTTCAGGAACATTTTCTTGTAATAATACTTCTATTGCTGATATCTCTGGATTATTTGAAAATCTTTTTTGTAAAATATTATTATTAAAAAAATTATTAATAGATAATAATATAAGACCTTGATGATGTGCCATATAAGTTTTAGTTACCATTTGTTTTTTACCTTTTGGCATTCTCATTGGTGTATAATCAATAGATTCATAAAATCCGTATTTATCATACATTCCTTGTTTCTCCAATATTTTAATGTTTTGAATAACCTCTTTTGGTTGGGAAGTAAGTGCCATAATAGAAGCATAACTAGAAACAACTATATCTTCTTCTATTCCTCTTTTTAATCCAAGCCACGGAATACCTATTGCTTTATACTGATAATTATTATTTAAATCTTTTAAATAGTATGCCGCTTCTGAAAATCCCCAAGGAATAGATAATTTTTTTGCATATTGTTTTTGACTCATTATCATAAATTTTATAGATTCATCAATTAAACTTCCTTCAGGTTGTTTTATAATCATGTTTGGCATTAAATACTCAAAAGCAGTTCCAGACCAGGAAATAAGACCATTGTACCCATTCATTGTTGTCATTGTTCTACTTAAATATCTCCAATGTTTAGATGGAACATCTTTTTTACTAATTGCAATTAGGCTTGCTTGTCTTGCCTCTGATGCAAGTAAATCATAATATGAATCTGTTAATTTATTTTCTTCTATATTAAATCCTATAGAAAAAATGCCTCTTTCTTCATCATATAACTTTGAAAAATCACAATTAGCAATTTTAATCTCATTTATTGGTTTATTTATCCAGTCAGGAATTAAATTTAATAATTTATCTTTTTTTAATTTATCAATTTTTTCTTCTAATTCTTCATTTTCTATCTTTTGCTTTATTTCCTGATAAAACTGTTTCAATACATAAATATACCCAACAAAGTTTCCATTATCTACTGTGGAAATATATCTTGGAGTCAATGGTTCTAATGTTTTTATATTATACCAATTATATAAATGTCCATTCCATTTAGGTAGCTCTTCTACAATTGTTATCATATTCTTTAATAATTCTAATGTATCTTCTAGATTTTTATATTTTAAATCATAACTAGATATTACGCTTAATATGCCAAGACCTATATTGGTAGAAGATGTTCTCTCAATAAAATTTACTTTTCTATCTTCTTGATAATTATCTGGTGGTAAATAATTATTTTCTTTTGTAATACTATCTTTAAAAAACTGCCATGTTTTTTTTCCAATTTCATATAAATATTGTTTTTCATCTTTATTAATTTCTTTTATAAATTCCTCTTTTTGTTTATTTTTGCTTATATACCAAAATACTATTGGTCCAATTAACCATATTATTGATAATATAAATAATACAACAGATATTATTTTTTCTTTAATTATTAAACCCAGTAAAGTTGTTAAAATCGCAAATATTACATTTGGCATCATGCTTTTATAATATGATAACAAATCATTTTTAGTTGTTTTTTCTGCATCTTCTGATGTTGTCCATTCTAACAAATGTTTTTTTGAACCATATATACGATATATAGTTCTTATAATAGCATCTGATGAATAATATGCTTTATCTGGTAAACACATTATTTTTAATATTCCTCGAACTATACTTGTAAGCCATGATGGTATTCTTGGTGTAAATGTTTTCTGATATATTTGTCCTTCCTTTTTATAAATAACATTTCCTATCAAATCTAATATTGTTGGAATTGTTACTGATACAATTAATAAAACAAATAATAATGATGTATTAATAGAATACAATATATTATAAATACATACTGTGATAATTGATAATAGGATAAAAACCGGAATTACTGCTCTGATTAAATTATCTATTATTTTATATATTGAAAGTGGATTTAAAGGGTTTTTTTTAATTTGTTCTTTTTTATTTATTATAATTTTATTTGCCCATCTTATTATTTGAAAATCTCCTCTAATCCATCGATGTAATCTCTTCTTAAAACTAATATAACTACTTGGATATCCATCCATTAATATAATATCAGATGCAAGACCACATCTTAAATAATTTCCTTCTAATAAATCATGGCTTAATACGGTATTCTCTGGAATTTCATTTTCTAACACTTGTGAAAATATAGAAATATCATATATTCCTTTACCTGTAAATATACCTTCTTCAAAGTTGTCTTGATAAATGTCTGAAATTGCATTTGTATAATTATCAATTCCACCATTACCTGCAAAAATTTTAGTAAATAAATTTTTATTAGTAACTTCTAAATTTATTCCTATTCTTTGTTGTATTAATGCATGTCCTTCTATGACTAAATCTTTCTCTTTATTTAATATTGGTTTGTTTAATATGTGTGCCATGCTTCCAATAAGTTCAAATCCTGTATTTAATACTAGCTCTGTATCCGCATCTAATGTAATTACATATTTTATCTTTTCTTTTATTTCTTTTGGTAATATTTTTTGTATTGTATTAACTAAAAAAGGATTATCTATTTTTTCTAATATGAAATTATTAAATTGATTTAACAATCCTCTCTTTCTTTCCCATCCCAAATAACATTCTTCTCTTCCATTCCAATATCTTTTTCTATATATAAAATGAAATTTAGGTATACTTTTTCCATCAATATTGTTTTTATATTTTTCATTTAATAATTCTACTTGTTTTAAACCTTCTTCTATAACTTCTTTATCATGTGTTTCTTGTTTATTTTTTCCTGAAGAGCAGTCTCCAAGTAAAGCAAAATATATGTTTTCACTTTTATTTGCAAGATAATAAACTTCTAATTTTTTCATTAATTCAATTACTTTTTCTTTACTATTCAATATTGTTGGAATTACAACGAAACAAGATTCTTCTTCTGGTATACCATTATAAAAATCCATTTTTGGAATTAATTTTGGTTTAACTATTTTTGTTAATAAATATTGCATTATTTGTACTACGATTTCTTGAATAGGTAATATTAAGATTATTCCTAATAAAGTAGTTAATATAAAATTTCTTATTTGCATCTGTACTTGTATCATAAATAATATATCTATAAAATACGATATAATCCAAATTGTACTAATATATAATACTACTTTTGTTTCATTTTTTAATGTTCTTATTTCTTTTTGCTGTAACTTTTTATATAATTCTTTTTTTCCTTCATCTATTAAATAATATCCAATATGCGATTGCTTTATAATTTTATCTTCTTTTGCATTTTCTTTTGCTAGTTCTAAGGCTTTCTTTGCAATATATATTTCTGCAATTTTAGTCTTCTTTGATATTTGCTCTATTTCATTTCTATAATATTCCTTGGTTTTATAATCCATTTTTTTATATATTTTAGATGGATCTTCTTTTAAGATTTCTTCTACTCCATTTGTTTCTTCAAATATAGATAAAAAGTCCATTCTAATTAATTCTTTTATGCTAGTTATACAATTTGCTATACTTACTTTTTTTAAAGCAATATCATAGTGTTGCTTTTTTACTATTTCATCTACTGTTGTTCCCATTTTATTAACTTGTTCTTCTAAAATATTTAAAAAAGGTAATCCTGATTTTCCTTCTTTTTTTAATCTATATGAAAGATATTCAATAAAAGGATATTTCATTTGTCCATATTCTTTTATTTTTGCTTTATATTCTGGTAAATTTTTATATTTTATCTGTTTTTTATTTTCTACTAATCTTTCTATTATATTTTCAGCTCTATATTTTTGAATTTGACTAAAATATATTTTTTCACAAATATCTGTAATGCTTTGTATTATTGCAATTTGCATAAATATTCCTATATTCCATATTTCATTCATACTTAGAGTTTTTTTCTTTTGATATGCTAAAAGAAAATCACTAACATTATTATAATTAATCCTATTATCTGTATAATTTATAATTTCATATGCTAATGCATAAATTCTAGCAAAACCTTTATCTGCTCCATTTGAAATCCCTAAAAATTCTTTATATTTTTTTAATGGCATATTTTGAATTATAGTTTTTACTGTTTCCTCTATAATATAAAAATTATCTAATAACCATTCCCCTGCTGGATGAATCGGAATACCAATTTTTATATGTTCATTAAGTAAATGATAAACTTGTTTAATAAATTCAAAATTTTCTTTTACCTGTGGAATTGGGTATGTTTCTTTATCACTGTGCTTTTGTAAAACATGTTCAGATGCTAGTTTTTCTAAATATTTTTCTAATTGTTCTTTGCTTAATTCTATTCCTTTTCTATTTAATTTTTTATATTCCATAAAAAATCCACTCCTTAGCATTATACTGTATGTTTAGTATTTGCTAAAAGTGGAAATTTATGCATTTTTTAAGTTTGTTATTCATAATCTTCAAGACATGCATTTAATTCTTCTTGACCGTTTATTTTTATTCCTTCTTTTAATCTATTTTTATCTATTTCTGGTAAATATGTCGTAACAATCTCTGTAGTTTCTTTTATTTTTTCTACTCCATATTTGTCTATAAAGTATATTGTTATATAACCATTATTCTCTTTTACTATAAAATGTTCTTCACAAATTCCTTCTTTTTCTTGATAAAAAATAACCTCATTTACATTAAAACTTTGTATTTTCCAATCTAAATATTCTCTTTCTATCTCTTCTACTGTTTGATTCACAAATTCTTTAGGGATATCAATTTTATTTATAAGTGTGTGTTCACATTCTCTATAATATGTTTTAAATACAAACATACAATTTGGTGATGTTTTTTGTTCAATATTTGATGTTGTAATTATTTCTATTTCATTTTTTTTATTTTCATTATGCTCTGATAATGTTTTTTCACTTGTTAATTCAATTTTTGAAGGTTTATTTATAATTATAAAACCAACTATTAAAGATGTAATAAGTATTACACCTATTATTATTAATATAATATAATTTTTTTTCATAAAATCTCATCCTTTTCATTATTAACATTCTTTTCATTTATTATGCTATTTTGAAAGTAAAATTATACCAAATTTATATTAATATTATTTTATTTTTGTTTTTAATCTTATTTTTCCACTCTTATTTACATTTACTATGATTTCTCCTGACTTATCTGTTCTATAAATCTTTGAATCTATATTTTTTATTCTTTCGATTATTTCTTGATTTGGATGTCCAAACATATTATTTTTTCCTACACCAATTAATGATATATTAGGATTTACAGATTTCAAAAATTCTTCTATACTAGATGTTTTTGATCCATGGTGTGCAATTTTTAAAACTGTTGATTTTAAAATATTTGATTTTTTATATTTAGTTAATATTTTTTCTTCTGCAATTTCTTCTATATCACCTGTAAAAATACAAGAGAATTGTTTATATACTAATTTGCAAACTAAAGAATTGTTATTAATCGAATTTTCGCTAATCATATTATTTGAATCTGGCCACAATACATTAAAATATAAGTCTTTTTCTACTTGAATTTTTTCTCCTGCTTCTACTATCTTTACACATAATTTCTTTTTCTTAACTATCTTATTAAATTCTTTGTAATTTTCATATATTTCATATTGTTTTCCAATAACGATTTGCTTTACTTGTAACTTTTCTAATATCGTTAAAATTCCTCCTATATGATCAGAATCAAAATGTGTTATTATTACATAATCTAATTTAGTAATTCCTTTATCTAACAGATATGGTAATAAAGTTTTTTCTCCCACATCAAATACTTCTCTTTCTAATGTTCCACCACCATCAATTAGTATTTTCTTTTTATTGGGAGTACAGATTAATGTGCTATCACCTTGTCCTACATCAATAAAATATATTTTTAAATCATTATCAATAATTTTATAAAATATAAAATTTATTAATAGACTAATTAATAACGCTATTACTATTATTTTTGTTTTATTTTTTATTATTTTGTTTTTTGGTATTTTATTTTTCTTTAAAATTATATAAATTAGCACAGTATAATAAATTATTATTATATAAATTTTAGGAGTTGGTAAATATATCTTTGAAAATGGTAGATTACTAGTAAAATGTGCGATTAAAATTAATAGGTTTAGAAAAATTTTCAATATAATAAATAATATAATTGAAATAGGCTCTAGAATGTAGCTAAGAATTGTAGTTAAAAATCCTAAAAGTATTATTATTCCTATAATTTGGGAAACAAGTAAATTTGAAATCACAAAGGTTAATGAAACTGTATTAAAGTGATATAACATAATTGGAAAAATAACAATATTAGCACTAATCGTTATTAAAATAATGTCTAAAATATTACTTTTAATTTTTATTAATAAATCTTTTTTTATGTTTTTATTTTCAATTTTCTTTTTTAGTTTTATATGTTTTTTTAAAATAGGATATATAGATACAATTCCTATGGTTCCCCCATATGATAATTGTAATCCTATATCACTTATTGCATATGGATTTTCAATTAATATTAACAACATAGAAATACTAATACTGCTTAATACATTATTTCTTTTATGTAATAACCTTGATATTATCATGTATATTGACATCATACATGCTCTTTCCACAGATGGAGTTCTACCTGTTAATAACATAAAAAAAATCAATAATATAATAATTATTATTTTGGAAAAATTTTTACTAATTTTTATTTTATTTACTAAAAATCCTATTCCTATAATAACATATGATACATGCATTCCTGAAACTGCTAATATATGTGATAAACTACTATTTGAAAAATCTTCTGATATTTCCTCTTCTATATTGCTTTTATCACCAATTAAAATTCCTATTAATAAATTTGCTTCTTTTTCTGGAAGTTGTTTGTTTATTTGTTTTTTTATTGAATTCTTTATAATATTAATTGTTTTGTAAATTACATTTATATTACTTTGTTTTATAATTTTTATTTTGTTTTCTTCTACTGTTACAATTTTATAAATCTTTTTTATTTTTAAATATTGACTATAATCAAAACCGCCTTCATTTCTTTGAACTTCTGGAGATTCAAATATTCCATATATACAAATTTGATTTCCATATTCTAAACAATTAGTTTCTTTTTTTACATTTAATATTATTTTAGTATTTTTATAAGTAACATTGCCATTAATTTTGTCAATTTTTATTACATATTGTGTTCTATATTCCTTTTTTATTGGTTCTGAAACTACTGTACCTATTATTTTTAATTCTTTTGTTTCTTCTTTTAAATTTCTATATTTTTCTGTAAAAGAGTTCTCTAAAATTAATACCTGTACATTTGAAATACTAAATGACAGAATAATAATTATTAAATATTTTACTATTTTTTTCTTTTCTTTAACTTTTGTAAATAAACAATATAATATTAATATAATTAATATTATTAATACAAAAAAGAAGACTATACTTATTTTTAAGTATAGCCCCCATATAATTCCTAAAATCCAAGCAATCGTAATAATAAATAATTCCATATTATCTCCTTTTGATTGCCCCTATTTATTTAAAATAATCTTCTTGCTGTTTCATATCTTTTATCATAACTTCCAGATAATAAAGTAGAAGTTTTAACACAATATCCTGTTCCTGAAGAAGCATGTATAAAGTCACCATTTCCTATATATATTCCTACATGTCCTATTCCATTCATTGTTTCATAATCTTTAAAAAATACTAAATCTCCTGGTTTTAAGTCTGTTTTTGCTACATATGTACCATTTTTAGATTGTGCTGTAGCTGAATGACTTAATGAAATACCAAAATTTTTAAATACATACATTGTAAATCCTGAACAGTCGAATGTATTTGGTCCTGATCCTCCATATACATATTTACATCCTAAATATTTTTTTGCAAATGCTGCTATTTCATCTCCTTTAGAAGATGTAGTAACATTCGTAGTTTGTTTTTCTTCTGTTTCTTGTGATTGTTCTTCTATTCTTTCTTCTGCACTTCTTGAAGTTGTTTCTTGTTTTTGTTCTGATAATAATCTTTTTGCAATATATCCAGTAATTCCATTAACTTCTACTTTATACCAATCACCTGATTCTGCGATAACTGTTACTTGTGCATTTAAAACTAAAGTATCAGCAACTTCAAATGTTGTGTTTGGTCCTTTTCTAACATAAATAGATGGTGAATTAACATATAATACTTTCTTTTCTATTTGTTTTTCTTCTATTTTATCTTCTTGATTTGTATTTGTATTATTAGTAGTTACGTCATCTGTTTTATTTTCTTTTTCATTAAATGCTTCTTTACGAACCCATGCATTCAATTCTTCATTTTGAACATAATACCATCCATTAGTTTCATCCATTATTGTTACTTTTGAATTTTTCTTTAATTTACCAATTTTGTTTGAATTTATTAATGGTAAGATATATACATCTGAATCATTTTTTAAAGTATCTTCTCTTATTTCAAATTCTTTATTTTCAGTAACAGGTTCTTTGCTTTCTTGTTCTTGAACTGTTTGTTCTTCAACTTGTGTATTGGTTTCTACTAGTTCTTCTTTTTTCTCTTCAACCTTTTCTTCTGGTTTCTCTTGAACTACTTCTTCTTGTATTTTTATATAATCTTTATGAACAAAACCTGTTATATTGTTTACTTTTACTTTATACCAGTCACCAGATTGCTCTATAACTTCTAGTTTTTGTCCATTATTTAATAATTCTAAAACAGTTGATTCTGTAGACCCTTCTTTTCTTAATTTTAAAGTATCTGTATTAACAATAGCACTAGTAGTTGCTATACATATTGTTGTAAATAATAAGCTAAACAATATTGTAAATATTCCTATTACTATTTGTTTATATAATTTCATATTATATTCATCCTTTCAATTTTATTTAAGGAAATCATGGTTACAGTATATATTTAAATGTTAAAAAAGTCAATCTTATTCAATTTTTTTTACTATATTTTTTGTATTATAATAATTGTTTTTCATTGACTATTTAGGTATTTTGTTGTATCATATAGTAATGAATTTTTAAGAAGGAGAGCTCATATATGTTATGTTCAATATGTAATAAAAATACGGCTGTTATTTTTATTAATAAGCAAATGCCCGATAAATCAATAGCAACAGAAGGATTATGTTATGAATGTGCTAAGAAAAAAGGAATTAACCCTTTAAGCGCATTATCAAAACAAGCAAATATGTCAGAAGATGATATAAAAAGTATGACAGAACAATTAGAAAATATGTTTCAAGACATAGCTCCTAACATGGATATGGATGCAATTATGAATATCGATCAAATATCAGATGATAATTATGAAAATTCAGAAAATATGCAAAATGCTATTCCTTTAGGTGCAATTTTTTCAAATATGTTTGGAAAAAATGAAGATTCTTCTACTAGTGAAAAGAAAAAGGTTAAAGTAGATAAAAAAATAAAAGAAAAAAAGAGAAAAGCTTTAGATACATTTGGAACAAATCTAACTACTAAAGCTAAAAATAATGAAATAGATGCAGTAATTGGTAGAAATAAAGAAATCCAAAGAATGATTCAAATCTTAAATAGACGTTCTAAAAACAATCCTTGTTTAATCGGTGAACCAGGTGTTGGAAAAACAGCAATTGCACAAGGACTAGCTTTAAAGATATCATCTGGAAAAGTACCTGCAAAATTATTAAATAAAGAAGTTTATTTATTAGATATGACTGCAATTATAGCTGGTACACAATTTAGAGGTCAATTTGAAGCAAGAATGAAATCTATTATGGATGAATGTAAGAGTTTAGGGAATGTTATTTTAGTAATCGATGAAATTCATAACATTATTGGTGCTGGAGATGCAGAACATTCTATGAATGCTGCAAATATCTTAAAGCCTGCACTTGCAAATGGTGAAATTCAACTAATTGGTACAACTACTCTAAAAGAATATCGTAAATATATAGAAAAAGACACTGCCTTAGAACGTAGATTTCAACCAATTATCGTTGAAGAACCTTCTATTAGTGATTCTATAGATATTTTAGAAGGAATAAAAAAATATTATGAAGATTTCCATAAGGTAAAAATTTCAAATGATGTAATTAAACAAACTGTTATTATGTCAGAAAAATATATTCATGATCGTTTCTTACCTGATAAAGCTATAGATATATTAGATGAAGCGTGTTCACGTATTAATTTAAATAATAAATCATTATATAAATTAGAAGTTTTAAAAAATGAATTAAAACAAGTTGAAGAAGAAAAAGAAGAAGCAGCTTCAGCAGATTCTACTGAAGATTATCAAAAAGCTGCTGAATTAAAATCAAAAGAATGTAGCTTAATTGAACAAATAAATTCAATAAATTCTACATTAAAATTAGCTCAATTAACTATTCAAGATATTGCTGAAGTTGTTGAAAATTGGACAAAAATACCTGTTAAAAAAATTACTGAAGAGGAAACTTTAAAATTATTAAATCTTGAAGGAAATCTTCATAAAAGAGTAATTGGACAAAATGAAGCAATTGAAGCTGTTTCACGTTCAATTCGTAGAAATCGTGCTGGTTTAAAAAGTACAAAAAGACCACCTTCTTTTATATTTGTTGGTCCTACAGGTGTTGGTAAAACAGAACTTGCAAAAAGTTTAGCATATGAAATGTTTGGAGATGAAAATTCTATTATACGAGTAGATATGTCTGAATATATGGAAAGTCATTCTACTTCAAAATTAATCGGTTCTCCTCCAGGTTACGTAGGCTATGATGATGCTGGACAATTAACTGAGAAAGTTAAAAGAAAGCCATATTCAATAATTTTATTGGATGAAATTGAAAAAGCTCATCCAGATATATTTAATATATTATTACAAGTTTTAGATGATGGAAGATTAACAGATAATCAAGGAAATACTGTTAATTTTGAAAATACAATTATTATTATGACATCTAATGCAGGCTCTAACTCAAATACTAATTCAATAGGTTTTGGTGGAAATAGTATAGGAAACAAATCAAAAATATTAGATGCATTAAAACAAAGTTTTAGACCAGAATTTTTAAACCGTGTTGATGAAATAGTAGTATTTGAACCATTAAATAGAAATCAATTATTACAAATTGTTGATTTAATGTTAGAAGATACCAAAAAAGCTTTATCTGATAAAAATATTTCTTTAGATATGACAGATAAATCTAAGGAATATTTGTTAGATAAAGGAACTGATTTAAAATATGGTGCAAGACCATTAAGAAGAGCAATTATACGTTATCTAGAGGATGAATTATCTGATAAGATTTTAAAAGGAGAATTAAAAAACGGACAAAAAGTAATTGTTGATATTCTAGATGATAAACTTTATTTTTCTATCATAGAAGATTAATCGAAGTATTATAGGAGGATTATTTATGCTAAAACATGTACCAAACGCATTAACAATTTTAAGATTTATTTTAATACCATTTATCATAGTATATCTATTTCAAGATAAATATATGGAAGCTTTTATATTTCTAACAGCTTCTGGGCTTACAGATGTATTGGATGGATTTATAGCAAGAAAATTTGATTGTATTACTAACTTTGGTAAACTAATCGATCCACTTGCAGATAAAACTACTCAAATATCTATTCTTGTTACATTAGCTATAAAAAATGTTATACCATTTTGGATGTTAATAATAGTTTTTATAAAAGAGTTTCTAATGATTGCTGGATCATCTTTCTTATACGGAAAAGAATTAGTAGTTTCTAGCAAATGGTATGGAAAATTATCAACTGTAATCTTTTACTTAGCTATTATTTGTTCTATATCAATTAGATTCTTTAATTTAACATTTGATTTTGATATTTACGTTTATTATTTAGCATTAATAGCAACAATATTTTCATTATTTATGTATTTTGATGCATTTTATAGACAAGGATATTTAAAAAAGGAAAATTTAAAAATTAAAAATTAAAAATAATTATAAAAATATAAATCACGAACTAACCTAGTTCGTGATTTTTTATGTTTTAACTATTATAAAAATAGTCTATAATTCCATTGTATATACCCCATGCTAATTTATCTTGATAACTATCCTCTAATAATAGTTTCTCTTCTTCTGGATTAGATAAAAATCCACATTCTACAATTGAAATTGGTATTTCAACATGTTTCATAATATAGACATTTTCCAATTTCATTGCTACTCTTTTATTTTCTTTTTGAATTGATTCATTTAAATTTTCTTGTAAACTTTTAGCGAGTCTAATACTTGATTCATCTTTTTCCTTATAAAAACATTGCCAACCAAAATATTGTTGTTGTGGTATTTTATTTAAATGTATCGATACAAATATATCTGCTTTACTTTCATTACCTATTTTTACTCTATTATGAATGTCTGATATTTTCTTTTGTCTTAATGTTTTACTATCCAAATCATATATTGCTTCTTCATCACTTCTTGTTAATATAACAGTTGCACCTGATTGTTCTAAAAGAGTTTGTAATTTTAATGCAATTTTCAAATTAGTTTCTGCCTCTGTTGTTCCATTACTACTTTGTGCTCCTTCATCAGGTTTTCCATGTCCCGCATCTATTACTATTACTTTATTACTAACTGGCAATGCTACCGTACTTATTGTTTTTTCATTTTCAAAAGTTTGCATAGAAAATGTAAATGTAGCGATTAATAATATTCCCATCATCAATAATATTCTTTTTTTATTTATTATAATCATATTAAAAACTCCCATATAAATACTTTATATATAATATGAGAGTTTATTTATTTTATTCTTTTATTTTTTGCATTTCAGTTGCAAAACTAGCATATTTAGCTTTATTTATTATTCCTTCTTCTCCATTTAATCCTTCCATAAATCCTACTGCAAATGTTGCCATGAATAATACAAGCCATATTGTTAATGAAATTGCTCCAGTCACTAATCCTGCAATTGCAAGTCCTTTTCCTGGTTTTTTAATTCCAATTATACCAAATATTAATGCAAGTATTGAACATGGTATAGATATAAACCATGCACACCATAATACTATTGATATAATTCCTAAAACTAAAGCTGCAATACTTAAACCTGTAACTTTTGAATTTTTAACTACTTGTTCTTCTATATTTTTTTCCATCTTAATTTCTCCTTTCAAACTACTCTATGTATATATTATACATTTATTTTTAATTTTGGTCAATTATATTATATTTCTTAATATCGTAAAAATTATTAATACTACTAGAAATGTAATCCAAAATGTCTTCTTTGGATATAAAAATTTAAGTACTTCTTTTTTTCTAAAAGAATTTATAATATAAATTATATTTACAAATATCAAATATAATATTGTAATAAAAAATACTGTATGGCAATTGAAACTTTCTAAAAAATTACCATTTATTAAATTCATAACACATCTTGTTCCCTTGCATGCTGGGCATAATATACCAAATGTAGTATATGTAAAGCATTTTGGTATTACAGAAACAATATTAGTTTTAATCACTATAAAAATAATTAGAACTAAAAATAAAATTCCTAGTTCTAAATTTATCATTTTTTTAATTTTGGGACTCATATATTTTTTAACCTCTTTTATTTAGTTTCTTCATGTTTTCTTCTATCTACTACATATGTACTTCCATGAATTGTCTTTGCTAAATGCTTAACACTAGCTCCAGCTTCTCCAATTTCTAGAACATTTGCAAATCTTCCTTTTTCAACTTCTACAACTCCTATTGAGATTGATGTTAGTGGAAATTGTTCAACAACTCCTCTTCTATTTTCTACTTCTATGTATCCTTGTTCTGCGTCTTGATCTGTAAAATATTTTGTTACATTAAGATCAAAATCTGCAATAATATTTTGACATATTCTATCATAATCTATATGAGATACTATAGCTACGAAATCATCTCCTCCAATATGTCCGACAAAACTATCTTCATATTCGTCAGTATGTATATTCTTTAATATAGTTTTTGCTGTGAATTTAATGATTTCATCACCTTTTAAAAATCCATATATATCATTATAGGCTTTAAAGTTATCTAAATCTAAATATACCATAGCAAATGTTTCTTTACTAGAAAATCTTTTCTTCATTTCTGCTTGTATTTGTACATTTCCAGGAAGACCTGTTAAAGGGCTAACTCTTCTATTAATATAGATTAATCTTAGTATATTTTTTATTGTATAATATAAATATTCCTCATCAATTGGATTTATTATATAATGAGAAATACCTAGTTCTAACATAGATATTCTATGTTCATGGTCTCTATTATAAGATAATATAATAATAGGAGTAATACTGTTATCTTCATCTTCTTTTATCTTTTTACAAAGTTCTACTATATCTTCTTTTATATTATCTTCATTTATTATAATTAATGAAGGAATATTCTTTAAGGCTATATCTAATTTTTCTGTAGCAACACTAGTAAAACGATATTCTTTATCTCCTTTGAATATCTTTTTTAAATTTTCTTTTAAATCTGGATTATCATCAATTAAATATATCTCTTGTATCATAAATTACTCCTTATTTTTAATACTTTCCTTTAGTTTCTTTAAATCTATCCTTTGATTTAAAAATGATGTTATCGTTTCTGATTTCATACTAGGAAATGCAGTTTTTAAACGATTTGCTTGCCTATAAATTTTTATTTTCAATTTTGCTTGTGCAATATTTAATTCTCTAATAATTTTTTCTATGTTTTCAATACTAGTTTTTTCTGGTTTAATAGTTTTAACTTTTGTTCTTTTATTGATTTTCTTTAATTCTTCAAGTTTTTCTTTAATAGTTTCTCCTAATTCATTTACCTTTTTAATAGCAGCTTCAAAATTAGTAACAGCTATTGTACTTATAATTAAGTCTACTATGATTACTATTCCAGTTATAATATCTATATAAAATAATGTATTAATTGATATTGAAGTAATATAACTTTCAATAAATGGATGTATATAGCATATAAATGCTACTCCTAAAACTCCCCAAAATAATGAGTTTTTCAAACATACTCTTCCTTGAATATTAAACTTTAAGTGTGAATAATCCCAATATTTTGTTTTAAATACTTTTTCCAATAATACTCCAACAAAATATTCCCATATTGATAAAATAAAGAATGAAAGTATAAATAACAAAATCGGATTATTTTTTAAAAAGCTTAAGCATAGAATCATTATAATTGCACCAAATCCATAAATAGGACATATTGGTCCGTTTAAAAAACCACTATTAACAAATTTTCTTTGTTCTACTGTTTTCGATACAGATTCTAATACCCAACCTGCAAAAGAATATAGAATAAGATATGCTATAAAATATAAAATTGTCTCCATTTTCATTTAACAGTATATGTTAGTTTAATTTTTCCTAACATATTTCCTTTCTTTTTATAAGTTAGATTGTTGCTTCCCCAGAAACCTCTGTGTCTAGTCCGTTAATGTTATATGCTTTAATCGTTATTTTATTTTCGCCATCATTTAATGCTTGTTTTATTTCTAGTTCTTTTCTATTTAATGAAATTCCTTCATTGTTTGGATCTGTAGAGTAATATACTCCATTTAATGTATATTCTAATTTTTGTAATCCTTCTTCGTCAGTCACATTAATAATTAATATTTTTTCATCTCTTGCTAAATTAATTACTGGTCTTGTTGTTCCTTTAAATGTTTGTTCTTTCTTGCCTTCGTTTCCTGATTTATCTACGGCTATAATAGTTAATGTGTTTTCTCCTTTTAATATAGAAATCTTTTCTTCTATTTGTTTTGGAGATTCCTCTCTTACTTGTATCTTTGTTTGATCTTCGTTATTCCAATAGTAAGCCATATAATCTAATTCTGTTTCATCTTTTACAACTATTTTTACTTTTGCACCATCAACTAATAGTTCTATCTCAGGATTTGTTACATCTCCCTCTTCTAATTCATAGTTTTGATTATATGAAACTGTTTTTCCTTCTATATCAATTACTTTAAGCATTAATGTATTTATTCCAATTGGTAATTTAATACTTTCTTCTAATTGTGTTCTACCTTTTCCTTGTAAAACTATTTCATTTGTATCATTATTCCAATTGTATATAATTTTATCTATTAATTTATCGTGTTTTACGTTTAATAATAAAGTATTTCCCTCTTTAGTAATCTCTACTAATGGAATACTTTCACTTAGGTCTTTTTTATTTATCATAGCAAAAGAAGCTTGTCCTACTAGTATAATTCCAAAAACAATACAAAGTATTGCAAATATTCTTAGAACCACATTAATTTCTAGTTGTCCACCTTTCTTTTTTTCATTATTAGTATATAATATTTGATTCATATTTCCACCTCTTAACTTTAAAAATTATATCATAAGCAGTTTTTAAAGTAAACTATTTTAAGTGGAAAATTTTTGCAATATTTATATACGCTAAAAAGCGACTTTTTATAAGCCGCTTTTTATATTTTTATAAAACATATTTTTTAATTAATACAACTCCTGTTGTTAGAATTCCTAATACTGATGTTACTAATGTTATATATTCTATACTATTACCTGATCCTGTTTTAATTGTTAAAATAACTGGTGCATCATCTATATCATCTTCTCCTGGTTTCTTATTGTTTGGAGTTGAATCTATATCTGGTGTATCACTATCATTTTTGTCTTCACTAATTTCTGCTACGTTTACTTTTAATCCAAAGTTATCTTTTGCATTAATCCAAGTAAGTAATACTTCAACTTCTGCTGTATCTCCTGGTTGTAATAAAGTATCTTTTAATTGATGTGTAACTATTTTTCCGTCTACTTCTGACCATTGTGGGTTATCTGCTGCTACAAATTTTAATCCATCTGGAATATAATCTGAAATTTCAGTTGCATAACCTGCAATTTCTCCCTCGTTTGTAATTCTTATTTTATAACGGAATTTTACAACTACTTTCTTTAATTGACTTTCTTTTAATTCTACTTTTACAACTTCTTCTGGATCATCTTCTGCTTTATGTCCTGTTTGATTTACTGTTTGTTTACCATTTTCTATAATTATTGCTTCAGTTACCCATTTTCTTAATGCTAAATCAAAGTATTTTACTTTTACTTTTTCAATATCTTGATCATCTTCGCCTTCAATCCATTTATCTGGAGTCGAATCGATGTCAACAACATCTTTTCCCTCTTTATCTGAATCATTTGATATTTGAGCTTTATTTATTAAAATTCTATCTGATGTATTTGGTTCTGTTACTTTAAATGCAATTTTAATATCTCTATAATCTGATTGCTCCATTGTATCTTTATCAAATGCATCTAACAAATTATCTCTACTTGTTAAAGTTTCTTGCTCTTTTGATAAATAATCTGTTTTAATAGATACTGCTTTTGTTATATCTTCTGTCTCTTTGCCATTTTCATCTAACATTACCCATCTATAATCTGTATTAGTTTTATTATCTGGTAAAAATTCTAATCCTTCTGGTAAATCATCTTTTACTTCTTTTGCATAACCTGCTTTTGTTCCCTCATTAAATATTCTTAATGTATATGTTACAATATTTCCATTTTCAACTTCTACTGGTTCTTTTGTATGTTCATATACATATTTACCATTTTCATCAATTTTAAATACTGGAACTCTATTTGTTATTTCTTTATCATCTACTGCTGTAATAAATTTTCTTAATGCTAAGTCAAAATAACTTAATTTGATATGTTCTACGTCAATATCATCTTCTGTCATTATATCATTATTTGGTGTAGAATCTATATCTTCTACTTCTTTACCTTCTTCATCTGAATCATCTGATATTTGAGCAATATTTGTAATAATTCCTTGATATGTATTTAAAGCAACTACTTTAAATGCAACTTTTACTTCTCTATAATCTGGTGATGTTCTTGTACTATCGAATGCTTCTATTAAATTAGTTCCTGATGTTTTTTCTTGTTCTTTTGATAGATAATCTGTTGTTATAAATTTTGCCTTTGATACATCTTGTGTTTCATTACCATCTTTATCTAACATAATCCAACGATATTCAGTATTAGTACTATCATTTGGTAAAAATTCTAATCCTTCTGGTATATCATCTTTTACTTCTTTTGCATAACCTGCAATATCACCTTCATTATATATACGAATTGTATATTCTACTATATCTGTACTATCTACTTCTATTGGTTCTTTTGTATGTTCATAAATATAATTTCCATTTTTGTCTTTTACATTTGTAAATACTGGAATTCTATTTGTAACTTTTTCATCATTTACTGCTGTAATAAATTTTCTTAATGCTAAATCAAATTCTTCTAATATTAATTTTTCAAAGTCATCATCATCTTCTTGTCCTTTATAGAAATAATCTTTATCTGTTAATATAGATTTATTAGATGCATTTCCTTTATAATCTGGTAAATTTTCATCACTTGGTAATACTATATTACTTGCACTTGAATCTCTATCTGTAATAACATTTCCATTTGCATCTGTAAAGTCTGTTATTTCTGCTATATTAGTAATTACTTTATCTAAATCTTTAGTTGATTTAACTCTACATTTTATTTTTAATTCTTGATAATCTAATGTTGTTCCATTAAATGCTTTTATTAATGTATCTTCTGGATCTATTGTTGGTTTAGTAAGCATTGTTGTTGTTGCTTTTCTTAAACTAGAATCTATTTGCCAACCATATTGTGCATTAAAGTTTTCTTCATCATCTATAACAAATTCTAATTGTGGTGGTAAATAATCTGTTACTGAACTTGCATATCCTGCAATATCACCCTCGTTATAAATTCTTAAAGTATATATTACTATATCCCCTACTGATACTCCAACTGGATCTTTTGGGTGTTTGTATAGAGCTGTTGTATCTGTTCCATTAACTAATGGTGTAAGATCAATATTTGGTTCTCTTGAATATTTTCCATCTTCCTCTTTTAATTCTTTTCCATCTATATTAGTAATAAATTTTCTTAAACTTAAATCAAAGTTTGAAAGTGATAAAGTTGCTTCTGTTTCAAATTCTTTTTGTTCTTTTACTACTTCTGCTACTGGTTGATCATTACTTGAATTTGCAACTGTCCAATATGTAATTGTATTTTGCATTAATGTTGTTGTTACTTTAAATTTTGATTTTTCTATAGGTGATGTTGAATCTACTCTTATGTAGAAATCTTGCCCTTCTAATTCATCCAATGTTTTTGTTGTTACTTCTTTGTTACTATCTAATAAAGTATAATTAATATTTGCTCCATTTTCAGAAGTTAAACTTCCTTCTAATACATATGCTTTATCTAATATTTCTTCTATTTTATAAGGTCCTGCAATATAATAATTTCCGTTTAGTGTTACTTTTGCATTAGAAGATGTAAAAGTAATTGGATTTGTTGCTGTACTACTTGGAGCAACATTTATATTAGCTTTTCCTCCTTCTATAAAATAATTATAAAGCATGTATATATCACCTAATCCATTAGGATTATTATCATTTTCAACTAAATCCCAATCATCAAATACATCTTCTATTGAATCATATGATAATTGACTAGCAAGTTTTGCTTGAATTGTTGTAATTAAATCTGCTTTATATTGGTCATCGTTTGTAAAATACCATATAGCAATTTGTTGAATAATATCTATTAAATCATCATTTATTTTACTGTTTGGTATACCTGCATTTGTTAATAATTCTTTTCTGTATGTTGATGCTGTTGTAATTTGTTCTTGTGTTGGACTGTTACTTGGTGCTGGTACATAACAATGGTCTAATATCCAAACAATAGAATTATAATTATTTACATCAGGTAAAACTGTTTTATAACTATTTATAATGGTTTGATCTGATTCTGATGGATTTTTCATATCAGCATAAATGGTATATTTTCTTTCTTCTGTAGCACTTCCTCCAGAAGATCCAAAACCAACTCCCATTTTTAAACAATATATTCCATTGTTTAAATTTTTGATAGTTCCTCCATTAGTGTTATATTCATATATTTTCCACATATGTTGTTCCTTTGTCATTGTTTCTGATTTTAAACCTGCTTGATAAGCATATCCAGAAGCACGATATGTTGGATTATTTATTTTTAATATTTTACCATTTGTATCTATTGTTGCTTGGCTCATAGATCCTATAGATACAATTCCTGCTACTGTCATAACCATGGTTATTGATTTCAATAGTCCTTTTTTCAAATTCATAATTTTACCATCCTTTTATTTTTATAGTTATCTATATTTTATTTTAAACACCTTTTAAAGATTAGTCAATAGTAATATCTACCAACATTTTGACCTATAATGCTTTTCCATTTTTTAGCGTTTACGGAAATAGATAATTTATATTTATGTTTTAAATATCACATTTATATTACAATTATATTACATTTCGGTTACTTTTTCAAGGTTTTATGTGAATTTGCTTAGGAAACTGCGCATTTTGAGCCATTTAAAAAAAGTATATTTTTTTAAAATAAATATACTTTTTTATTTACATTCCTAAAATTCTTCCTATTTGTACTATTGAAACTTGCCACCAAGGTGCACTATATCTATGTTTTAGGCTTTTATCTTCTACAACTCTTATATATTGCTTTACAATTGAATTATATGGTTTTTGCTCTAAAAAATTCCATATTTTTTCTTCAGTAATTTGTATTTTCTTTACATTCCCTAGGAAATACGAGTTTTTATACATCCAATTATACTTTTTTTCATTCATCTCTTTATTAAATCCTGTGGCATATGCTCCTGGTTCTATTATTCCTATTTCTATATTTGTTTCTTTTAATTTGTTAAGTATCTTCATTTCTTGCCTTAAACAAGTTCCAAAAGTTTCTAAAGCAGCTTTAGAAGAGCAATATGGAGAGAGAAAAGGCATTGGGATTCTTCCTGCAATAGATGCTAGTATAACAATTCTTCCTTTTCCATTTTTTATCATTTTACTTAAAGCAAATTGAATACATTTAATATTAGAAAAAATATTAGTTTCATATACTTGTCTAATTTTATCTACACTTACTTCAGCAACTGAACCAGAATTTCCTATTGCTGCATTACTAATATATACATCAATATCATAGTTTAATATTTTTTCTCTATCTTTTTCGTTTAAAATATCTAACATAAAAGGATATAGGTTAATTTTTTCTTTTTTAGAAATCTCTTCTAATTGTTCCAATTGCTCTTGATAATATATACTTGCATATACTGTATGTCCTCTTCTTGCTAGACAAATAGCTGCTTCTTTTCCAATTCCAGACCCAGCTCCTGTAATAAATATCTTCTTTTTTTCCATTTTTTCACCTAATATGTTATTTCCATATTTTCATTATTTTATTCATATATATTAAAAACGAGAAAACATTGATATTTTCTCGTTTTAATTTGGAGACTTTCGTCAGATGAACTAACTTCCTAATTCCTTTATATTACTCATTTCTTCTACTTAAAAAGTTGTATGTTAAGTTTGCGCTAAGTTTATTTTTACAATGAAATGTTTTTAGTTATTACCTATTATTTCATTAAGAAATCAATTATATTAATTACTTCTATACCTTCTATTTGTTTATTTTTTACTTTATCCATTGTTAAAATAACTTTTTTATAATTGTCTTTTACTGCTAATAATGACTTTGTTTCTCTTTCTTCTACTTTTTCATCAAGTATACTTCTAGATACTTGATAGTAAATTCTTTCATCTGGTTTTATTGCAATAAAATCTATTTCTATATCATTATATTTTCCAACATATACTTCATATCCGTCTACGAAGTAATTCTATATAAATTAAATTTTCATAACTACTTCCTGTGTCATATGAAGAAAATCCACTTAAGATATTTTTTAATCCATTATCGACAAAGTAGTATTTTCCTTGTGTTTTTAATAATTGTTTACCTTTTAATTCATATCTAGGCACTCTATAAATAAAATAAGCATTTTCAATCATTTTCAAATAAGAATTTACAGTTTCATTCGTAATAGTACTGCCACTTTTTTTTATAAAATCAGCAATTGCATTTGGAGTTGTTAGATTTCCTATACAAGAAGACATATATTTTATTAAATTATCAAGAAATACAACATCTTTAATATTGTTTCGATTTATAACATTCTTTTTTAGTACAACTTCTTTAATGTCATTTAAGTAATTAATCATTAATTCTTCATTATCATTCATATTTACTAACATTGGCATTCCGCCAAATTTTAAATATTTATCAAATTTATCATATTTATCTTCATCATTTTTAAATGGATATTCAGCTAAAAACTCTTTAAATGAAAATGGATAAATTTTTATAGTTAATACTCTTCCTGCAAGTAAAGTTGTTAGTTCACTTGATAATAGATATGCATTAGAACCTGTAATATAAATATCACAGTCGATATCAACTAATAATGAATTAACAGCTTTTTCCCACATTTCTACGTTTTGTACTTCGTCTAATAATATATAATTTTTTCCTTTATTGATATGTTCTTTTATATATTTATAAAGATGTTCATAATTCTTAATGTCATACCATTCAGCACTCTCAAAATTCATATATATAATATTTTTTTCAGAAATTTTTTGTGATAACAAATAATTTTTATATTGAAGTAATAATGTGCTTTTTCCACTTCTTCTAACACCAGTTATTACTTTTATTAAATTTAGGTCTTTACTTTCTATTAATTGATTTTTTGCGTTTTTATATTATATGTAAAAAAATATATTTTATTCGTTTGAAAGTATAATGTGTTAAGTATAAAAATAATGATTAAAATTTTTGGAACTTAAAAGTGAAAAATCTCAAAGCATTGATATATCAATGCTTTGAGATTTGAACTGGAGGCGCCACCCGGATTTGAACCGGGGATCAGAATTTTGCAGACTCGTGCCTTACCACTTGGCTATAGCGCCATCTTTTTTTACAAAACAGATGGAGCGGAAAACGGGGCTCAAACCCGCGACCTCTGCCTTGGCAAGGCAGCGCTCTATCAACTGAGCTATTTCCGCATAGATTTGCTTCTTTTATAAAGCATATCTATCATAGCAAAATTATTTTGAAAAGTCAAGACATGTATTTAAAATTCCTAATAACTTTATAAAATAGTTTATTGCATTCTCTTTGTTTATTGTTTGTGCACATTTTATATCTACAACTTCAATAATATCATCTTTGTTTTTTACTATAACGTTACCTATTTTTGTTCCTTCTAATAGTGGTGCTTCATATTTATAAATAGCATTTATCTCTATATTAATATTCTTTTCTTCACCATTCTTTATAGGAATTATTCTTTTACTTATTTCCCCAAGTTCTAGCAATATTTCATTTTCTTGTGCTTTGTTTATATATATTCTATTACTATTAATTTGTTTCCAATTTTCAAATTCTTTTTTTATCTTTTCTTCTAAATTAATCTTACTATAATTGTTAAATGCATATCCTATTAATTTACTACTATCTGATGTTCTTTGTTTTTTTGTATCACATCCTAATACTACTGTAATTATTTCATTATTATCTCTTTTGCAAGATGTAACCAAACATCTTCCAGCATTTCCTGTAAATCCTGTTTTTACCCCGTTAACTCCTTGCATATATCCCAATAGTTCATTTGTATTATAAATATTTCTAGCATTATTATTTACCATTATTATAATATTTTTTGTATTTACAATTTCAGAAAACTTTTTATTATTGAGTGCATAATCTGTTAACTTTGCAAGTTCATATGCTGTTGTATAATGATTTTCATTATCTAGTCCATGAGGGGTTACAAAATTTGTATTATTTAATTCTAATTCTTTTGCCTTATCATTCATTAATTTTGCAAATTCTTCAACACTTCCTGATACATATTCTGCTAATGCTACTGCACAATCATTTCCAGATCTTAGCATTAGACCATATAATAAATCTCTAATAGTCATTTTATCTGACGTATTAATTTTTAACCTTGAACCTTCTGTATTTGCTGCTTTTTTAGATATTATAACTTCTTCGTCAAGTTTTTTATTTTCTAAAACAATTATTGCTGTCATTATTTTAGTAGTAGATGCCATAGGTCTTTTTTGATATTCATTTTTTCCCCATATTATTTGTTTTGTTTCTCTATCATATATAATCGCTGATTTTGCATTTATAATTGGATCTTCTGAAGCTTTAGCAGCAGACTCTATGATTGATTGTTGTATTTCATTTTCATTAATTTGTTCATTATCTTCTTCATCAGCCATTACTATATTTATACTAATTAAACAATTTAAATTCAATATAATTAATATTACTATTGCAAACTTTTTCAACATAAAAATCACCTTTTACATTTTATTATTTATTATGATTTTTATTACAATTTACAATAAAAAATATAGTCTATTTTTATTAATAGACTATATTCATTATTATCTAGTATGTCCTAATTCTTCTTCTAATTCTTCTGTGACCATATCTACAATTTCTTTAGTTTCTTTTTGAGGATTTTGTTTTCTTTTTTCTTCAAACAACTCTTTTGCTTTTTCTATATTTGGTTGTCCTTCTTTATAGTATCCCCACTTTGAAGCTAAAACTTCATAATTTACATTATCATGTACATGTGATTTAGTATTTTTTTCACCATCTACATCATCAATTGTTAAATCTTTATCTTCTATTTTATCGTTTTCATTTTTATGTTTGTTTGCTTCTTGATATCCTTCTTCTACACTACGATATCCATCTTCAAATTCTCCAGCTAAATCTCTTTCATTTTTTTTCATTTCCCAAACATTATCTGTTTCTAATTCTCTGTCTAAACTTTTATTTCCTTCTATTCCATTTCCACCTAATGTTTTTCTTGGAGAATGATATACTTTAATTTCACCATATTCACCATTTTTTACAGCTAAAGTTCCCTCTCCTATCTTATATCTTGATAATACATCATCTTGTTTTACTTCTCCATTATGAGTAACTTGAATATTTTTTTCAGTTGGATTATTTCCCTCTACATGATCTTGTTCTATATCTAGTGGAACTACACTACCATCTGTTGCTATTGCTACAAATGAATATCTTGTAGTATTTGTTTTTGCTTTTTCTCCATTATTATGTATTAGATTTCTTCTCTCTGTAGATTCTATTATTCCTATTTTTGTAAAATTTTTATCCTCTACTTGTGGAAGTTTTCCATTTTTTTGCAGTACTTGACCTAATGTTTTCATATCTGTCAATTTATCTCTTGTTTCTAATTCTTGTTTTATATTTGTATCTTTTATTGTTTTTATTTCTTCTTTTTGATTTTGTTTAAATAATTCATTTTGTTTTATTATTTTTTTATTTTCTTTTTCATTGTTCTCTTCAATTTTTTGCTTTAAATCAATTGTTGATATTCTAGTAATTTCTCTTGAAACTTCTAAATCTAACGCTTTCTCTATTAAATCTTTTTGTTTATTCTTTTCTTCTATTAATGATATTTCTTTTTTAGTTAAATCTATAGATTGAACAACATCTTTAATTTGATTTGCTAATACATTTTCTATTGTATTTTCTTTAAATAATATATTATTTTCTCTTAATTTTTTTACATATGTTCCTATTTCTACTGTATCTAGATAATATTTACCTATTTCTCCTTCATCTACTAAATATAGTCCTACTACTTTATCTTTAATTTTTAATCTTTCCATTAGATATATATCTTTAACAGTTTCATATTCCCTTGTATTTTTTAATTTTTTATCAATCTTTTTTATATCATTCATAAATTTACGATTAGTAACTAAAAAACCTATTAAAATTCCTTGTTCTTCTCTAATTATTATACATTTTTCTATTTGATTTATTAATTCTTTCTCTGTAAAATCATTAGTATCTTCTATATAAACACTAAATCCTTTATCAATTGTTTTACCAATAAAACATTTTTCTTTTTTTTCAATTATCTTTATAGATACTACTTTACCTACTAAATCGTTTATTTCCATATTCCCACCTATTTTTTATTTATTCTATCATAATTCTATCATAATTATATCATAGTATAAAATGTCATGTAAATAATAAATATAAAGTAATTTTTATTTCAAAAATAGAAAAAGAGTATTATATTTATAATACTCTTTTAATAACTAAAATATAAATTTTAATATGCCTATTATCATACTAAATAATACAACAACAATAGCATATAAGTATTGGCCTATAATAGCAACAATTGGTGTTAACACACAAAGTATCATAAAAATAATCAATTTATCTTTATCGTGTTCAATGTTACTCTCTACAATTAACGCTATAATTATTCCTATTACAACTAATGCAATTATTGAAAATGTAGAGTTTGTAGGAACTTTTTTTGCATATATAATTCCTGCTACTAAGCCTGTTCCAAATCCCAAAATCACATATGCTAACCGCATAATCGCTTTATCCATATTTTTTGCCCTCCTAATGAAATTATTAGATATTGTTATATAGTTATTTTTTGCTATGAATTAGTTATATTTTATCATGTTTTACATAATTAGTCAACAATTTGAAATGATAGTTGGTATGTATTTTCCTCTAATAATTGCATAACTACATTCATCTTTATTTTCTTATCTTTATTATTCTCTCTATTTGATATTTCTATATAATACGTGAATACTCCTGAAATATCATCTGAAAATTTTACAAAATTAACATCATTATAAGTGTATAATTTTGATTTCATATATTGTTTAAATACTTCTACATTTTTGAAATTTGTCTGCTTAAAATTATTTACTAAAACACTATATGCAGATTCATAATCTTTAGCATTTATCATTTGGAAAAATTTATCTATATTCATAGCTACTTTATTTAAATTACTAGCTTTTGCGTATTCTTTATCAAATTTCTCTTGTGGTAATGTATAAGTATCTAATGTAAAAGTATAATTTGCTACTGCACTTTCCTTAAATATATATAAATTTTCATATTGGTCTTTTGCTACATACTCAATATAATCATCATAATTATTTACAAGATATTCATCCAATTTTATTTGTGTTATTTCATTTTTATTTTCTTCTACATATTGTTTAAACTTATTTAAGCTTCCAAATCTTTTATTTCTATAGTCTTCTTGCATAAAACCATAAATTATTTCTGGTTTAGATAAAGATAATATTTTATACAAACTTACATATTCATTTGTAACATATTGATTAGTAACTTTTTGAACTATATATTCATTATAATCATTTTTTTCAATTGATTTATTTGGATTTTTTATATCTATGTCATCTATATGATTATATGTTTTATTTAATGGTTCTACAGCAAATGTTTTATTCTTTAAATCTAAATTTACTACTATATATAAATCACTTATATATTTATTTTGCAAGTTTACTATTATTCCATATGCAATATATGTATTTAGATTTTCTTCTTCAATACTTTTGATTTTTATTGGTAAGAATTTTAAATTCTCACTATATAAACTAACTTTTGCTAATACGTTTTTCATTGTTATATTTGCACTCTTAATATATGATTCTGATAATATATTGTAAACATATTCTTGTTGTATTGTTTCGTCATATTTATCCCTATTATAATATGTTGTACTATTTTTATTTAATGCCTTTAAATAGCTACCAATGTAATTTTTAACAGTATAATATTCTGTTTTTTCTGTAACATCATGAATGTTGGAATTTAGTTGTTCTCCAGCATCACCTGAACCCACAGTATTTTTTATTAATATGTTGTTTTTGGGTTCTTTTAAAATACATATCATTACTATAGTTAAAATTATAATAAGTATTAAAAGGATTATCATTATCTTTACAATTTTTTTCATACTTTTCTCCTAATAAATAATTCTATATGCTTTTACAAATCTTCCAGCTGTTAATGTATCTACTACAATTCCATAATTTGTTCCTTTTGCTTCAACAATAGTATTATCTCCAATGTATAAAGCCGTATGTCCATTTTTCCATAAAATATCTCCTGGTTGTAGACTTGTTAAACTTACTATTTGATAACTTCTCTCGCAGTTTTCCCTAATATTTTCTGTTCCTGTTTCATTTCTTCCACTATCTAATCTACTAATTCCAAAATAATCAACATATAATCTTGAAACAAAACTTGAACAATCATAATAGAATTCTTCATTTCTATTTGCTTGGCTATATTGATAAGTATCATCACTTGCTATAGCATATGCTCTATTTATCATATTTAACATTTTGTTTGCATTTTCTCCAGTTAGCTCTATGTTTGTATTTACTGGTGCTTCCCTTCCATTAAATTGATTATAGTAATTTTGTGCTCTTGCTTGTCTTTCTCGTAAACTATTTAAATTAGATGGGCTTTCAAAAAATACCATAAATGTTAAAGTAGCATCATTTATTGTTGTAGCACTTGCCCAACTTGCACTTGTATAAGTATTTCCTGATACCGTACCTTTAGTTCTTTGATTAGCATAATCGCTTGCTACACCTTGTCCAGATATTTCAGCCACCAAAAATTCTATTTGTGTATCTTCATCTTGCCATGACAAGCCTTTAGACTCTGCATATTGTATTAATTGAGTTTTTCTTCCAAATGACCATTGGCATAGTCCAATTCCTTCTCCAGATCCACCTTCTACTGCAACTGTTGAAAATCCTGAAGATTCATAATCTATATTTCCCATTGCTCCTGCTACTGCATAATCACTATATCCTAAATTTTTTAATGCAAACCATACTTTTTCTTGTACACTACTACCATAAATTCCACTACCTGCTTCATAAAAATTTCCTGGTTCATATATTGAAAAATCTCTATTTTCATTTAACGTTACTTTACCTTGATATAAATCAAATAGGTATTTCATAGTATCTTCAAAATTTACTGTTCTTGAATTAGATGATATTAACGAATATAATACTTCTAAACTGCTTAATAAATTATTCTCTGGTGAAAAGGCTGTTGTTTCCCCTATATTTTTATATTGTAATTTTTGGGTATTATTTGATAAATTTTGTGCATCAAATTCTCCTGTGTTTAGATCAATTTTTAATAATGATAGGAATTTTTCAGGCGTTTCTATTACTGTTGAAGTACTTTTAGTATAAGTATTGCTTGTTGTATTTGTTGTACTATTCATTTTTTTATTATATTTCTTTTCTTTAGTTGTTGCTCTGTTTTCCATTATATCTAATTCTGAAGATATTGGTATATATGTATCACAAAGACTATGATAATCTGTTACTTCAACAAATTCTATTTCATCTTCTTCTGGTAACCATTCACTACTAACCTCTTCATTAACTACATTATTTGTATAGCTTGATGTATATTCTGTAATCCATGTATTTACACTTTTTACGCATAAATAAACATTAATATTTTTTAATGTTTGTACTGTTGTTTTGTATGCACTATTATTTAATGTTACATTTCCTGTCATTGGATATGGGTCATATGTATTTATGGTTTCTGTTCTTGTTGCTGGTAGTCTAGTTACTATTTCTGTGGTTGGACTTCTAACAAGTGCTCCTTCTGTTTCTGTAACTGTTCTATATTTAACATATCTTTCTAATTCAAAGTCCGAATCATAACTATATACATCTGTTAATACACTAGTAGTAGCATTATCTTGTATATCAATATAAATATTAGATTTTTTAGCTAAATCTGCTACTGCTTCACAATATCCACTATTTTGTGATGTCATTAAAAGTGCTAAGGATACTTCAAATGGCATTGAATATTTTTCAATAACACTTTGATAATTTACTTTTTTTACATCAATACCAAATATATATGCATTACCTGTACCATCTATATTTCCTTCTTCTTTTGCATAATCACTAAAAGTAACTAATGTTTGACTACTATGCATTCCTACTAAAATTAAATTATTATTTTCATCTAATGTAAATTTTCTTTTTAAATCATTATAATGTTCTTCTACTTCTGTTTTTGTAAAATATATTTGTTCCTGGGTTTGTTCTTCATCTATTTTTTTTCCTAATTTTGCAACTTCTAATATAAATTCATCATATGGAGTGTATTCTAATACTTCTGAACTTCCATCTTCATAATTTCTATTAAATATTACACATCCTTGTAGTTTTCCTTCTGGTACTTGTGTACCTATTTCATTTCTTAGTCTTAAATCCGGATATAATGTTACAATTTCAGCTTCTAAGAATTTTTTAAGCTCATTATAATCTTCTGATATTCCTACTGTTTCTTTATTTATATTTTTCTCTTCAAACCATTCATCTAATCTTCTTTCTAATTCTTCTGTATCGATTTCTAGCTCTCTTTCATTAATAGTAGTTATATCAGTTATTTGCCCTGATCCATCTTCAGTTATACCATGGGCAATTTCAGAGACATCTTTAAACAGATTTTCCTTTATTCCATACCAAAATCCTGCTAATAAAACAATAACAACAATTACAGCTAATATTATAAGTATTCCTTTAATTCCAATTGCTTTAACTAATGCAGATATTGCTTTTTTAGCTAATTCTTTTGCTACTCTAGCTACTTGCCTTGCTGCCTCTTTTCCAGCTTTTTTTGCAGATTTTTTTACATTTTGCTCTAATTCATCATCTTGCAATTGTTCGTTGTTATTTTCATCGTTCAAAGATATCACCTCCTTTTATTAGTACATTTTTTTGCATTAAAAATTCATATAAAACTTACTTCTATTTTTATATTCACTTTTTTTATTTATTTTTTGATATTCTTCATTATTTTCGATAATATCTGTAAAATTCAAGCTATTTATTGTACTATTTGAATTATATTCTTTATTAAATTTTATAAATATAGTCTTTGTTCCTTTTGATTTCACTACTAAATCATTTGTTGACATCTCATGTGATAATGAATAATATTGAACGTTTTTATTTCCTGTTAAATATATACTTTTGGTTGTTTCTTGACTATCTAATAAGATATCATTGTAAGTTAAATTTGTTATATTTATTTCATATTCTTCATATTCTTTATATACTTGTTTTTTTACAATATTTACTTTTAATTTATTATTAGACATAGATTTGTCTAAATTTATTTCATTTATATAATTGCTAATATTAATTTTCACATTATCATCTTTATTTATTATTGTATAATAATCTTCAATAACTTTTGAATTAGCATTTCCAGTAGATAATATATCTTCGTATAATTTTATTTTATACGTTTTCTCAAGAAATTTTTCTTTACTATATAATCTAGTAGTTTGAAAATTAATATTATAATAATTTTGCTTAAATATCTCTAATGTTGGAAATAATTGTTTTTTGCAATTATCTGATAATAAATCATATGCCTTTTGTATTTTTCCTGTATTACAATATCTAATAAATTGGTCAATTATAAGTTGTTTTTCTTTTACTACTTCAGTATCTGAAATTAATATATTCGGATTTAGATTATTTTTATAATCTTGTTCTTTTATAATATCGTTTTGATTACTTAAATTATTACTTTTAACCCCATTATTATTTTTAATAATACCATTAATAGTTTGTATCGCTATTATTATTATAATAATAGCGATAATTGTAATCCATATACCAATTCTGTTTTCATGATAATATTTTAAAATATTCATTTATAACTCCTATACTAAACCTTTAATCTTTCTTATCATTTCAGCTTGGTCATCTATTTGTTCTTGTCTTATACCTTTTTCTTTTAAACGCTTTTTAATACTTTCAACGTCTTTTTCATTTGAAACATTTTTAGCTAATTTAGCTGATATTATTCTTCTAGAATCTGCTAAATCTGAACCTGCATATTTAGATTTTGCTTTCATAGCTTTGATAATAACTTCATTATCTGTTATTCCATGTTTTCTGTATTCTTTTGCTTTTTCCATTGCAGTTTTATAATCTTTATCAAATTTTTCTTTATATAATTCTTGTGCTTCTTTATCTTTCATGAATTGATCGTCAAGTTGTCTATTCTTAATTGCTTTATATTCGTCTTTAGTATAATATCCTTTTCTAAATGTATCTGATACTTCTTTACCTTTTCTATATGCTTCTGATGGTAATTTTATTGCTTTATCACCAACATTTCCTCCTATTGTTCCTCCAATACCTAATCCTGCTGCACCATATTTTGCTACATTTGAGAAGTCATCAGATGCTAAACCAGCTGCAACTCCTATTGTTCCTAATGTTCCTGCACCAATTCCAATTGCTGCACCTTTAATTAATCCTAATCCTGCTTTTTTAAGATTTGGAGAAACATATCTTCCTCCAAGTTCTTTTACTCCAGAAAAGAATCTATTTCTTTTTCCTTCTATTTCTTCATTGCTTTCAATAGCTTCTTCATTGCTTTCAATACCTTCTTCATTACTTTCAATACCTTCTTCATTACTATCTGTTTCAATATTTGTTTTTCTTATATAATCAGGATCTTTAAATGGACTGTAATCAGCATCATATTCATCGGTTGAAGGATTATAGTATTCTCCGTCAACGTTTTTATCAAATCCATCATTTTTGTATTGTTCTGCTATTATTGCTTCATTATCAGAAGAATTTACATTAGAACCACCATTAAGTGAATTTACTAAATAATCATCTTCACCTTTTGGATTATCTGCAGTTCTATCTGCACTAGCCATTCTTATTTTGCTATCTTTTGAATCATCTGATCCACCTTTTCCGCCTTTGCCACCTTTTATCATTTTTTTAGCTCCACCACCTAGTGCGCTAAGACCTTTCATTGCTAAAGCTCCACCTAAAGCTCCGTTTACTAGTGAAGATGCTGTGAAAGATTTCTCAAATCCAAATAGCTTACGTAATATTTTTTCAGATTGTAACAAAAATCCTAATACTACCAATGGATATATCATATATGTTGATGCTAATTCCATCGCTGTTCCTACTAATAACGTATATAATATAAGATGAAGTGGTTGGATAAGTAAGTTAAATATATATTCTTTTAACCATGTGTTAAATCCTTGTGCTTTTCCGTCTTGCATTTTATCAAGTGGATATGTAAGTGCTACTAATGGTGAAATTACAGTTAAGAAAATAATATATATTACCCTCTTAATATATATAAATAAGAACATAATTGTATATATAACCAATACTATATATATAGTTGTATATGCAAATTGTTCAGTTCCTCCATCTGCAATCAAGTCCTTTAAATCTCCATTTTTAACTATTCCATTTAATTGTGCTTTAAATCTAGCTTCTCCCATTAAACCTGTTGAATAAAATCCTTCATTTGTTCTAAATACCTCTAATATCTTTTTTTGTTCGTCATCTAAATCATATTTTTCAACTATTGTATCTATACTTATTGGAATCTGTAATCCACTATTTTGACTTTTTATTGAATCTGTTATTGATTCTACCATAGTAATGGAAAAACTCATAATATAATGCATAAAGAATAACAAACAAAATGCTACAAGCCAATCTGTAAACATTTGCTTATATTTTGCTTTATCTTGTGATGTTGAAGATATAATTATACGAATTGCAACATATACAAGAATTGTTAATAAAGCAACAGTAGCTAAATTTCTAAAATCTATATACCATCTTGAAATTGCAGATTGCATAACCATAACTGGTGATTCTTTAATTTCTCCATTATAATCTTTATACTCATTTGGATTAATTATATTTACATCTAATAATGGTACTTCATTTGAAAATATTTTCTCTGGTGATATTAAAAATACCGGTAATTGTAAAGAATCAGGTAACATATTTGTATCTGTAACTTCAAAATATTCTAATCCTGCAGATACCGTATATAGTAAAGCTGCTGGTGGAAATGCAACATATAAGATTGCATATGTTCCCCAAAATTGCCACCAACTTCCTGTACTAAGATATAAAACTGGAGATACTGTTTCACCATATGCACATGTATTTACTAAGCTCATTAGTCCATCTCCTATGGCTACTACCAAAGATTGAATAGGAGTGTATAAAACTCCTCCAACTTCATCTCCCTTTGCTCTTACAACTGTTGGAAATATGAAATTAATAAGCATTATTGCTACCAATATTGATATAATTGTCTTTTGTAGTATGCCCTTTTTAGTAAATTCTTTCATACTATTTACATCCTCCTAGTATTCGTTTCTTTTTTTGTCCATTTGTACCAACTTATTAATATTTGTTTCTACGAATTCAAATTCTTTTGCTGTTGGTTTTATTTGAATAATCGCTGTATCTGATCCTACTTTTAGTAATCCTTCTCCTTTAAAGCATGTTACTAAGAAATTTGCTTCTCCAGAGCTTAATTTAAATACTTCTTTTAAGTATTCTATTTCAGCTTTATCTTGTGCTAAGAATAATTTTGTATCTGATGAAGTTAAAACTGCTTGTGCTTCTGGTTTCTCATAAAAATCTTGAAATCTTTGAGAAATAATTGCTAAAGAAACATTTCTTTTTCTAGCACGACGTGCCATTGTATTTAAGAAATCTACTGCTTCTGGGTATGGAAGTAACATCCATGCCTCATCAATTAAAACTCTCTTCTTTGAAGCCTTAGTTCTATCTTCACTATTTTTCTTTACATACTTTTCCCAAATCCAAGAAAGTAATATTTGTTGTGCAAGTGGTCTTGCAAATCTTTCTTCTAATTGAGAAATATCTAAGTTTATAAATAATGCTCCATCTAACAAATCAAAAGTAGATTGTCCATCAAAATACGCCATTTGTCCATTATACTCTCTAATATATTGTTTCATAACTTTTATTAAATAACTATAATGGAATTGATAATCTACATTTGTATTTTGTTGAGCTTTTTTTAATATTCTTTTATACCATGAACCAATTGTTGGCATTTGTTTCTTTTGTTTTCCTAAAATATCACCTGTTGTAACATCGCTTGTTTGGTATAAACTTCTTGGATCACTTGTGATATGAGCTGCAAAATATTCTTCTGATACTGCTTCTGAAATAATTTGTTTTGTTAATTCATTAACTTCTTTTGATCTTGTACTACCTCTTGCCATAGTAAGTAATGCTTGAGTAACATCCTCTACTTTACTTTCTACATTAATTATAGTTCTATTTCTTCCTGTTATTTCATCTTTAATTGTTTCTGGTTCAATATCAAATAAATTTATTACAGTTTTAGAGTTAGGACTAATTACTACATTAATTCCTCCTAGACTCTCTGCAACTATACTATATTCACCTTCGGCATCTAACGCTAAACTTTCAATTCCCATTAATACTGCTGAACGTGAAATTAATGTTTTCATAGTTACTGATTTACCAGCACCAGACTTTGCAAATATAACCATATTATAATTTGCAAGTGATGAATGGAAATTATCAAACAATATTGGAACTCCAGTTTGTTTATTAAATCCTAAAGGAATTCCAGTTGGATGTCCTACCTCTGATGTTGTAAATGGAAAAACTGTTCCCATTGAACGTCTATCAAATGTATGATTCTTTTTAACTTTATCTTGCATTAAAGGTAAATTACTTTGAAATGCTTCTTCTTGCATTCCCCAAGCACTTTTAACTCCAACTAATGATTTTGACATTTCAGTTGCTAATAATTTAGTATATCTATTTAAATCTTCTAAACTATATGCAAATAATGTTGATACAACTGAAGCTTCAAATAATTTATTGTATCCAGCAGCAATTTCATCTCTTAATTGTTCTGCTTCCCATCTTTTTTGTCCTAGAGTACTCTCTCTATTTATATTTCCTCTATCTGCTGCTACGATTCTTTCTGTCTCTAATTCATTAATTGTTCTATTTAATTCATTTTGAGATCTTGACTCTGCAATTGGGTTTATGTATATAGATGTATTTATATCTCCAAATAAATACATATCTCTAAACAATTCTGGAAAAGTTGCCATTCTTGGAAGAGTAGATACGAAAAAGCTTCTAGCATATTTTGTTACATTTGAAATAATTTCTAAGTGATCTATGTTACTAGCATCTATTCCTGAAGGAGCAATTAGTTCTTTTATTGTTTTTTTCTTTAATACTTGATATTCATCTGCATTAGAATAATCGTTATTAAGCTGTCTTTGATTTTCTAATTCTTTTTGCTTTTTGAACATTATCTTTTGTTCCTCCTTCTTCACTATTTTTCTTTTTGTTTATTTTAGTAACTGCTTCTTTAGCTACATCTTTACCTATTATATTTTCATTCTCTTCAATAATTAACCTTGCAAGTTCATCTATTAAATCTTCTTTATTTTCTCTCTTTTCTTCCAATGCTTTTTGTTTTTCTGTTTTTACTTCTACAACTTTTGCTTTTGCTTCTTCTAAAGCTGCTTGTTCAATTTCTCTATCTAAAGCTTTTATTTGTTTATCTATTACATCTGGTGCTGTTGAATATAATTCATCATATCCTGCTTTTAATGCTTTTTCCAATCCGTATACTTCTGCTTCATCTCTGTTATATGCCATATATAAAAGTTCTACTAATTCGTTCGAAGTCATTATTTTTGAATTTATTCCACAAACTCCTAAAGTTCTTACAACAGATTGAGCTCTTGTATATAATTCAGAAAAAGCAAAATTTCTTTGTTCTATTTTGTCATATTTGTTTTCTCCTAATTCTTCTACAACATATGGAATAATTACATAGTATTTTTTATTTAAAACATTTTTATTCATACTCATTTTTTCTGTATTGAAAATAATATCTTTTCCATATTCATACAAATTTTTATGTTTTACTAATTCAAATTGTGCTTTTTTTAATTGTTCATCTGAATATCTTCCAGAACGTAACATTTCATTATATTGCATTTGTTGTTTTTCAAATTCAAGCTGTACTTCTTTTATTTTTTCTCTGTATGTTTCTATACTGCTATTTAAATTTATTGTTCTAGTCTGTGTATAAATTTGTATAGGATGACGAAGTGAATTTAGAAATTGAATAAATCCTTCTTCAACTGAATTTTTTTCTACTTCTGACATTAAATCATAATTTATACCTTGGCATTCAACAACCATAATATAACGCATTCCATTTTTTTGTGAAATCATATTATCAATTATGGTATCAAATTCTAAAAAATTCATAATAGATTCTGTTCTATATTCTTTATATTTTTTAGTTCCGCTTTTTACTGGACTTACACTTTTAGATTGTTGTACTTCATTTTTTTTCATCTTTGAAGACAAATATACAAGTGCTAATATAATTAATAGCATTACCATTATTCCAAGTACAACTGCTAGAATAATCGTTAGTAATTTTATATTATCCATTTTTTTCTTCCTCCTTAGTATAAATATAAATCTTTTTTCCTTTTTTATTGAAATTAATTGCTCTTTTTATTATATCATCAACATTTTCTCCTCCAATAGTTTTTGTGAACTTAAGTCCTGCAAACTCTGGAAATTTAAATGTTCCTATTCCAAATCCAATTAATGCAAATAATAACATTATAATAATACCTACTACATTAAGTTCAAAAGCTGATAATATAAAGTATAAAGGTAATCCTATTCCTGCTCCTATAGCTGAATATATTAAGCTTTTAGTAGAGAATATAAATAATATTCTTCCTTCTCCTTTTACATTTCTAGGTATATTATAAGTTCCCATATAATAGGCTCCTTTCTTATTTGCATAAATATCTAATTATACTGATATATATTATAGCAGAAAGTCTTACAAAATGTAACAAAAACACAAAAAAAAATGCATTTTCATGCATTTTTAATATATTTGTAATATAATCGTCATTTTTTTGTAACACTTTACAATTAAGCAACATTAATATTTGAGAACATGTTGTATACAACACTTACTATTGAGCTTGCTGCAAATATTAATAAAGCACCTACTAAATATGGGATCATTGTTTTTTTGTATTCAGCTTTTTCTTCTGCACTACCGATCATGTATTTAATACCTAATACTAATAATACAACAACTGCAATTACAATTCCTACTACTTGTAAAATTCCTATGATTTTTCCACCTAAATTTGTAAGTTGTTGAGAACTAACTTTTGATGTTTGATCTCCTTGTAAACTTGTTATAACTTGTGATGCACATACCATGTTTGTTAATGTACATATTATTGCTAATACCATTAAAACTGTTGTTATTATTTTCACTTGTTTCTTCATTTTAATTCCTCCTCTTTGTTCTATACTTTATATTATAAATGATTTTCCAATAATTTTCAATAGTTTTTTCTATTTTTTTTTATTTTAAACTAATTTTGTAATATTATTAATATTACTTTTCTCATTATAATTACCCTAAATATTATTTTGTTAATAATAATTTTATGATTTTTTCTACTCTTTCAAAACTCTATTTCTTTAAATTTTATTTATTAAAATTTTCCAGAAGAACCTCCATGTGTTGCTCCTGATGAGCTTTGATGTGTCGTAGAACCTCCTGATGGCTTTTCTTCATATACAGTTGAACTCTTTGTAGTTTCTGATGTTATTGTTAATACAACTTTCCAAATTGTAAATGATCCAAATAATATTACACAACCTATTACATATGGAAGTAGCATTGCTTTTATTTCTGCTTTTCCTTCTACCCCTGATATAATAAACTTAATTCCTAATATTCCTCCAATAATAAATGTTAATATAACGCCTACTGTAAATGTTATATTATAAACCGTATCAGATAATTTTTGTAAGCTTTCTTGAGATAAATTTTCTTCTTTAGAATTTCCTTTTTCAATAAATCCATTTGCATCTGAGAAAATTTCCCCTAATGTATGTGTATTAACTTCCCTATTAACTTGAGGATTTTGTATTTCTTGTGATGTTTCTACATTATCAGCTATAACAGGTGCATATGTATCAAAAGAAAAATTATTTCCACTCCATATGCCCAATCCATAATCTTTTATTGCTTCTTTTTGTTCCGTTGTTAATTCCGGAAAATCATATCCATTAGCTTGTAATTCTTCCATCATTTTCATGATTTTTAATTCTGATTCTGTAAAGCTATTATATGTATCCCCTGTATGTATATCTACTGCTTTTTGTTGGATACCGGTTAGTATCATAGCCCATTCATATGGAGTTTTTTCTTCAAATATTTGCTCATTTGTTTTTCCAGTAGTATCTCCTAATAAATCTACATTTCTATTTTGAACTTCAATAGTAATATCATCATATGCTATTCCATTAGAAATTTCATTATATGTAACATCAAAATTTATACAACTTGCTGTATCATTATATGCTGCATAAATAATTTCATTTATTTCTTCATGATGTACATATCCTAATAAAAATAATTCATAATCACTCATATAAACTACTGGTTGCTCATGTATTCTATTATATAAATCTATCCAATAACTTGCTGGTTGATTTTTATAATTATCCCAATTTAATTCTGTATATAATTGCCCATCAGAATTAGGAACTTCTTCTCTTGCTTCTACTATTGTTGTACATATAATTAATATAAATATTATTATTACTATAAATATTCTTTTTTTCATTTATTCACCTCTTTTATGAAATTGCTGAAACTGTATTTGGTATAATATCATATATTAATTTTATTATCCATGATGTTCCAAATAATAATATTGCGCCTACTAAAACTGGTACCATTGTTTTTTTATAATCTGCTCTTTGTTCTACACTTCCTAGCATATATTTTATTCCAAGTACTATTACTGTTATAACTAATATAATTGTTCCTACAACATTGATTACTCCTATTATTTTTTGAGCAAGCCCTATAGCATCTCCTGCATCATCACTTCTAATAACTGGTCTATAATCATCCGGGTTAATATCTGCTAATACAACTGAGCAATTTGCCAGTATTATTATAATTGTTAATAGTAAAATTATGGTTTTTTTTCTTTTCATTTTTTCTCCTTTTTATATGTTTATATTTGTTAAAATGTTCCTGAAGAACCTCCATGTGTCGCTCCTGACGAACTTTGATGTGTTGTAGATCCTCCTGTTTGTTCAGTTTCTTCATATACAGTAGAGCTTTTTGTGGTATCTGAAACTATTGTTACTACTACTTTCCATATTGTGAATGATCCAAATAATATTACACATCCAATTACATATGGAAGTAACATTGCTTTTACTTCAGCTTTTCCTTCTATTCCTGATGTTATAAATTTGATTCCTAATATTCCTCCAATAACAAAAGCTAATATAATACCTACTGTAAATGTTATATTATAAACCGTATCAGATAATTTTTGTAAACTTTCTTGAGATAAATTTTCCTCTTGACTTTCTCCTTTTGCAATAAATCCATTTGCATCTGATATGATTTCTCCTAATGTATGATTTGTAGGTTCAGTAGATGTTTCATTATGACTTCCACCACCTGATCCATGCACTGCATATACATTATTCGTCATAGATAAAAAAATACATATAATACAAAAAATAATTATTAATGTTTTTTTCTTCATTTATTTACCTCTTTTACAAAATTTCTGAAACTGTATTTGGTATAATATCATATATTAATTTTATTATCCATGATTTACCAAATAATAAAATTGTTCCTACAACATTGATTACTCCTATTATTTTTTGAGCAAGCCCTATAGCATCTCCTGCATCATCACTTCTAATAACTGATCTATAATCATCTGGGTTAATATTGGCTAATACAACTGAACAATTTGTAAGTATTATTATAATTGTTAATAATACAATTACTATTTTTTTGTTTTCATTTTTTTCTTATTTATTACTTTATACTTTTATTATAACTTACTTTTATCTGTTTTTCAACTTTATTTTACCCTATATATTGAAAATTTACCAATTTTTCCTTCTTTTTCAAAATTTTCTTCTATATATTTAAAAATTCTTTTTGATTCTTGATAATGTCTATCTTTTTCGTTAGATAAAATTAATATTTTTGTATTCTTCAAATTATTAATTTTAGCTATCATTCCATTTACTCCATTTTGTCCCATATTTCCGCTAAATGGAAGATCCATATCTCCATTGTTTTTATTTAATACATTCATATATAAATTTGAATAACATGATATAATTTTGACATCTGTTCTATTTTGATTTTCTTTTTCTATATATTTTGTAATTTCATTTATTTCTTTTACTAATTCTTTTTTTGCAATTGCTCCATAATATGGGCTATCATTACTAAAATAATAATCCTCATCCATTATTTCAATAAAATATGTTAGATTATTGCACAAATTGATTATTACAAATATTATTCCTAATATTAATATAATTACTTTTTTTGCAATTTCTACTTTTTTACCATTTAAAAGTTCTCTTAATATCATAATATCTAGCATATAGCTAAATAATATCATAAAAGTAACACTTGCTATTAATGTATGTGCATCATTTAACAAAGGATATGAAATTGCTAGCATAAAACATGAAATAGATCCTAATATTTTAATATTTTTTCTCTGTATTTGTTCTAATGGTATTCTCTTTTTATAAGTTGCTATTATAGAAACAATACTAACTATAGATGCCATTAATATAAAAATTACATTTTTAGGTTTTACAACTAAGTTTTCTTGTGAGAATTCTTTTATACCTAAGAAACAATAATTTATAAAATTATATAAATTGTTGTTATATTTTAAATATACTAGATATCCTAATATCATTATCCAACACGCTATTAATTGCTGTGATATATTTTTTATTGATATTTTTTTATCTTTTTGAATTAATATTTGTGCTAATATACTTCCTAATATATACAAAACTCCTGTGTTTTGCTTAGTCATAAATATAAGGAAATAAATTACTCCTTGTATCATATTATCTATGTATCTATTTTTACTTGATAATAAATGTATAATTCCAATAATTGAAAATAAAATTGCAAGTATATTATAACTAGCCTCAGGCATAATTGTTATCATAATTACACTAATTATCATTGTATATAATGCTGAATTGATTTTTCTTATTTTCATTTTTTTCATCAATTGATATATTGAAAAAAATAATAATAAATAAATAATAAAGTTTTGATATATAGAATATACTAAATAATTGGACTCAAATAAGCTAAATGCTATCTTACCAATAAAAAAATAAAGTGGTGTAATAATAACATTTAAATCTTTATATATTGTATATCCATTTGTCATTTTATATATATTTGAGAAATTCCATAATTGGTCATTAGCTTCTAATTTTATACAAAATACATATGAAGATGTAATTAAAAATAATATTATAAACATAAATATATTATCATGTTTTCTTATAAATTCTATAATTTTTTTCATATCATTACCTTTTTTGGTTGTTTTTTTTATAATAATATAAATAAAAAAAATATACAAGTGATTCTTGTATATTTTCTTTTAGATTATTTTGCAAGTGCATAACTTTTCTCTTTTGTTTTTTTCGACTTTCCATTTTTTCTGTAGTACTCTGCTATCAACTCATCTAATTCTATACTAAGCTTATATGTTATCATGTAATCTTGACCTTTGATAATACTTTCGTTTAGTTTCTCTCTTAATTTACATATTTCATCATTTAACATATAACCACTCTCCTTTTATTATCTCTTTTTCTTTTGTATTAAATATAAACTACCATATTTTTACATTTTAGTCAATAAAAAAACGCCATAAATTGGCATTTTTTTAATTTTTCGTTCGTCTGTTTTTTTCATTTTTTTACCTTTTTCGACATATTTTTTTATTTTGTTTTTACTACTGACATAATACATTTTTTTTCGTCAAAAACTTCTTGTAATATTTGCTTTGTATATTCTAATGTTACTGTTTGAAATTGTTCTATATAATCGAATGAATTAATTCCTTTAAAATAATCAGATAATAACATTCTTGAAATATCAGATATATCATTATATTCAACAACATAATCTCCATATACTTTTTTCTTAATTCTATTAAAATGTTCTTCGTCAATATTTTGTTTTTGTTTTTCTATTTCTTCTAACAATTCTTCTTTTACTTTTTCTGGATCTTTAGATTGTCCTCCTATTAGAACATGTGCATAATCATCTCCGAATTCATAGTCTAAATCTGGTTGTGCTAGTAAAATTCCTTCTTTATATAATTTTTGATATAATGGAGAACTTTTTCCTATTAACATGTTCATTAATATTTCTATTGCAATATGTCTTTGAATAATATTTTCTGTTTCTATTATATCTTTAAATCCAATCATAAATACAGGTTTACTTACTTCCATATTTTCTTCTTTATATTTTTTATTTATATCTAAATTTTGTTCTGGATGTATTTTTTTTATTTCACCTTGTTTAGGTTTATCTATTAATTTGCTCTTAATATTTTCAATCATCTCTTTTGGATTAAAATTTCCACATAATACCATCACCATATTTGTAGGATGATAAAATACATTATAAGATTTATATAAAACATCTTTGTCTATTTTTGAAATTGATTCTACTGTTCCTGCTATGTCTATTTTGATTGCATTATTTTTGTAAAGACAGTCCAATGCATTCATATATAATTTCCATCCTGGGTCATCATCATACATTCCTATTTCTTGACCTATTATTCCTTTTTCTTTCTCTACATTTTCATCTGTAAAATATGGATTTTGAACATAATCCATAAGTTCAGAAAAAGCTTCTTCAAAATGTTCAGTACTTTCGAAAAGATATGCTGTGTGATTGTTTGTTGTGTAAGCATTTGCATCTACTCCTAATGCCATTAATGTATCTAAGCTATTTTTTCCATTTTTTTGTTCAAACATTTTATGTTCTAAAAAATGTGCCACACCATCTGGCAAATATACTTCTTCATTAGTGTTTGGCATTATAAAATGATTATTGTTAGATCCAAAGTGTGTACCCCATATTGCATATTTTTTATTTGTTGTTTCTTTTGGAATTATCATAACAGTTAATCCATTTTCTAATTTTTCTATATATACTTTTTCCTTTATTTTTAGGCTTTCTATAATTTTCATTTTTCCCCCTGTCTAAAATTTAATCTTTTAAAAAATAAATTGTATTAATTTTTATGCTGTTTGCAATTTTTAATATTTCTTCTTTACTTACTTGTTCTATTTTTTGTCTATACTCATCTATTGTTATATTGCATTTTGCTAATTCTTGTCCTAAGTAATAAGTAATTTCTGTATCTTGTTCTTCTTCAATATTATTTATATTTGCAAAAATTAAATTTTTAGCGTTTTTTATTTCTTCATCAGTAAATTTTCCATTTTTTATATTTTCCAATTGCTCTTTTATGATTTCCATTGCTTTTTCATAATTTTCAATTTCAATTCCTGCTCTAATTAAAATTATTTTTTTTCTTTTCATATAATTAGAACCACAAGTATATGCTAAACTTGCCTTTTCTCTAACATTTTGAAATAACTTCGAGTTAGCTCCTACTCCTAATATTGTATTATAAACCATAGTAATATAGCTTACATTTTCTTCATCTGATAAGACATCTAACCCTATAACTAATTTTCCTTGTGTTACTTCTAAGCTATCATTAATTATTTTAGGTTCTTTAACTTCTTCCTTTTTATCTTCTATATCATAATCAAATTTTCTTGCTTCTAATTTATTAATATTTTTATCATTTTTTATAAAATTTGTAATTTTTTCATCTAATTCTCCTGATGCAAATATATCAATTTTACAATTTTGAATTAATTCTAAATAATATTTATATAATTCTTTTGAAGTTATCTTTTCTAAATCTTCTATATATCCATATTTATATAATCCATATGGTTTTCCTTTATACATTTCCTCGATACATCTTTCAAATGCATAAGTTGATTTGTTATCTATTTTTCCTTCTATTATTTGTTTTAAATTTTCTTTTTCTTGTTCTAAATATTCTTCTTTAAATGTTTCATTTTCTTCAAATGGATCAAATACGATAGAAAGTAATAACTCTAATGCCTTTTTACTCAAATCCTCTTTTTTAGGCAAAAACTCATCATTTATTACTTCCAAATAGAATTTAATAGTATGATAATCTCCTGATTTTTCTATTCCACAGTCAAATCCTGCTCCATACATGTTTTCTAATGTTTTACTAATAAGCTCTTGTGATGGCAACTCTTTGGTCCCTCTTCTTAATACTGATGTTAATAAAGCATTTTTTGTTACGTTTTCTTTGCTTATTGGAGTATTTAAAAATATAGCAAATAAATTAGTTTTAAATTTATTTGTTTGTATTTTGTGGAATTTAATTCCTTCTTTTATATCTATTATTTCTTCTCTCATTTTTTTCTCCTAATTCTTAATTTTTCTTTTATTATTATAATACAATATGGAAAAAATATACAAGATGTTCTTGTATATTTTTCCTTATATAATATTTAATTTAATTTTACTTTAACTATCTCATTTATTATTTTTCCATCTGCTGCTGGTCCTATCTTAGCTTTTGCTTCTTTCATTACCATTCCCATATCTTTCATAGAAGCTGCTCCAGTTGATTTAATTATTTCTTCTATTATTTTTTCTATTTCTTCTCTTGATAATGGCTTTGGTAAATATTCTGATAATATTTCAATTTCTTCGTTTATTGTAGCTATTAAATCTTCTCTTCCACTTTTTTCATAATCTGTAAGAGAATCTTTTCTCTTTTTAGATTCTTTAGCTATTATTTCTAATATTTGATCATCATTTAATTCTATTTGCTTATCTTTTTCTACTTGTAGTATTGCAGCTCTAACCATTTGAACTACATTTTTTCTTATTATATTTTTATCTCTCATAGAAATCTTCATATCTTCTAATAATTTTTCTTTTAACATTATAATTCCTCCTTACAATTAAAAAAGCTGAAAATTATAGTTTATTTCTAATCTCTAATTTCCAACCTCTTTTCTTTTACTAAAATTTTCTCTTTCTTGCAGCCTCTGATTTTTTCTTTCTCTTTACGCTTGGTTTCTCATAATGTTCTCTTTTACGAACCTCTTGTAATACGCCATTTCTTGCGCATTGTCTTTTAAATCTTTTTAAGGCGTCTTCTATATTTCCATTATTTACTTTAATCTCTGACATTGAATATTCCCCTCCTTCCGGTAACTACACATTTTTGTGTGGGATATATAAGTTATTTTTTATTTTCCTACATGCTACGTATTATATCTTAAATACTTACTTTTTGTCAATACAACTCTTTGATTTTTTATAAAAAATGGTAAATATTAGATAATATATTGACTATATTTTATATTTCACCTTATCTTTAAGCATAGAAATTGGTATGCATATTATTGTTAATAATAAATTTCTATAAGTGAAAAATGGATGATTATTTGAATGCTGTCCTACTATTAGATACCAAATAAATGGTAATAGTGCTATTATTATATATGGAATTGAATCTTCTATTAAATATTTCTTTTGAATTTTTGGTTTTACTAAAAATTTTCTAAAAATCATGTAATTTAATTTTACAAAAATAAGAAATATTATAATGTATTTTTCATAATGTAAATTTTTAAGCATTCCATCAAATAACGAAATATTATTTCCTCTTGATCTATATAACACTTGTTGTATAGCACTTGTTATCATATTTCTATTACAAAATACATCTACCAAAACCCATTTAGTAAACCATGTTAATGCATATCCAATAACCCAAGCTAATCCTGTTTTTATTATTATTAATATAGCTTGTTTGCTTCTTATTTTTTCTTCTTTTTGTTTTAATAAAAAGTATAATATCATAGGAAATCCAAATGTTATTAATGGTACTGTTAAAAAGTCAAAATAATTAGTAATCATTCCAACTACAAAAAAAGATAATCCTAAATTTTTGATTTTTCCATCTTTCATCAATATTATTATCGATAAAATCATTGTAATTAAAAATACAAAACTTCCTTGTAATGATACTCCTATATAAAAGTATTCAATTGTAATTAAAGATAATAAAAATATTATCATTGTTATTATATTTATCTTTTTTGCTATTAAATATAATAATATTATCGCTAACATTAAAAATATAATAGTTAATAATATTCTTATTTGTGTAATATTAAATATCAACAATAATGGCCTTATTATACTTAAATATCCATGCCAATATCTTGCATACTCAAATGACTCTTTTCCTTGTGATTGTACTGTGTCTTGTAATTCTCCTACTGGATTATATTTTTCGTATTTAGAAGATGATTTTAATTCTTTATTAGTATCTTCGAAAATTACTTCTGTAACTCCGTGGAATATAGTTTTTTCTAGCAAGTAATGCTGAATTTATAATATCTTTATTATCTATTGAATATGCATTGTTAATCATAAGAGCATCTGTATAATTATCAAATTTAAATATATCATTTCTATGTAAAATGTATTGTTTTTTTGCATTTCCTTCTTCTATTAATATATCTGATGAATCTTTTATATTATCTTTTATATTTTCAGATGAAAATATTGACGTTGATATTAATAAACTAAAAAATAATAAAATCATTATAAAAAAAACTGCTATATATTTCATTATTTTTTTCTTAAATTTTTTACTTTTGAATATATATTTTAGTATTTTAGCTCCATCTCTTAATGTATGTACTTTTGAATAGCTTCCTTGTGGTCTATCTTTATACTCAACTGGAATTTCTTCAATAGAGTATCCATTTTCTAAAGCTTCTATTGTCATTTCTGTTTCAATTTCAAATTTTTTACTTGTTATATTAATATTTTTTACAATTTTTTTACTTAATACTCTATATCCTGTCATAATGTCTTTTAATTTTGTTTGATATAATGAATTAATAATTTCTTTTACTAGATTATTTCCAAACCCATGTAAATATCTATTATTTTGTTTTTTATAACTTCCATTTGATAATCTATCTCCTATTACAATGTCTACATTTTTTTCTTTCATTGCATTTATTAGTTCATGTACTCTGTTTGCAGGGTATGTATCATCACCATCAACAACAACATAAATATCCGCTTCTATATCATGAAACATACTTTTTATAACATTACCTTTTCCCTGTTCATATTCATTTTTAACAATCGCTCCATTCTCTTTTGCGATTTTTTCTGTTTGATCAGTAGAATTATTGTTATATACATATATTTTAGCTTCTGGTAATTCTTTTTTAAAGTCTATAATTACTTTTTTAATTGTTTTTTCTTCATTGTAACACGGTATTAGAACTGCAATTTGTTCCATATTATTCCCCTTATTTTCTTATTTTTTAATATATATACTAGAATATTGGCATTCTAAATTTGGTTGTTTACTTTCATATATCATAATACCACTACTTTGTAAATAATCATAATTCTCATTAATAAATTTTATTATATCATCAGATATTCTTCTTTTCTTTTGCATTTCCTCATCATCAACTATTATATATTTTCCTGTATATTGTTTTATTTTTTTCTTTAATTCTTTTACATGCTCACTATTTTTATAAATTTCATTATCATTTGATAAATATATTGTTGTTGTATAATTTATATATGATTTTGTTTTTATATAATAAGCTGATAATCCATTTCCTATATATAACATTTCATTTTCTGTTAAATCTGGTATTTCTCTTTTTAATTCTTTTACTATTTGTTCGTTATTTTTTGTTGTTATATATATTTGTATTGATTCTTCAATACAAATTAATATCATTATAAAAGTTATAACAAGTATTAAATAAGCCATTATTATCTTTACATATTTTTTTAATGTTACTACTTTGTTTTTTATATAATAAATTGATATATAAAAAGAAAGTAAACATGCTGGCATAATCAATGCAATTTGGTATAAATATCTCATTTTTTGAATATATATACCTATAATTAGTAAAGTCCAAGTTAATACCTCTATTAATAATAGTTTAATATTTTTTGTTTTTGTATAGCAAATAAAATTATATATTAAACATATAATTCCTATTAGTAAATATGTAGATTTTAGCATATTATAAAAAATAAATTGTAATAAATTACAAGTTTCCCATGAACTTGTTATATAGTTACTTGATAAATATATTCGGATAATTTCTTTTGGATATATTATATATAAGCCTATTAATTCTAATATCAAAAAACCTATACTAGTTATTATAGTAAATGCGATTTCTTTTTTATTCTGTTTGTTTAATATCATAACTACTAATACGATAACAGCATATAGTAATGTAACACCTTTTAAGAAAAATAAACTAGAAATTAAAAAAGCTGCTATTATTTTGTATATAGTTTTTTTCTTTAGTACAAGCACTATTGATATTAATAATATTAATAATCCTGTAGTTTCTGTTTGCATGTTAAAATATATATCTGTAAACATAGTAGTTAAATATAAACTTGCAAATACAATATTTTTGCTAATATTAAATTCTTTAAAAAATTCTTTGGTACTTTTAGTAAATATTTTAATCACTAATACACTTATTAACCCATATATCAGTTTTACAATCATTTCAAAAATTAAAAAATTATTTGGATCTACAAATATTTTTACTATTTTATATATAAAGTAAAAAAAGAAGCGATTTAGGACCAGTTTATGTTCCCATGCTTCTAATAAATTGATAGGAAAAGAGCCTATCAAGTCTGCTTGGTAGGCTGCTCCTAAATATATCTTTGTATCAAAGCACACTGGCATAATAACATATAATATAAATATAAATGAATATATTATTGTTAATGTCATTTTTTTGTGCTGTTTTAATATATTAATTACTTTTTTCATATTGTACCTTTTTTAAATTGCAACTTCTACAATTTTATTTTCTTGTAGACATTTTTGTATGTCTAATATTCTTTGGTTTTCTGAACCTCTAAATTTTAGAGTAGGATTTTTCTTTTGTTCCATAAATCTTCCGTCTACTAGTACATCTATATGTTTTAATGTTTCATTTGTTTCTTTATCATTTCTCTCTTTTAATTGTTCTAGTGTATAACCTGAATAGCACCATACATTAAAATTAGGTCTTACTTCTTTTACGTCTTTTATAAATTTTAATACTTCAGAAATGTTTTCTTTACAAAGTGGTTCACCACCACTTATAGTAATTCCTTTTAGGATAGAATTTTCACAAATTCTATCTATTATTTCTTGTTCATTAAAATCTTGTCCATAATTATAATCTTGTGCTATTTTATTATGACATCCAGGACAATGATGTGGGCAGCCACTTACAAAAAGTACTGCTCTCCATCCTAATCCATTTGATATACTTTCATCATAAAATCCTGCCATTTTCATGTCTATTTTCTCCTTTTATGCCCCTTTTATTTCATCTCCACCAACATGAGTTACTCTATCTTTTAATTCTGCTAATTTTGCATTATTCCAACGAGATGTTGTTCCTACTAAATATCCTGTAATTCTTTGTATTGTATCTATATTTTTACTTCCACACATTGGACATTCAATTAATTCTGCATCAGCATTTTCAAATCCGCAATCCATACATCTTGAACGTGTATGATTTACACTTCCATATCCCATATTATATTTATCCATTAAATCAACTACTGCTTCTATTGAATCTGGGTTATGTGAAGCATCTCCATCTAATTCAATATAGAATATATGTCCACCTTCTGTTATTGCATGATATGGAGCTTCAATTTTAGCTTTATGTTCTGCTGTACATTTATACCATACTGGAACATGATTAGAATTTGTATAATAATCTCTATCTGTTACTCCTAAAATTGTTCCAAATTGTTTTCTATCTATTTTTGTAAATCTTCCTGATAATCCTTCTGCAGGTGTTGCAAGTACAGAGTAATTTAAATCATATCTATCAGAATATTCTACACATTTATCGTGTATTTCATTGATTATTTCTAATCCTAATTTTTGTGATTCTTCTGATTCTCCATGATGTTTTCCTGTAAGTACTGTTAAACATTCTGCAAGACCTATAAATCCAACTCCTAATGTTCCATGTTTTAATACTGATTCTACTGAATCATTTGGTTTTAAGTTTTCGCTTCCAATCCATAATCCACTCATTAATAATGGGAATTGTTTAGCTATTGCTGTACATTGGAATTTATATCTATCATATAATTGTCTTGCTGTTATATCACAATATTTTTCTAATTTTTGTGTAAATATTTTCTTAACTGTTTTTTTGTATACAGGTGTCATATGTTCTTCGCTTGTTCTTCCTAATACAAAATTAATTCCTAATTGTTCTTGTGCTTCATATGCTGATTCTATTGCTATTCTTACTAAGTTAACTGTAGAGAAAGATAAGTTTCCTCTTCCTATTGAAGTCATTTCTCCATGTCTGTCTGAAAATACTCTTGTTCTACATCCCATTGTAGCACATTCATATTTATATCTCTCTGGATCATTCTCTTTCCATTTTGCATTTTGATTAAATGTTGCATCTAAGTTAACAAAGTTAGGGAAAAATCTTTTTGCTGTAACTCTACATGCTAATTTATATAAATCATAGTTTTTATCTTGTGGTAAATAGTTAATTCCTCTCTTCTTTTTCCAAATTTGAATTGGGAAAATTGGAGTTTCATTATTTCCTACTCCTCTTTCTGTAGATAAAAGTATCTCTCTTATTACACATCTACCTTCTGGTGTAGTATCTGTTCCATAGTTTATTGAACTAAATACAACTTGATTTCCACCTCTTGAATGTATTGTATTCATATTATGAATAAAAGCTTCCATTGATTGGTGTACTCTTGCTACTGTAGCATTTATAGCAGCTTGTATATCTCTTTCGTCTCCTGTTAATCCTTTTAAATCTTTCTTTATATAATCTTTTACTTTATAATCATATAAATGAGATAAGTCTTTTCCTAATAATTCTCCTATTTTCTTTACTTCTTCTGTAAATGTTGCTTTTACATATGGTGCTAAATAATAATCGAATGCTGGTATTGCTTGTCCACCATGCATCTCATTTTGTACTGTTTCCATTGAAATGCATCCTAATATACTTGCTGTTTCGATTCTTTTTGCTGGTCTTGATGCTCCATGTCCAGCTTTAAATCCATTTTCTAATATTTTATCTAGTGGATGTTGTAAACAAGTTAATGATTTTGTTGGGTAATAATCTTTATCATGAATATGTATATATCCTCTTTGGAAAGCTTCTCTTGCTTCATATGATAATAAGAAATCATCAACAAATGGTTTAGTTGTTTCTGATGCAAACTTCATCATCATTCCTGCTGGTGTATCTGCATTCATATTAGCATTTTCTCTTGTAATATCATTTGCTTTTGCTCCTATGATATCTAAAAATACTTCTTTTGTTTTTGATTTTCTTGCTACATCACGATTATATCTATATGTAATATAGTTTTGTGCTACTTCTTTTCTAGAAGAAGACATTAATTTTTTTTCTACTAAATCTTGAATTTCGTATACTGTAGTTTGATTTTTATCTTCTAATTGTTTTTTTACTCCATCTGATATTTTATTAGCTAAATCTATATCTACACCTCCTGGTGTTTGTGACATTGCTAATGTTACAGCCTTTACAATTCTTTCTGGATTAAATTCTGCTACTCTTCCATCTCTTTTTACTACTTGCATTTTGTACCCCCTATAATATTACTTTTATTTTTGAAATCTTATTATCAAAACAGTTTTGGAGAATTTTGATAATCATTATCATTTATGTTTTTCTTTCGTTTTCATATTTTTATCTTCTCTCGAAGTAGCTTTATATTATCTAATTTATATAAAAAAGTCAAGTATTTTATTTTTTTTATTAGTTATGTCAACATGTGCTGTTTTACTTGATTTCAATATAGTTACGTGGTTTGCGTTTTTGTGTATAAATGTGTTTTTTAGACAACTTTTTTATTCTAAGCCTTGATACAACTGTTCTTATTTTTTTGTTGTCTATTTCGTTACATTTTTGTTACAAAAATATTACAAATTTTGTATTTGATTTTTTTCCTTTTTTTCATCTTCCATAAATATATATTTTTCAAGCATTTTTTGAAAGTATAAATAATATTGATAATGATTATCATTTTTAGTTTGTAATTTATTACTAAATCCTTACTTAAAAAATATAAAAATACATCCTAGAGAGAAATCTCTAGGATGTATTTTCATTCTTTATTCTTTGCTTCAAGCGCTATTTCATATAAAGTATTTGCTTGATTTTTTGCATATGTTACCGCTTCCCAGCTTATATTGCAATAATACTCACCTGTTCTTTTTGAAGGGTATATCTTTTTAATTGTTAACCCTCCTTTTTCCAACCGACTAATTGTCTTCTTCCAAAGAAATAAATACATTTCCATTTCGCCGTAATTTGCAGCAAGTTCTAGTCTGTCATCAATACTCATTCTTTGCATATAATTTCCTCCTGTTTATGATTGATATTTATTTGATTACAAAAATAATTGTAATCATGCTAAATCTTATTTTTTTATTTTAACATATTTTTATCGTTATGTAAATACCTGTATTGTCATTTTTCTATATTACACATATGTTTAAACATTTTTTAAGTTTGTTTTTCATATATTACTTTAGGTGATTTTTTTGAGGAAAACTAAAATATTTTTATTTAATGGTATCTTGCTTACGATTACTTCTCTTTTTCTTAGAAGTATAAGTATTTTTTTTAGTATATATATTTCTAATAAAATTTCTAAAGAAGCTATTGGAATATATCAACTTATAATGTATGTTTATATGTTTTTTGTAACTATAAGTTGTTCTGGTATTAATCTTGCAATGTCAAAAATTATATCTGAGCAAATAGCTTATAATCAAGAAAATAGTATAAAAACTGCTATTAAAAAAGGAATATTTTATAGTTTAATTATGGGATTATTAGCTTTTATAATTTTATTTTTTAGTTCTCCTTTCATTTGTGAAAATTGGCTACATGGTAAAATATCACCTATTTCTCTTAAAATTATTTCTATTAGCCTTCCTTTTATTTCTGTAAGTAATTGCATTAATGGTTATTTTTCTGCAAGAAGAAATGTTAAAAAAACTGCTATATGCCAAGTAATTGAACAAATTTTTAAAATTTGCTTTATTTGTTTTTTATTAAACGTGCTTGTTCCTTCTACTATTGAAGATACTTGCATCTATATTGTTTTAGGTAATACATTGTCCGAAATATTATCTTTTGTTTTTCTTCTATTATTTTATTATTTAGATATTAATAAAATAAGAAGTAAATTTGATAGAAATAATAATTTTTCTAAACAAATTTTTAGAATCACATTTCCTATTGCATTTACATCTTATATTCGTTCAGGTCTTTCAACTTTAAAACAAATTCTTATACCTATTAGATTAGAAAAATCAGGTATATCATGTGAACATGCCCTTTCAGAATATGGAGCTATTAATGGTATGGTAATGCCATTAATTTTATTTCCATGCAATTTTATTTCTTCTTTTAGTTCTTTGCTCATTCCTGAATTTTCATATTTAAATGCAAAAAAAGATAAATCAAAAATAAATTTTGCAATTTTAAAAATTTTAAAATTTTCTTTTATCTTTTCTTTTTTAATTATGGGAATCTTTTGGTGTTTTTCAAATGAACTTTCAAATATAATTTATCCTAAAAGTGAATTATCTATTTTTGTTAAAATTTTATCTCCACTCATTATCTTGATGTATATTGATAATATTGTAGATAGTATACTAAAAGGATTAGATAAACAGGTTTCTGTAATGGGTGTAAATATTTTAGATTTATTTATAAGCATTTCTTTTATTTATTTTTTATTACCTGTTAAAGGTATTAATGGTTATTTTATAGTTCTTTTTATAAGTGAGTTTTTCAATGGTTTTATTAGCTTTTTTATCTTACTAAAAGAAACTGATGTAAAAATTGATTTTTTAAATTGGATACTTAAACCTTGTATTAGTA
>JAAZCX010000031.1 GCA_012513065.1 Clostridiaceae bacterium | reverse complement strand
TATTATTTGTTTGTTTTGATACTATTTCATCAATATTATTCATTTTTTAACCTCTTTCCTTTGATTTTTTGTGCTTAATCTTTGTACTTTTATTTTTTTCTTTTTTTGCAAATCCTTTATCTAAGTCTTTTTCTTTAACTTTTTCTTGTGCTTGTTCTTTTTTGATTTCTTTTAAAGTTTCTCGTACTGACGGTTTAGACTTAGTACCCTCCTCTGATTTGCTTTTGTTCTTTAATGAAGGCTCTGACTGAGGGCTTTTTTCTGTCTTCGCCAAATTGGGGTTTGATACTTCTTTTTCCTCTTTCTGTATTGGCTTACTTAAAATATCATCTACTAATTGATCTTCAACTGATTTAACTTCTACGCCTTTTTCCATTGCCTCTTTTATTGTTTTATCAATCATTTCTTTTTCAATTTCACTTTTGATATTTGCAGTATTAACAGCTGATAACTTAAATCTAGTTACAATACGATTAATTTTAGAAGCATCTTCTGCTCTTACCATAATATCAACTATTCCGTCTGGACTATTTTTCTGTCTTTTATCAATTAATGCAGAATATAATACTCCATATCTTTTTGCTTCTTCTGTAAACTTTTTAAGGTCATCTTGTTTTATAGAAAATACCTTTAATTCTTTTCCGGATTTAAGCATATTAGTTAGGCTAGTTTTACCTTTTGTTTGTTTTTTATCTTTCATTATTGCAATAATTAAAGCACCAACATTTTTAGCACCACTGCCTGTTATTTTTGCTGCCACTTCGAATCCTTGCAAACTCATTCTTACAATTGATTCTGCAGCGTCTCCTGATGAATTCATTAATCTTTTCTCCTTTCTTTTTCATCTTTTACTTCTTCTAGATTTTTTTCTATCATTGGTAATCTAGTTTCTATATCATCACATAATTGCACCACCTCCTTTAATGGTTTTATTTTTTCATTTAATGAGTCCAAATCTTTTCTTATAGATTCTTTTTCAATAGAATTACTAGACTTTTTATGCTTGTACCATAATTTACTTCTTTCAGTTCTTAAATCATCTAGTTCTTTAATTTTTGAATTTTTATATAAAAAAAACTGCTCATAAGTATTAATTTGATTACTTACAAGCAGTTCTGCTTCTTTGGATATATTATCCATCTTATATATATCAGCTCGTATAGAAGGTGATAATTTTCTTCTAGGATTTTCTTTTGGAAAAACTTTTAATAAATAACAATAGTGCAAATATAATCCATATATTCCACTATGTTTTACTTTATTAATTGTTTTATTATTAAGATTCTTATATACATTACTAAATGAAGATTCTGGGAAAGGTTCTTTTGTTGATTGTTCTTCATTTATTCGTTCCTTTATTCTATCAATGCTATATTCTTCCCCATAACTTCTTCCAACTCTTATATGCTTACTATATGGATATCTGCTTACACTAAAATCTTTACCTCTAAAATACAGTTTATAGTTCATTGCTGTCATAATCATTTCAAAATCAGAAAAAGAATATGCTTGAGCAATTGCTTTATCTATATCTTCTTTTGTAATTGTATGATAGTTTGATTTTTCTGTTGTTCCTTTATAATAATTGCTATAATTTATTTTACTATTTCTACACGCTTTTTCTTTTAATACACTTATTCCATATTCTTCACAAAGTGTATCTGAAAGATGTCTTAATTCTGCATAAGTTTCTCTTTTATCATAATATCTTTTACCATCTTTAAATGAAACAGAATTTATTACAAAATGATTATGATAATGTTTAGTATTTAAATGGGTTGAAACAATTACTTCAAATCTATCTCCCCACATTTGTTCTGCTAATTTAATTCCAATTGTATGAGCAAGTTCTGGTGTTACTTCTCCTTCAGCAAAAGATTGAAAAGCATGAAATCCTAATATTCCACTTGTTTTTTCATATTCTTTTTTTGTAATTGTCATTTCTTTTAATGCAGTTTCGGGAGAACAATTAATTCCAGATACATAATATTGTTTTTCAGTTTTGTAATCAGCAGTAGCATATTCTATAACATTGTGTAAATCTTTATAGTTATCTTTTCCATACTCACTATTAATTGTTTTTTCAACATTGGTTGTATAATCAATAACGTGGTCTAACCTTTTTTCTATTTTCCATATACCTGTTGTTGCCATCATTTCTCCTTTATTTTAATTAAATGAACTTTGCCCTCTACCTCTTGTCCAAGCTTCTCCATATCCATTTGTGCATTCCACTGCTACCCAATACAAATAAGGGTAGTTATAATTTGTATAATTTGTATGTGAGGCAATATAGTTTTTTTGTACCTCTGCTTGTGCACGTGTTAAATTAAAATCAGTTATTACCATATAATTACCAGGAGCAGTTGGTGCTTCTATTATTGTTCCACTCCAACCTGCTTGTCTAAATACATTTAATAATGCTGATGCATTACCATAAGGACCGTGTCCTGTAACTAAGCGGCAATATGATTCAGTAATATTAGCATATAAATCAACATTATTTGATGGCATATTATTAATCCATCCATCCCATCCATTAAAAGTATGATATATATCTAATACACTTTGTGCATTTATATTTTCCAATGTGTCTCCATATCCAACACTTCTTTGTGTCCATAAATTACCATTTACATAGTAATTAACCGTATAATAATTCTTACTCCAATTTGCTGTATAACTTCTATCTCCAATACCATTTGAAATTGTCACATTTTTTGTTGCACTACCCACTCCTGTTCCTGTCCATCCTGTAAAGGTATATCCGTTTCTTGTTGGCGTTGGTAAAGTAATAGTTTGTTCTATATTATAATTTGTAGGTTGTGATGAAATGCTTCCTCCATTTAAGTTGTATGAAATACTATAAGTTATAGTATTCCATTTAGCATATAATTTTTTGCCATTCAATTCATTTACATTATTTATGTTAGTATAATATGCAACATCCCCATTATCTACAATACTATATCCAGAAAATGTGTATCCACTTCTTGCGGGAGTAGGTAGTGTTGTCTTATTATTTTTCACCACTATTTCTACATTATCAAAACTACCACCATTTGCATTTATAGATATAGCATATTTTTTTGATGAAAATGAATTATTTACAGTATCACTTGTATTATAATATGCTAAGGTTTCATTTAACGATAAAAACAATGCACTTATTACAAGAATTAAACTAAGTATTTTCTTCATCTACTACACCAACTTTCTTTTTTCTAATAGTATAGTAATCATTACACAAATCTATTATTAAAATAGAAATAGCAATATATAAAATATATTTATGATTATAAATATAACTTGCATAGTATCCTATATATGGAATACACCAATCTGTTCCTTTACCTAAAACCTGTTGATTAAATATTTCATTTGAATCTGCAACATTGTTTGCGTCTCCTTTTGTCATAAACCCTATTTCTGATTGTGATACTATTCTATGAGATATAATATGGTCTTTTGTTTTATAAACCAATATATCAGCAGTATTAAAATTATTTAAATCTTCTTTATGATAATATAATATGGAACCAACCTTTAAATTTGGTTCCATACTTCCAGATACTACAACTAATGGTTTGTGTCCAAAAATTGATGGAACAAATATTAACAAATAAATAATTACTAATATATATACTATTCTAAATAAAATATTTTTAATTTTTTTCATCATTTTTCTCCTCCTAATATTAATAAAACTAGGAAAGTCAATTTTCCTAGTTTTATTATTTTATTTAAAATTACCATACATTAAGTGCTTGGTCATATTGAATAGTATCAATCTTTATAGTAAGAATATATCTTGCACCATCATAACTAGAGCCTGTTGATTCATAAGTGATTGTTTTTCCGTCAGATGAAACTGTCTTTTTAAGATTTGCTTTAACAGTCTCATTGAAAGTTACTCCACTTATAAATGATGAACTTGTTTCATTGGGTTTCAATTTAGTTAAATTTTCTTTTGTACCATAATAGTAATATCCATCACTATTCTTTTTCCACCCTTCATTAAAGTTTATAATCGAAACAATATTACCATCACTATCTTGTAAAGATAAATGAGTTCCATCTGAACTAATCCATTTTTCTTCATAACTTGCTCTTACTGCCATATTTATATTACCGTTGTTTGTAATATTTATTATTTTTGAAGTTGTTGTTCCAGGTGTCCAAGTTTCTGGGCTTTCAAATTGTTCAACAACTTGTGGTTGATATTTTGCTATAGTAAATACATTTTCAAAATTATCACTTGTTGTAAAATATGCAAGTGTTCCTCCTAATATAACTGCTGTACTTATTCCTGCTAATACTAATAATCTTTTTTTACTTTTCATCTCTAATTTCTCCTTTTTCATTTTCTTATTTAATTTATTTTTCATTTTTCTCCTCCTCAATTTTACATTAAAAAAAGATCAACTTTATAAGTTGATCCATTAGTTAAATTACTATTTATCTAATTTCTTATTTTAATAATAAATCAATTTGACTTATTATTCTTTTCCTTTCTTTTTCTTTTGATGTTTCAACCAGTTGATTACATAATTTAAAAATTTTATCTTTTTTGTCTTGTGATATAGAATCATTATTTTGAACATCTTGCCAGAAATTGTTAACTTGATTCCAATAATCATTTTGTTCTTCTTGTAATAAATCATCTACGACCATAGCACCTAAAATTGTTGGTACTGTTCCAAACTTTTTGCTACTTTCATCCATTAAAGCCATAGTTCCTAAAAAACTAAATAATCCCATATAAACACACTCCTTATTTTTGAATTATAATTCTATTTTCATTAAGTCTTATAGACTCACCATAAATTAGATATTTGTCCAATAATTCATCAATAGAATTAAACACATTAATATGTCCATCGTGTATATCACTAGATATATAATATTTATTTTCTTTTTTTGATATAGTATAAATTAAACTATACAATTTAAATACTACTTTATCAGATATTTCCAATATTCTTTTAATTTCTTCAATAGACATTTAATCACTTTCTTTCGTTTGCATGAATTAATAATTATGCGATATATAGCATCATTATCTTATTTTTTATTATCATCTGATTTTAGGAATTGTGGTACATCAGTTTTAATCCAATCATCATTTTCATCAATACTTGATTTTAAATCTTTACTAAAACTTTTTTGACATTTATAGCAATGGTATTTAGGATTATCATTCATAATCATACAACCACCAATAAACAATTCTTGTCTTTCTGCTTTTTCAATTGCTTCACTACTTGGCATACCATATAAAATACTTACCATATTGTTTTTACATATTGGACACTTCATTTAAATCACTCCAATTTATCAAGATAAATTTTTATATTATTATTATATCATTTATTTCCATAAATTCAATCTTTGGTCGGAATTTTGGCAACTGGAAGCAAAAATTCTTCTTTAATATTTATAATAAAACTATTCCATTTTTCTGCTTCTTTTTTATAATAAGTTTCGTCAATAAATCCTAATGAGTTTGCTTTTCTTGCAAGTTGATTTAGATTATTACCTATTGCTCTTAAATCTTTTAATGCTTCATAAAATCTATCATCAGGTTTTTCTCTAGGTTCATAACTATTAATCAGACATCTTATAACAGCAGATTCAGTCATACTTGCTTTTTGACATTTTATTTTTAAATTTCTATCTTCATCATAACTAATCCAAACTTGTTTAAGAAGTTCTCTCTTTCTCATCTTACTAACTCCTTTCTTTTTTCGCTTTTTCAATTTTATTTTCGTAATAATTAATCCTATTTATCTGTAATAAACACATTAAAGTTATTCCAACAGAACTACCTACTATTACACCTAATAAAAAAAATACAAAATTCATTTAAAACACATCCTTTCTAAAATAAAAAAGAACTAGCATAAATAAAATATACCAGTTCTAATTATTAACATTCTTTTTTTGGGGGCTTGGGGTTTCCTCAACCAGGAATTTGGTCGTGTAATGACAAATTCAGTGCTGGCTAAGACTATAAGATATACTAATCCAAGTCATTTTCTTCTATTGTTGCCCCACAATATGGGCAATCGAATGTGCAATCATAATTACTATAATCAATTAAAGTTAAACCAGAATCTGCTATTAATTCATCTATTTCTCTTTTAGAATCTGTTGCATAGAATTCTAGATTTTCTCTACTACCATCTACATCAATAATCTCATTACAACAGATAAAATTTAAAATAAATCTAACTGCTTCTTCTGGCGTTGTTGCTTCAATTTGAAATAAATTTATATCTGAATATTTAACTACTACCCAGTATATTTTCTTAACTTTTTCTTCTAAAAAATCACAATCTTCTAATAAAAATTGTAAATTTAAATCTAATTCTTCACACAATTTTATAAGTGTGATTAAGTTTGGAGTTATTCTTTCTCCGTCTTCAATTCTTTTCAATTCTGTATCACTTGTATCAACTCTTGCAGCAAGATTTCTTCTCGAATAACCTATAGCCTCTCTATTATCTTTTATTATTTGTCCTAATTTTTTATAATTATATTTCATCTTTCATTCCTTCTTTCATAAATTTTATTATTTTTTATTTGTTTTATATTGCATAAATAATCATTAAAATCTTTTCCAATTTTAGGAGGATCATCTATGACTTCATAATCTTTTTTTAATACTTGCTGAAAAGAATTACTTGCTAACTTTCCTGCACTATCATTATCAAAATGAAGATATATTTTAGTTGTATCTTTATTTTGTTCTAAATATTTTTTCACTGATATCGGTATTTTTATTTCACTATCACTGTATGTTGCTTTATATATTCCACCCAATGATAATAGATTCATTTCATACCAATTTTTATTTAAAGTAGCATAGGATAATAAATCTATTGCTGACTCAAACAAATGAACTGAATCACATTTTTTATTTGAAATTAATCTAAAAGAATATGCTTTATCACTTCCACTTGCTTCGTGCATATACCTGCTTGAATTACTACCTCTAATAAAAGCATATCTTGAATGTTGATTATTATCTTTACCTACAAATACAACATTACCATTTGATTTTTGTTCATATATTAAATCATTATCAATACATTCTTGAATAATAGATTCATCTATTCCTCTACTAATTAAATAATGTTTAGCCTTATCATTATTATCAGATTTATCTGGCATAATAAGTTTATCTACTTTAACTTTATCTTGATAATTAATAAAAGCAGTTGGTGTATATTCCAACTGCTTTGTTAGTAAATTCATAGCTTCTGTAAATGAATATTCTTCTACTTGTATTAAATATTCTAGTGCTGTTTTGCCACCCACACCTCGTGAAAACCAATACCACATTCCATTACTTATTTTCAAACTATCATGTGTTCTTGTACAATAAGTACCTCTCGAAAAATAAACTACTTCTTCTGGATTGGTTGCCTTTAAAAATGTTAGTAAATCTATCTTTTTAACTTTAGCTATTGTTTCTGGAGTAAAGTATGCCATTATATAACCTACCTTTCTCTATTATTTTTCTTTTTCTCTTGTTCATCTTTTAATTTTAGAAAATAGTCATTTATATTGTCTTCTAACAATTGATTTATATTCATATCAGAATCCATCCAATCATCATACAATTCTTGTAATGGTTGTGATTTTTTATTTAGTCTTTTAATATCTTCAATATCATATATCAAACATTCTGGATAAAAGTTACAAATCATTTCTTCTTTTAATGCTAATTGATAAGCACTATTCATTATTTCTTCTGGTGTTTTACTTTTTAAAGAATCCTTGTAATCTTTTAACTCTTTTTCCATTTTTGAATATAATTCTTGCCTAATTTTTTCTTCCATAGTACCCTCCTATCTTGTATATTCTGGATTATTATGATGAAGATTGTCTCCTTCATCTGGTTCTCCATCAACTATTTCATTATCTTTTTGATTCATATTTAATAAAATATTAAGTTCATCTAATCTTTTTGATTTTGTCTTTAATTCTTCCTCTTGTGGGAATGGTCTTTTTGACTCAATTTTCGCATTCTCAAACTGCTTATTTGTTTCTTCTAACATTGACTCACAATTCTTTAATTTATCTTCTAATCCATCTAAAACATTGTCTATACGAGTTATATTTCCATATACATCATTTCCGAGTCTAACTTGATATGTTATATTGTTTTTCATATTTAAGATATATTCTTTTGATATAGTATCAAAATACAATTCCATTTTAAAACCTCTATATTCTCCAATTGATATAGGTGCAGGATTAGACATTGACTTACATACTTCAATTATTTTTTCTCCTGCAACTTTTTTGTCATCATAGACAATATCATTAATTTTCATTGAATTAAATACATCTTCTCCTATTAATGTTTTATCTTTTAAGTATGCAATATCTTCTTTAATATTATTAACTCTTAACTCTAATCTTTTTATTTCATTAGGATAATATTTAATAACTTTATCTTCAATATCATATATTTGGCTTAAATGACTTTGTTTTAATAATTTCAATTTTGCTACTTGGGTATCTAAATCGGTTTTTTCAATTATTAACGGATTTCCTGCAGCAAGTGCTTTAATTTCTGCATAAGATAATGCTGTTTCATCAATATCTTCTGCACTTCTAACTGGTGTTTTAGATGTCATTATTTGTGATATAAATCTTTGTTTATTTTCTACTAATTGATAAAGATATGCGTCAAAAGTTTTTTCTGTTACATATCTAAAAATACCAACTTCAGGATTCATATTACCTTGACGAATTATTCTTCCACTTCTTTGAATTAAATCACTAGGTCGCCACGGACAGTCTAAATCGTGTAATGCAATTAATCTATCTTGACAATTAGTTCCTGCTCCCATCTTTTGAGTTGAACCAATTAAAATTCTAACTTGTCCTTTTCTTACCTTTGAAAATAATTCTTTTTTCTTAACTTCATTGTCGGCTTCGTGTATAAATGCTATTTCTTGTTCTGGTATTCCATTTTCAATTAATTTATTTTTTAAATCAGAATAAACATTAAATGTTCCATCTGCTTTTGGTGTAGATAAATCGCAAAATACTAATTGAGCAGATTTCTTATCAGTATTCTTTTCCCAAATGTTATAAACATTGTTAGCACAAGTTGCTACTTTACTTTCTTCAAAGTCTGGTAACATTTCATTAATAAGTCTTTGATCTAATGCCAATTTTCTACCATCATTTGTAATCTTTAACATATTATCTATACTTGAATCTACCATTTTATTTCTAACTCTTTCTGCTCTATCTGCTAAATCTTTAACCATTTCTTCTTGTATCTCACTAGGTTTTATAACTATATTAGTATAATTTGCTTTTGGTACTGGAAGATTAAGCATATCGGAAGTTTTAATGTCGGCTACTTCCTTAAACATATTCATTAATTCTGGTAGATTATAGAATTTTGCAAATCTTGTTTTTGCCCTATAACCTGTACCTTCTGGTGCAAGTTCTATTGCAGTAACTGTTTCTCCAAATGTTGAAGCCCAAGCGTCAAAATGTTGTAATTTATTTACTTCTAATGTGTGGTATTGTAGGTATCTTTGCATTGTATAAAGTTCTACC
>JAAZCX010000030.1 GCA_012513065.1 Clostridiaceae bacterium | reverse complement strand
AATGTCGAAAGTGGTATTGGTGCAATAGCAGTATATAAATATAATTTAAAGAATCTACCATAAACAGTCATTATTAGAATGAAAGATAATACCGTTATAAATAGACCTCCAATCAAAGTTACTGCCCAAAGTGGAATACTTTCAAAGAATCCACAACTTTCAATTGCTTTTATAAGTTCGTTTGGTAAAGTCATAGATGAAGCAGAACCAAATCCCGCAGATGTCATTATAGTTGATATTACTCCTTGAATAATATCAAATATTGCTAACATTAATTGTAATCCATAAGTTACTACTGCTTTTGCTATTGCAAATCTTATGAATAATTTAAGAGCGTGTTCTGGTTTTTTTGCTTCAACAAATGAACCACAAGTTTTTACAACACCAACTACAAAAAATAGAACTAGCAATGCTAGTCCTATCGCTTGTAATGCTCCGTGTATATTAAGAATTACATTCCAAATGTTTCCACCTTTGAATTGTGCAGGAGATTGAGTAATTAAATTCCATATTTCTCCTAACTTATCATTCCAGGTATTTAGTGCATTTTGTAAGTTCTGTGCAACCCAATTATCACTATTCAATTAAGTCACCTCCTTATTTAATTAAATTTTTATCCTGTAATCATATTTAAAATTTCTTTTGCAAATGTTATAACTACTCCACCTGCTAAAGTCATAAAACCATTGGCTCTTTGACTTGGATCGTGTGATTTTAATGACAAACCAATTTGAACAATACCAAATCCTAATAAAATCATTCCAATTGCTCTAATTAATCCAAATATAAAATTTGATAAATTGTTTACTACTGTTAGTGGGTCATCTGCTGCCATAACATTTGGTGCAATACCAATAGTTAGTGTAAATAGCATTATTAACGCAATATACACTTTAAATGCTTTCTTTGTTTTTTTGTCCATAGGGACTTTTTTAGTTTCTTTTTTCATTTCTATTCTCCATTTCTTTTAAGTAATCTTCCATTTCTTCAGAAGATATTACTTCATAATCACTTTCTATGTTTTCTTCCATACTAGATTTACTAACACCCATTTCAAAATCAACTTGTATAGAAGCAATAGAATTTTCTGTACCACCGTGAATATAAGGTTTTTCTTTGCCATCAGTAGTATTAGATACTTGTGGGTGTTTTAAAATATCATATTTAAAATCCATTACAGGTCTTTCTCCTCTAATAAACAATAATGCATATTTGTTATCTAACAATCTAACTTCATCTGGTGTCATAAGTTCTCTACCACTTATCTGGTAATTTGTAGAATAGTTCCCGCTTCTACCTGAACTTTTACCATAAGTATTTGTATCAATAGTTTCTTTTCCTAATAATTCACTTACATACTTATGAGTGGACTGTTCATTCCCACCAAGATATAAAAATTCATCACAATTTCCTACTATAGATTCCCATTGCTTTTCAAACAATGCTTTTAATTGTGCTAAATTCTGTAATATGATTGATACTGATACTTCTCTTGAACGCATAACTGAAAGTATTTTGTCAAAGTCATCTGGTAAACTTACATTTGCAAATTCATCCATAACAAAATGAACGTGAACAGGTAATCTACCACCATACTTATGGTCTGCCACATAGAAAAGTTTTTGAAATAGTTGATTATATAAAATACTAACTATAAAGTTAAAAGAAGTATCATTATCTGGTATTAATGCAAATAATGATACTTTCTTTTCTCCAATTGTAGATAAGTCTAACTCATCAGTTATAGTTAAGGATGATAAACTTTCAAGATTGAATTTTTCTAACCTTGCTGCTAAAGTTATTTGAATAGATTTTAATGTTTTAGCAGAACCACTATGATAATCTCTATAATATTTAAGTGCTATATGTTCTGAATCTTTTTCTTCTAGTCGGTTAAATAAAACATCAAGTGGACTTAAATAGTTATCATCATCTTCGTGTACTTCTCCTGCTCTTAACATCTCCATAACCATTGGAAAGTTTTGCTCATCTTCTGGTGCTTCATATTTTAAATAAAATACTAATGCAAGTAATAACATTGAAGCAGCCGTATCCCAAAACGGATCGTTGGATTGAGAACCTTTTGGTGTAGTTGACTTAAATAAATTAGTCACAAGTTTTTGTACATCATTGTCCGTATCTAAATATACAAATGGATTATAACAATGACTTCTTTCCATATTAATTAAGTCTAACACTCTTACCTCATAGCCTTTCTTCTCAAGTAAATGCCCTAAATCTCTAACGATTTCTCCTTTTGGGTCTAATATTACAAATGAAGTATTACATTGCATAATATTAGGCTTACAATAAAATCTTGTTTTACCTGCACCACTTCCTCCACATACTAAAACATTTAGGTTTCTTCTGTGCTTTCTTCCATCTAATCCAAGTGCAACATTCTGAGTCAATAATTTATTATTATTTTGAGGTTTCTGTTCATATTTTTTATTCACTTGTTTTGCATTACCCCATTTTGCAGAACCGTGTTCTTCACGCCTACGATAATTCTTTTTCGTTGATAAATATATTCCAATCACCATTACATAAATTCCAATAAAAAAAAGGATAGTTTTTATGCTATCCTTACATAATTCTATATTTATTGGATTATTTAATCTCTCTGGAAAGTGTTTTACTATTTCAATCAATCCACCACTTATGTCTGGTGCAATTAATAGTGCTAACCATATCGTTGGAATGATTCCAAAAATACATAACAAAATATCTGTTCTTTTAGAATCTTCTTTCATTATCTCTCGTCAAAGTCTTTGCGAAAATTCTCTTTTTTTTTTGACTTTTATCTGGGGCGTCAATTACTTTTAGAAGAAGTTCATTAATTACATCTGTTGATTCTTCTTCTTTAATTAGATTATTTCTTAACTGATTTAAAGCATTTACAACAATACCATATTCATATTTGTCTAGCTCTAATATCTTTGTATCTTCCATAGTATCCTCCTATCTTTCCATATCCTTATTCTTTTGTGTTTTACTTATAGATTCAAAATATAATGACATTCTATTATTCATTTCTTCAATTGTATCTCTTATAGAAGATAATTCATTTCTAATATTTCTCGAATCTTTTTCTTTTAATACGCTAGGAACATCTCCAATATTTATTGAATCAACATTTATTCCATATTTTTTCCCTATCATATATGATACACAGTTTGCTTTAAACTCATTTAATTCGATACTATTTCCTTCATTAAAATAAGTTTTTGCCAATTCTTTTGAAATTGCATTAAATAAACTTGTAGTGTCAGAATCTCTACAAATATAAATTGTATTATCAGTTTTGTTCCAGTCAGCAAGTTTACCATTATCTAAACTATCAACAACTTTCATATCAACAGGGCTATCTTTTAGTAATGCTCTTAAAAGAATTGTTTCATCATAATTATTTACTTTATTATTTTCTTTAACATTAGTTTGAGAAATGTCAAATACACTTTTAGTATTAAAAGATTGTGCTTGTGTACCATCTTCTTTTATATAAGGTTCCCCTGGTTCTAGTATGATAATTCCTTTTTCTTTATTATTAATTCTAAAACTATCTCCTATTTCTTTTTTCCAATTTTCAAAGTCTTTGATAATAGTTGCATTTGGTTTTTGGGCAACTATTAGAAGTGCATTGCCTACTGAATATTTGTCAAATCTACTTTGAATATCTATATATGATTTAAACTTATTTGAATCTTGTACGATTTCTTTTGATGTTTGTTCAATTAACTCATACGCTTCATTTCGTTCTTTTGCTTTTTTCTCTTTCCAAGCATTTTTATCGAATGTTTTATTATTTGTTTGTTTTGATACTATTTCATCAATATTATTCATTTTTTAACCTCTTTCCTTTGATTTTTTGTGCTTAATCTTTGTACTTTTATTTTTTTCTTTTTTTGCAAATCCTTTATCTAAGTCTTTTTCTTTAACTT
>JAAZCX010000029.1 GCA_012513065.1 Clostridiaceae bacterium | reverse complement strand
TCATTTTAAAGCCTTTATACTCTCCAATTTCAATCGGCTCTGGATTAGTCATTGACTTACATATCTCAATAATTTTTTCTCCTGCGTCTTTTCTTTCTGTGAAAGTATCTCCTTTAATAACCATTTTTACAAATGAATTATTTGGTGTTTCATTGGCTTTAAATAATTTTAAATCTTCTTTCATATCTTCAATTCTATTTTCTAATCTTTTAATTTCATTTGGATAATATTTTATAACTTTATCTTCCAAAGCATATATTTCACTTAAATGAGTTTGCTTTAATAATTTTAATTTTGCTACTTGTGTATCTAATTCAGTTTTCTCAATAATATCTGGATTACCTGCAGCAAGTGCTTTTATTTCTGCATAAGATAATGCAGTTTCATCTATATCTTCTGCAAATCTTACCGGAGTTTTTGAAGTCATTATTTGCGAAATAAATCTCTGTTTATTTTCTACTAACTGATATAAATATGCGTCAAAAGTTCCCTCTGTGACATACCTATAAATATCAACTTCTGGATTTTTATTTCCTTGCCTAATTATTCTTCCACTTCGTTGTATTAAATCACTTGGTCGCCAAGGACAATCTAAATCGTGCAAGGCAATAAGTCTATCTTGACAGTTTGTTCCTGCACCCATTTTTTGTGTACTTCCCATTAAAACTCTTACTTGTCCTCGCCTAACTTTATTAAATAATTCTTGCTTTCTTGCGTCTGTATTTGCGTCGTGTATAAAAGCAATTTCATCTTCTGGTATTCCTCTATCAATAAGTTTTGTTTTTAAATCATTATAGACATTAAACTTACCATCATTGTGTGGTGTAGATAAATCACAGAACACTAATTGTGCCGATTTATCTTCACTTGTTTTATTCCAAATATCATAAATATTATCTGCACAAGTTGCTACTTTACTCTTATCAAAGTCCTCTAACATATCATTAGATAATCTCTGATCTAGTGCTAATTTTCTTCCATCATTAGTAATCTTTAACATATTATCAACTGATGAATCTACCATTCTATTTCTTATCTTTTCTGCTCTTTCAGATAGTTCTTTTACCAATTCTTTTTGTATTTCACTAGGCTCTATAACTATATTATGATAGTTCGCTTTTGGTACAGGAAGATTAAGCATATCAGAGGTTTGTATGTCTGCAACTTCTTTAAACATTGCCATAAGTTCTGGAAGATTAAAGAACTTTGCAAATCTAGTTTTTGCCCTATAACCTGTACCCTCTGGACTTAATTCTATTGCAGTCACAGTTTCTCCAAACGTTGAAGCCCAAGCGTCAAATTGTTGAAGATGTCGCTTTTCTAATTCTCCATATTGCAAGTATCTTTGCATTGTGTATAACTCTACCATTGAATTAGAAACCGGAGTTCCTGTCGCAAACACAACACCTTTTCCGTCAGTAAGTTCATCTAAATATCTACATTTCATAAATAAATCTGATGACTTTTGTGCCTCTGTTTGTGCTATTCCTCCTACATTTCTCATCTTGGTATAAAGAAAAAGATTTTTATAATAATGTGCTTCATCTACGAATATTCTATCAACACCTAATTCTTCGAAAGTGATTACATCATCTTTTCTTGAAGTATCATTAAGTTTAGCAAGTCTTGTTTCTAAACTCTTTTTAGTTTTCTCCATTTGTTTGATAGAAAATCTTTCGCCATTACTATTTTTTAAATCTTGAATACCGAAAGTTATATCATCAATTTGTTTTTGAATTATTGCAATTTGTCTTCCAACTGACATTGGTATCTTCTCAAATTGTGAGTGTGAAATTATAATTGCGTCATAATCTCCTGTGGCAATTCTTGAACAAAACTTTTTACGATTAGCAGTTTCAAAATCCTTTTTAGTTGTGACTAAAATGTTTGCACTTGGATATAATTGTAAGAACTCTTGACCGAATTGCTCTACTATATGATTAGGTACTACAAATAAAGATTTATTACATAATCCTAATCTTTTTGACTCCATTGCTGCTGCTACCATTTCAAAAGT
>JAAZCX010000028.1 GCA_012513065.1 Clostridiaceae bacterium | reverse complement strand
TTTCATTCATAGTTCTTGTTGCAACTAAATCTCCATTTGAATAGAATTTTTTAGTTTTTGCTTTGTTATATATATCTTCACTTGCATAGACTTTATAAACTGCACCATTAAATGTTGCATCTCCCTGTGGTACTGAACCTGTTTCTGAATCTTTCTTTATTATTGTTATTGTACCTGTTGGTTCTTCATCTATAACATTATTTATATCTAAATAAATAACTTTTGTATTTTGATCTTTATACTTTAATTCTGCATCAAATTCTTTTGTATTTAATAAATATCCCTCTGGTGCATTTGTTTCTTTAACATAGTATTTACCTAAATATAAATCAGAAAATTTAACCATTCCCTCATCATTTGTAATAGCTTTTGTAATTAAATCTCCCTTTTTGTACCAAGTTCTAGTTCCTGCTACATTCTTTATATCTTCTCTTGCATAAAGTGATATTTCTGCACCTTTTAGTTTGTTATTATAATCATCTGTTTTATATACTTTTATCTCTCCTGTTGGAGTAGTATCAATTTTTTCAAAACTTTCTAATACTATTTTTTGTGTTTGTCCTTTATAAGATAAAGTAACATTATGCTTTGTAGAATCTAACAAATAACCTGTTGTTGCTTGTGTTTCTTCTACTACATATTTTCCAAGTGGAAGATTAGTTATTTCTGCTAATCCATTACTATCTGTTGTAATATTAGCAATTACTTGTCCTTCTGTATAATATGTTTTAGTTCCTGCTACATTTTTTATATTTTCATTTGCTATAACTTTGAATATTGTACCCTTTATTAAGTCACCTTGTTCACTTTTTTTAATTACTTGGATTGTTCCCGTTGGCTCATTATTAACTATTGCTTGAGTTGCAGTTTGATTTACTTTCACTTCAACATTATAAGCCTGTGTATTTAATAAATAACCATTAGGAGCTGATTTTTCAGTAATCGTATATATTCCTTTTCTTAATTTATCTATAGTTATTTTTCCATTAGTAACAGTTATATCTTGATTATATCCATTTGGTCCTGTAACATTAAATATTGCACCATTTACTAAATCTCCATTTGTATTTAATTTTTGTAATTCTAATTTACCAAATGTTTCAATTGCTAAAGAAAAATTTAATGTTACTGGATCATTGTAACTCATACAATATAATTGATTTTGCACACCTGCTGCAAATTCAAAATAAACCATTGTATCATTATCTTCTGTTCCATTTTTTATCATTCCCCACTCTCTAAAAGTATTGTCTGAAATTCTGTAATTCTCTAAATTTGTATTTTCATCTACTGAAATAGTCATTGAATTACTACCATTCTGATGAACAAATCTAATTCCATCTTTTGTATTATCTATTGTTCCATATTCTGCAAGAACCCCATTAGAGTCGTTTATTGTTTTTGTTTCTCCTGCTTGAATTGTGATTGTATTTCCATTAAAGCTAGGTCTTCTTTCAATACTTGCAATTTCGTTATTTATTCTATTTTTAAAATCTACATACCCTTGTTGCTCATCTGCATTAATAAATGTTGCATTACTTTGTCCTAGTATTTCCCAAATATATTGTTGAGTAAATACATAGTCCCATTTTACCCATTTCATATCACTTGCTAAAATACCACCATCTACTGTATAACCTCCGTTATTTTTATACCATCCTAAATAAGCAACTTTACAAGCCTTTCTAATATTAGAATTAGTTGGAGTATAATAAACTCCATTATATGATGCTCCTGTCTTAAAATCTATTCCATGCTCTGCACAGAATACCGTTCTTCTTTCTCCTGTATTTAAGTTGTTTAATCTTCTTATTAGTACACCTGTTGTTCCACCTGCATTATCTGTTGTTTTCATACCAGAAGCATATTGACCTCCTGACCATGTTCCACTTCCAGATGCTGCAAAAACAGGTTGTATTACACTAAATATTATTAAGATTAACATCATTGTTGCTAACATTTTATTTGATTTTTTTACTTTCATAAAATTTTACCTCCTATTTTTTTATAAAAAAAGAACAAGTAGTAATCTACCTGCTCTGCATTATTTTAATATTTTATTTAATTATAATAAAAGTTTATTGTCCATTTTTCACAGAACGGACATGACCAAGTTTCATATCCATAAGGACAATTTTTTTGATATGTTTCATCATCAATCTCAAATTTTTCCCATTTATCTCCCCAAGTTTTTATTATGCCCTGATAATAATTTATAGCTTCTTGTTTTGAATTAAACCATTTATTTGAATTTCCTACTCCTACACCATGATTTGTATCAGTACATTTTGGTGTTTCTGATTGTTTTTCTTCTACTTTAGTTTCAAATTTAGTCTGTTCTTGTATTTGAGTTTCTGTTTTAATATCTTGTTTAAGTTGTTCATTTATCTCTGTTTTTTGTTTTGTTATTACTTGTGTTACCTTTGACTGTTCTGCTTGTTTTGGACTTTCTACTTTTTTATCTTGTGTAGCTATTGTTATTTGCTTTTGTAATTCTTGTTGACTTTCCTTTTCTTTTTCTGGAATATCCGCTTCTTCTTGTGTTTTTTGTTCTTCTATTTTGCTTTCAACTACAATGTTTTCTTCTGTAATTTCTTCTTCAGTATTGTTTATCTCATTTACAATCTCTTTTTCACTTACCATATCAATTTTATTTGTTTGTTTTAATTTTATAATCAATATACTCGCAAATAATACCACTATTAAGGCTATAATTATTAAAACTAATATCTTTTTACTTTTCATTACTACCATCTCCTTATAGCTTAATTATATGCTTTTTAGAGATAAAAACAAATGTATAAATTATTATATAAAATATATTAAATAATATTATAATAATTATCTTTTAGTTTGTAATATAGTATGTATTTAAAAGGGATTGTAAGGGAAAACTTTGTAAAGTGTTCACACAAACAAGTATAACTAAATATATCTAATTTTGTTCACACACTATCT
>JAAZCX010000027.1 GCA_012513065.1 Clostridiaceae bacterium | reverse complement strand
TCTAGATAATGGTATTTATGTTATGAATCTTGGTTTTAGAAAAGATCAGCCTATTGCATTAATAGAAAAGAGTATAGGAGAACAAAAACAATATATAGTTGCATTTAACTATATTATTAAAGATAACAAAATGGAATGGGCATATGCTTATTATTATGAAAACAATAAAGACAAAGCAATAAATGATTTTAGAAAAGCAACATCTGGAGGAGATATTGCTGATACTTTTAAAGAAAAAAATAGTGAAAGGTAGTGTTAAAAAGTGGAAGTTAAAATTAATAAAGAAATAAGAGATTATACTGAATCAATATTTTTTGGACTGTCAATGCGACAGTTCATTTTTTCTATATTGGCTTGTGGTGTTGCAGTTTTATTGTATTTTGTTTTAAGACCATACTTTGGAATTGAAACATTATCATGGATGTGTATTTTAGGTGCAGCACCATTCGCCTTATTAGGTTTTTTAAAATATAACGGTATGACGGCAGAAGAATTTGTAATGGCTTGGATTAGGTCAGAGTTTATTGTTCCAAAACATTTATTATTTGTACCTAAAAATTATTATTATGAATTATGCAAGGATAAGATTTCTGAAATAGAGAAGGAAGGAATGAAATAAAAATGAAAACATTAAGAAATTTATTTAAACAAGATAAAGAAAAGTTTGAAGTGCCTAAAGGTGTTCAAGATGTAATACCAGTAACCAGAATATGGGCAGATGGTATTTTTCTTGTAGGAAAAAACAAGTATTCTAAAACTTATAGATTTACTGATATTAATTATGCAGTAGCAAGTAAAAGTGATAAAGAAGGTATGTTTCTAGAATATAGTGAATTATTAAATTCTTTTGATACAGGAGCAACTACCAAAATAACAATAATAAATAGAAGATTAAACAAAATAGATTTTGAGAAAACCATTTTACTAAAAAAAGTAAATGATGAACTAGATGTTTATAGAGAAGAATACAATAAAATGTTATTAGACAAAGCAACTGGAGCAAATGGAATAACACAAGAAAAATATATAACTATATCAATCAATAAGAAAGATATTGAAGAAGCAAGAAATTACTTTTCTAGAGTGGGAGCTGATTTGATTAGTCATTTCTCTGCTCTGGGTTCTAAATGTATAGAATTAGAAGCAGTAGATAGATTAAGACTATCTCACGATTTTTATAGAGCAGGAGAAGAAAATTATTTTGATTTTGATATGATTCAAAATATGAAAAAAGGACATAGTTTCAAAGATTTTATATGTCCTAATACTTTTGAATTTGAAAAAGATTATTTTAAAATGGGAGAAAGATATGGTAGAGTTTTGTACTTAAAAGAATACGCTAGTTATATTAAAGATGATATGGTAGCAGAACTTACAGATTTTAATAGAAATTTAATGTTAAGCATAGATGTAATACCAATTCCAATGGACGAAGCAGTTAGAGAAGTTGAAAATAGAAGATTGGGAATTGAAACTAATATAACTAATTGGCAAAGAAGACAAAATTCTAATAATAATTATAGTGCTGTTATTCCATATGATATGGAACAACAAAGAAAAGAATCAAAGGAGTTTTTAGATGATTTAACAACTCGTGACCAAAGAATGTTTATATCAGTTTTAACACTTGTTCATACTGCTGATACAAAAGCAGAACTTGATAATGATACAGAGTCATTATTAACAACAGCAAGAAAACATTTATGTCAGTCAGCAATATTAAAATATCAACAACAAGATGGATTGAATACAGTAATGCCTTATGGTGTGCGAAAGATAAATTCATTAAGAACTTTAACAACTGAATCATTAGCAGTATTTATGCCGTTCCGTGTGCAAGAAATTAATCACGAGAACGGTATTTATTATGGTCAAAATGTTATAAGTAAAAATATGATTATTGCAGATAGAAGACAACTTTTAAATGGTAATTCATTTATATTAGGAGTATCTGGTAGTGGAAAATCGTTTACAGGTAAAAATGAAATTGTATCAATAATTTTGCGAGATCCAAATGCTGATGTAATTATAATAGATCCAGAAAGAGAATACACACCCCTTGTAAATGCTATGAAAGGCGAAGTAATTCACATATCGGCAACAAGTGATAATCATATTAATGCTATGGATATGAATAGTGAATATGGAGATGGTGCAAATCCAATTATATTAAAATCAGAGTTTATTTTATCATTATGTGAACAATTAATTGGTGGGAATAATCTAGGACCTAAACAGAAATCTATCATAGATAGATGTACTGCACAGGTATACCGACACTTTCAACAAGGTAATTATTTGGGAACTCCACCAACATTACAAGATTTTAGAGAAGAATTAATTAAACAAACGGAGCCAGAAGCAAAAGAAATAGCACTTGCTATTGAATTATTTACTGATGGTTCTTTAAATACTTTTGCAAAAAATACCAATGTTGATACTAATAATCGTTTAATATGTTATGACATTTTAGATTTAGGAAAACAATTATTGCCAATTGGTATGTTAGTAGTTCTTGATAATATTTTAAATAGAATTACAACTAATAGGTCAAAAGGAAGAAATACTTATATTTTTATTGATGAAATATATTTACTATTCCAACACGAATATTCTGCTAACTTTTTATTTACTTTATGGAAAAGAGTTAGAAAATATGGAGCATACGCAACAGGCATCACACAAAATGTTGATGATTTATTACAAAGTCATACTGCAAGAACAATGTTAGCAAATTCAGAGTTTATAGTTATGCTTAATCAAGCCAGTACAGATAGATTAGAACTTGCAAAGTTATTAAGTATTTCAGATTTGCAAATGAATTATATAACTAATGTTGGAGCGGGACAAGGATTAGTTAAAGTTGGAAGTTCGTTGATACCGTTTATTAATAAGTTTCCTAGAAATACTAAACTATACAAATTAATGACTACTAAACCAGGAGAATAAAACTAGGAGGTATGTATTTTGAAAATTAAGACAAAAGACATTGTTAAAGGAACGATTAAAGCATTAGATAAAGGAGCAATAGCAACAGAAAGAACAAAAGATACGATAGTCAATATAAAAGAGAAAGCTGAAAATGCATATAGTAGCGAAAACGAAACTTATGACTATGCAAGTGATAAAGTAACTTATGTTGCTAATCGTTCTTCTGATGAATCAATTAATACTTTTAATAATGTAGGAAAAAAGTCAGTTGAAACAACCAAAAATAACATTATTAAAACTAAACAAAAAATACAAGATTTTAAAATTAAACAGGCTCAAAAAAAAGATATTAAAACAAAAATTGAAAAAG
>JAAZCX010000026.1 GCA_012513065.1 Clostridiaceae bacterium | reverse complement strand
TTTTCCAGGACCTATCTCAATTATAATATCGTCGTTACAAATATTACTCTTTGATAACAAAGTCGCTACAAGTTGTTTACTATGTAAATAATTTTGCGAATGTTCTATTCCCATAAATACCTCCTTTACAAATTACTATTTATTGATTAGCTTTAACATAAGAAGATTATATCATATTATCATTCACTTAACAATAAATCAAGAAATTTTTCAACAGATTTATGTTGTTTTTTATGTATTAAAGGCTATTTCTTTATATTAGAAATAACCTTATCAATTTTAATAATCAAAAGCAATATTCCTATAAATGATTTAATAAAAGATAGTTTCATTTTAATTCACTTTAAAATAATTAAATTGTGTAGTTTTACCCACTTCATAAGCATTCCACATAATTGTTTGACTAGACGCAGGATCTACCATCATAACATTTACTGAATCAACACCTGTAATTGCTACCCAATGTTGACTTCCTTGTGTTGCCCCTTTTACTTCTGCTGTGATATAATACCCTTGACTAAAATATTGTGAAATTGTTGCTAATTTTTCACTTCTTGATTTTTCTCTTAAATTAACATTACCAACATACTCAAATCCCGGTACTGCTTTATTAACTGCTGCATATTGCAAGTTTCCATATCCATCAAATCCACCATTTTTGTTAAGTGCTTCTACAAAAGTTCCTGGATTAAATGGACTAATAGTGGTATTAACACCAGATTTTTCAATTAAAATAGCAATTGACGTGACAAGACAACCAATTCTACCTACTGTACTACTTGTATTTCCTATTCTTACATTAGCCCAACTAGGGTCGCCTTGTCGCCAATTAACATATTCGCCAGAGCCATTACTTCCATATATTACTCCACCCCATAAACTAGCATATTTATCACTTGATAATTCTGCTAATTGATTATTCTGTGCAGTATTAAAGTTGTATTGTGATTTCATATCTTCTACTGATTTAGAAGTTATTATAATATGCAAAACTTTCTTTTGAACTTCTTTCGGCTCCTCGCTTGTATTAACACCTCGTTCTGTGACTGTTTCTTCTTTTACTTCCGAAGATAAAGTATTCATATCCCAAAATATTTCTTTAAGTACTTTCTTTTTGCTATCGTCCATAGTGACAACATCTGTTTCATTTTTTCCATTAGACTGTTTTATTGTATAAACAAGTAATATGTCTTTCCAAGAAGCCATACTACCATCTAAAACATAATCGTCGTGTGGGTTTGAATCTTGAATTGATTGAAGTTTATCTGCAAACTCTTGATTACATTCTGCTACAACTTCATTCATAGTGACCGAATCAGAACTTGTTTTCTCGCTAGAAAAGAATATTCCAAAAATAGAACTTACTAAAAGTCCTACCAAACAAATAACAATTATTACAACTACTGCTACCCAACCACCAGCAACAATAGCAGCAATCAATGCTTTTGTTCCGGCAATGATTGCTTTTATTGCAGATATTGTTGCTTTAACTGCTATCTTAATTCCCTGTGCAGTTTTTTTTGCAGTTTCCTTTGCAATTTGTGCTGCCCTTTTACTTGCTTTAACTGTTTCTTTTGCAGTCTTTTCTGCTTTTTTTGCAACCTCTTTACTTGTTTTAATCGCAGTCTTTGTATTTTTAACAGTTGATTTAACTTTTCTTTTGCTTTGAATTTTCTTTTTTAATTCCTTTATTTTTACTTTTGACTTTTGATAGTTTTCTTTTGTTTTCATTAAAGACTTTTGTCCTTGTTTATTAAATTGATGAACGCTCTCATCAACACCTCTGTTAGTTGCAAACTTTATTTTATTACTAGCATATTCATTTGCATTTATATCATTACTTACACTTTCCTCTGATTTTTCTTTTGTTCTTACAATGGTATCTTTAAATCTTTCTGTTTGAACTACTGCTTTGTTTATAGTTTTTACATCCTTTTTTGCAATATCTCTGACTTTAATATTTGCCAAGATAACCACCTCCTAATCGTTAATTACCTTCTCCCGGTTTTGTAGTCATCAATTTATAAAGTTTTGTGTTTGTAGGGAACTTATTTACAAAAGGAACTAATGAACTACCAACTTTTAATAGTCCTCGTCCTGCACCTACATTAGTGATATAACCCATTTGCAATTCGGAGATATTCAAAAGTTTTGCAAGTTCTAATCTATCGGTACTTGCTTGATTAAGCATTACAATAAACTCTGAATTGGCTAACATTGTTCTTGCAGTATGACTTTGTAACAAGTCATCTACATTTTGTGTAATTCCTGTACAATAAGCACCATATTTACGAACTCTTTTCCATAGAGTAAATAAGAAGTTTGCTGAATACTCGTGTTGGAATAACAAATAAATTTCATCAATAAAAATAAAGGTATTTCTACCTTTACTTCTGTTCATTGTTATTCTATTTAAAATACTATCAAGAACTACAAGCATACCAATAGGGAGTAATTGTTTACCTAAATCTAAAATGTCATAACACAATAATCTATTATTAGTATCAACATTTGTATTCTTTGCAAAAGTATTTAGACTTCCATTAGTAAATAATTCAATAGCAAGTGCTATTTCCTTTGCTTCCGGCTCATTTTGTTTTAATAGTTCTTCTCTAAAATCTTGTAATGTTGGTGGTGTACCTTGATAGTTTCCTTGTTGAAAATGTCTATAAACAGAAGCAGTACATCTATCTATAATGGACTTCTGTTTTGGACCTAAATTACTGCCACCAATTAATTGCTCACATAAAGACAAAATAAACTCTGATTTCAATATTACAGGATTTGCTCCATCTCCATATTCGCTATTTAAGTCCATTGCGTTAATATGATTTTCACTCGTTGCAGATATATGGATTACTTCGCCACCAAGTGCATTTATTAGTTGCGAATATTCACGTTCTGGGTCAATAATAATTACATCTGCATTTGGATCACGAAGTATTACAGAAACTATTTCATTTTTTCCTGTGAACGATTTACCACTTCCAGAAACTCCAAGTATAAATGAATTACCATTTAATAATTGTCGTCTATCTGCAATAATCATATTTTTACTTATAACATTTTGTCCATAATAGATTCCATTTTCGTGATTTATTTCTTGAACTCTAAATGGCATAAATACTGCCAAACTTTCTGTTGTAAGTGTTCTTAAAGTATCTATCTTTCTAACACCAAATGGCATTGCAGTATTAAGACCGTCCATTTGTTGATACTTTAATATTGAAAACTGACAAAGATGTTTTCTTGCAGTAGTTAATAAACTCTCGGTATCGTTGTCTAATTGTTCTTTACTATCTGCCGTATGCACCATAGTTAAAACACATATAAACATTCTTTGGTCACGAGTGGTTAAATCATCTAAAAACTCTTTTGATTCAATTCTTTGTTGTTCCATATCGTATGGAATAACTGCACTAAAATTGTTATTAGAGTTTTGTCTTCTCTGCCAATTAGTAATATTTGTTTCAACACCTAATCTTCTATTTTCTACTTCTCTTACTGCTTCATCCATAGGAACAGGTATAACATCAATACTCATCATCATATTTCTGTTTAAGTCAGTAAGTTCTGCAACCATATTATCTTTAATATAACTTGCATATTCTTTTAAGAAGATTACTCTACCATATTTCTTACCCATTTTAAAATAATCTTTTTCAAACTTAAAACTATCTGGACATATAAAATCTTTAAAACTGTGTCCTTTTCTCATATTTTGCATCATATCAAAAGTAAAAGCATTTTCTTCTCCTTGTCTATAAAAATCGTGACATAAGCGAAGTCTATCTTCTGCTTCTAATTCAATACATTTTGAGCCTAACTGTGAAAAGTGATTTATTAAGTCTGCACTTATTCTTGTAAAATAAGTTCTTGCTTCTTCAATACTTTTTTTATTCACAGAAATTGTTAAAAACTTTTCTTGTGTGATACCATTAGCACCTGTTGCTTTATCTAAAAGCATTTTATTATATTCTTTTCTAAACTCATCTAAATCATCATCTGCTAATGGTAGTAAAATATTCTTTTCAAAATCAACTTTATTAAGTCTTCTATTAAGAATTGTTATCTTTGTAGTTGCACCTGTATCAAAAGAATTAAGTAGTTCTGAATACTCTAAAAACATTCCCTCTTTATCACTTCTACTTGCAACTGCATAATTTATATCAGTAAAACGATAGCATTTAGAATATTTATTTTTTCCAACTTGAAATATTCCATCTTGCCATATTCTAGTGACAGGAATAACATCTTGCACTCCTTTGGGAACTACAAATGCTTCTTTATCTTGTTTGAATAGTGTTCTTAATGTTTTCACTATTATCTGCCTCCTTTTCTAATTTATCTTTTAATAATTCATAGTAAAAATTAACCGGTTTAAAGGTTAAGTTCTTTGGTATTAAAAACTCTGACTTAATATAGGCATATATGAATTTTTCTGCCGTCATACCATTGTATGTGACAAATCCTATTGCAGCGAATGGACTAGCACCTAGAATACATACCCAAGATAGAGTTTCAATACCAAAATGCCCTCTTAATAAAAAGTACAATAATACTGCTACACCACAAGCAAGTATAGAAAAAACGAACTGCCTTAAAGACAGTCCGAAGAATATACTCTCTGTGTAGTTTCTTATTTCTCTATTTATTTTGACTTCCATTTTTACCTACCTTTCTTTGTCCTTTTTGTTTTTATTAAATGTGTCTGCAAGATTTCCTCCGGACAATACTTTACTAAAATCTTGCTTTGCTTTTGAAAGATTATCATTATAATAATAGCCATAAGCCCAATCAATTCTATCGTTATCAATTTTGTAGTTAAATGCAATAATATACTCTATTCCATAATCAGTATTCTTTTCTATTAAAGCAACAGGTTGTTTATTTCTATAACCTAAATCCATAATATACATACCATTACCTAGCATTCTTGTTTTATCTCTTTCTGGTGTTTCTCCAATAAACAAACTATGTTGTGTTTTAATATAATTCTTATTGTCATTAACCCATTTTTCTAACATTTCATAAGCAGAATACTTTTCATTTTTGTATTCTTTGCTTTTTAAAAACTCTCCCGCAACCATATTACAAAAATCATAACTTACATCATTTTCTGGTGTAGATGATTTTGTAAGCATATCATTTAATAAGTCATAACCTAAAACAAAAGTGAAATATGCTTTATCACTTTCTATAACAGTTTTATCTACATAGAACTCATCAATATAATCTCTTATATTTTGTTTTAGTCCTACTGTGTTTAAAGATACTGTTTCAATACACTCTTTGTTTTCATAATCTTGTTTATTCTCATAAATATTAACAAGATTTTCTTTTGGATTATCAAAGTTAATATCGTCTGCTTCAATGATATAACCTTTGTATTCCATAGTATCAAACATTGCTAATCCCTCAAAATGTTTCATAATATCTGGTGTATCATTACTTGTTTTTTCATCTAAATACTCTTTTGTAATTCCTTTATCTGCACAATACTGCAAATACCATTGAACTCCATCTTTATAATCTATATCTTCTGGATATAATTCGTGTATAGAGTTCCATATACCATAATGAACATCATCTGACATATATGCTATTTGCTTTCCTTCTTCTAACAAATTGTAGATATAATAATCAAAGTTATAGTCCCATTCTGGTACATTTGTATATCCTTCCTCATAATTTTTAGATAAAGGTGTAAATTCTATTGCTTCATCATAACCATCACTTGCTAACACATAAGTTTCATTAGTATCTGGATCTACTAAAATATAATCAATGTGTTTATTTTGATGGTCAACTGAATTTTTTAAGAAGTTTTCTATTTCTTCTTTTACTCTTTCAATTCTCTCGTTCATTTAGACACCTCCTATAATCCCATCATTTCACGAACGACTCTATCTGATAATTTAACAGTTCCTACAAGTACCAACATATTGAATACTAATTCTCCAATATATTTCCATACCTGCGTGACTGCGGCTGCACTTGAATCCACTACCGGTGGCGAACTTGCAAACAATGAGAAGATAATACAAGAAAGAACTATAATTGCTCCCTCTAAACAAACTGCACAGTAAGATTTAAGAAAACTCTTACCTACATTTTGTGTCGGCTCTCCTGCAAATGTTGAAAGTGGTATAGGTGCTATCGCTGTATAAAGATATAATTTAAAGAATCTTCCATATACTGTCATAATCATTATGAAAGATAATACTGTTATAAATAATCCACCTATCAATGTGACTGCCCATAATGGTATTGATTCAAAGAATCCACATTTTTCAACTGCCGTTATAATTTCTTGTGGCAAAGTTGTACTTGTTGCTCCACCTAATCCAGAAGCAGTTATTATTGTAGATATAACACCTTGAATAATCTTGAATAACGAAAGCATTAAATCAAGTCCATAGGTGACAACAATTTTTGCTATTGCAAATCTTATAAATAACTTTAAGGCGTGTTCTGGCTTTTTAACTTCTGTTAATGAGCCACAAGTTTTCATTACTCCTACTACAAAGAATAAAACTAATAGGGCTAGTCCTATTGCTTGAACTGCACCGTGTATATTTAGAATTACTTTCCAAATTGTTCCACCTTTAAAAGTTTCCGGAGTTTGTGTGACTAATTGCCATATCTCGCCTAACTTACTATTCCAAGTATCTAGTGCATTTTGTAAATTTTGCACTACCCAATTATCGCTCAATATTAACACCTCCTTGTAAAAATAAGATGAGGGCAAGTATTTTTACTCGCCCTTTGATAATTGATTACCCTGCTATCATATTTAAGATTTCTTTTGCAAATGTGATAATGATACCACCTGCTACTGTTAAGAATCCATTTGCTCTTTGGCTTGGATCGTGGCTCTTTAATGATAAACCTACTTGAACAATACCAAAGCCTAGTAAAATCATACCTATTGCTCTAATAAGTCCAAATATAAAGTTTGATAAGTTGTTTACTACTGCCATTGGGTCATCTGCTGCTAAAACATTCATACTTGTTCCAATGGTTAGTGCAAATGCACTTACACCTAATACATAGGCTTTAAATAACTTCTTTCCTTTACTACTCATTTTTAATTTTTCACTATTTTTTTTCATAAATATCATTCTCCCTTTCTTTTAAAATAGTCTTCTACTTCATCAGAAGTAATTATTTCGTATTCATTTGCTATTTCTTCAATTTCTGTGAAATCATAATTATCAACATTTTCATCAATAATAATTGAAGCAATAGCATTTTCTGTTCCTCCGTGTAAGTAAGGCTTTTCTTTTCCATCAGTAGTAAAGGGTACATTTGGGTGCTTTAAAATATCATATTTAAAGTCCATTACAGGTCTTTCTCCTCTTATAAAAAGAATTGCATACTTATTATCAAGTAATCTTACTTCATCCGGAGTTAATAACTCTCTACCACTTATTTGGTAGTTAGTTGAATAATTTCCACTTCTACCACTAGATTTTCCATAGGTATTAGTGTCAATGGTTTCTTTACCTAATAACTCTGACACATACTTATGAGTTGATTGTTCGTTTCCACCAAGATATAAAAACTCATCACAATTACCTACAATGCTTTCCCATTGTTTTTCAAATAAGGCTTTTAATTGTGCTAGGTTTTGTAAAATGATAGATACTGATACTTCTCTTGAACGCATAACAGAAAGTATCTTATCGAAGTCATCTGGCAAACTTACATTAGCAAATTCGTCCATTACAAAATGAACGTGTACTGGAAGACTACCTCCGTACTTATGATCTGCTAAAAAAAACAACTGTTGAAACAGTTGTGTGTATAAAATACTAACTAGAAAATTAAAACTTGTATCATTGTCTGGTATAAGTGCAAATAATGCTACTTTCTTTTCTCCTAATGAAGGTAAATCTAATTCATCTGTTGCAGTTAAAGACGCTAGACTTTCAAGATTAAACTTTTCTAATCTTGCAGCAAGTGTTATTTGAATAGATTTTAATGTCTTTGCACTACCAGAGTGATAATCTCTATAATACTTAACTGCAATATGCTCTGGCTCTCTTTCTTCTAATCTATTAAATAATACATCTAGTGGACTTACATAAGTGTCATCATCTTCGTGTACTTCTCCTGCTCGGAGTAGTTCCATTACCATTGGGAAGTTTTGTTCATCTTCTTGTGCTTCATACTTTAAATAAAAAACAAGTGCTAATAAAAGCATACTTGCAGCAGTGTCCCAGAATGGATCATTGCTCTGACTTCCTTTTGGAGTTGTTGCTTTAAAAAGGTTTGTGACTAATTTTTGAACATCATTATCGTCCTTTAAATAAACAAATGGATTATAGCAATGGCTTTTTTCCATATTTATTAGGTCTAAAACTTTTACTTCATAACCTTTCTTTTCAAGCAATGCACCTGTATCTCTGACAATTTCTCCTTTTGGGTCAAGAATTACCATTGAAGTATTACATTGCATAACATTAGGCTTACAATAAAATCTTGTCTTACCTGCACCACTACCACCACATACTAATACATTTAAGTTTCTTCTGTGTTTCTTACCATTAAGTCCTAAACACACATTTTGGGTTAGTAATTTATTCTTTTCCATTGGGGTTTGTTTGTACTTTTTATTTATCTCGGTTGCATTACCCCACTTTGCAGAGCCGTGTTCTTCTCGCCTACGATAGTTCTTTTTGGTAGATAAATAAATTGTAATTGCCATTACATAACCAATTATCAATACTATTATTACTTTTAATGAATCATTACACCAAGTAATATGAAAAGGATTACCAATAATATTAGAAAAATCCTTTATTATTTGTGGCAATCCTCCATTTACTGATGGTGCAATTAAAAGTGCTAACCATATCGTAGGTATTAGTCCAATACAATACACCCACTTTGGATAATTAGTATCTGTGTTCATCTCTCCTCAAACACCTTGTGAGTACTTTTTTTTTAGGTGGGGCGTCTATGGCTCTTAATAAAACTTCATCTACATATTCTGTTTCTTTTCCCTCTTGAATTAGTTTATTTCTAAACTCATTTAAAGCATTGATAAGAATACCCAATTCATACTTATCAAGTTCCAACACTTTTATTTCTTCTTTCATAAGTTCCTCCTATCTTTCGTGTTCCTTATTTTTTGGAGTCTTTGAAATAGTTTCAAAATATGCACTCATTCTTGTGTTTATATCTTCCATAGCACTACGCATTGAAGTTAATTCATTTCTAACTTCACTAGCACTCATACTCTTTAATGCCTCTGGAATAGAATTGATATTTATATTTGATACATCTATTCCATATTTTTTACATAGCATATAGGAAGTTGAAACACATTTGAAATTATCTAATTCAGGATTCCCTGTTTCTTCAAGTGCAACTCTTGTTAATTCTTTTGCAAGTTGTTTGAATATTTCCGGTGTTTCTCCACCTCGTTTAACATATAAAGCATTATCTTCTTTATTCCACTCTACAACATTATTACTATTTGGAATCTCATCTACTGCTTTAATATCAACAGGACAATCTTTTAATAATGCAGTTAGTTTTACTCTATCATCATAACTGATAGTTTTAGGTTTTTGATTAGAAGTTGTTTGTGATATATCAAACATTTTCTTAACATTATAAGATATTCCAGAACTACCATCTGCCCTTGTATAAGGGTCGCCCGGCTCTAATATTTTTATTCCGTTTTCTCCCTTTTTAATGAAAGCACCTGCTTCTTTCCAATCATCAAACTCTTTTAATTGAGTTGCAGTAGGAAGACTTGCAGATATAACAAGTGCATTACCAACAGAATACTTATCAAATCTCCCTTGAACATCTAAATATTGCTTATACTTATCAATATCAACTTTAACTTCATCTGCTGTCTTATCCATTAAGTCATACACTTCTTGTCTTTCTTGTTGTTTTTTTTCTATCCAAGCATTTTTATCAAAAGTCTTTTTTGCTTGGGTAGTATTACTGCCATTGGCTTTTGCCATAATATCATCAAAATCATTCATATTCTCTTACCCTCTTTCCTTTGATTTTTTCTTTTTTGATTTTGGTTGTTGGTGTTTAGTAGTCTTGTTCTTTTGTGTTTTCTCATTTTTAAGTTCAGATTTATCTAAATCTTTTTCTTTCTTCTGTTCTTCTTTTATAGATTTAATTTCTTCTCTAACAGATGGCTTTTCAGATTTAGTACCCTTGTCTGACTTGTTTTTGTTGTTTGAGGTAGGCTCTGACAGAGGGCTTTTTTCCGTCTTTGCCACTTGGGGGTTTGACATTTCATTTTCTTCCTTGCTTATAGGTTTAGATAAAATATCATCAACAAGTCTTTCTTCAACACTTTTAATAACAACACCTTTGTCTTTACTATCTTTTGATTTTTGAATTTCACTCTTAATAGAAGCCGTATCAACAGTAGCAAGATTAAATCTATCAACAATACGATTTATTTTACTTGCGTCTTCTGCTCTTACCATAATATCAACCATACCATCTACACTTTTACCTTTACTTTTTAAAGCACAGAATAATACGCCATATCGTTTTGCTTCTTCTGTGAACTTTCTTAAATCTTCCTCTTTAACAGTAAAAACTTTTAATTCTTTTCCGGATTTAAGCATATTAGTAAGTCTAGTCTTACCTTTTGTTTGCTTTTGGTCTTTTAACATTGCAATCATTATTGCTGCAACATTCTTTGCACCGCTACCGGTTAGTTTTACTGCAACTTCAAATCCTTGCAAACTCATTCTTACAATAGATTCAGCAGCGTCACCTGATGTGTTCATTTTTCTCTACCTCCTTTGTCTTTTCTTTTTCATCAGATAATTCTTGAAGATTTTGTTCCATCTTCTTACTTCTTTCTATAATATCTTTACATAGCACCACCTCCTTTCGTAATGGGTTAATTTCTTTATTTAATTCATCTATTTGTTTTTTAATTTCTTCCTTTTCTTGTTTTGATTTTGATTTCTTATGCTTGTACCAAAGTTTACTTCTCTGATCCATAAGGTCATTTAATCTTTTCTCTTTATCTTCTTTAAACGAAAAAAACTGCTCGTCAGTTTTTAAATTATTTCTGACAAGCAGTCTTGTTTCATTTGATATTTGCTCCATCTTTCGTACATCTGCACGAATTGCAGGAGATAGTTTTTGATAAGGATATTTTTTTTGAAATACTCTTAATAAATAACAATAGTGAATATATAAAGCATAAAATTCTTTTGGCTTTCGCCTTTTATAATAATTAGCATTATAACTTTTCTTATTTCCATATTCTTCTATGAAAGGTACTCGCTTGATATATTCTTCATCAATTCTTTGTTTAATTCTATCAATAGAATATTCACTACCAAAGTATCTTTCAATACGAATATTTTTCTTATATGGACTTCTTCTTATACTTAACTTATCTCCTCTATAAATTAGTTCATAATCCATTGCTTTCATTAAATCTTCAAAATCATAATAAGAAGTAGCCATACCTATTGCTCTATCTAAATCTTCTTTTGCAATAGAATAATAATTAACTTTATTATTAAAATCTTTTTGATAATTAGCAAAGTTAATCTTACTATTTCTACAAGGTTTTTCTTGTAGAACTGATAATCTATATTCTTCACATAAAGAATCTGATAATCTTCTTAACTCTGCATAAGTATCTCTTTTATCATAATATCTTTTACCATCTTTAAATGATACAGAGTTGATAACAAAGTGATTATGATAATGATTAGTATTAAGGTGTGTACTGACAACAACTTCAAATCTATCTCCCCACATTTCTTCGGCTAGTCTTACACCAATAGCGTGGCATTGTTCTGGTGTGACTTCTCCCTCTGCAAATGATTGAAATGCGTGAAAGCCAAGTATTCCACCTGTCTTTCCAAATTGTTCTTTTGTAATAGTCATTTCTTCAAGTGCAGTTTTAGGATTACAATTAACACCAGACACATAGAATTGTTTTTCAGTTTTATAATCTGCTTCTACATAATCAATAACATTGTGTAGGTCATAATAACTATCTTTACCATATTCACTATTTATTGTTTTCTCTATATTAGTAGTATAATCTAAAACATTATCTAATCTTTTTTCAATTTTCCATATTCCTGTTGTTGCCATTTCACACTCCTTTCTTTCTAATAAAAAAAGATTACCATTTTACAGATAATCTCTAAAAAACTAATTTATTAAAAACTTTTCTGGCAAAGTTTTTAAATCAAAAGTATCTTTTGAAAAATGATGATCTTGTCCCTCTACTATTTCTAATTTAACTTTTTCATCTATTAGTGGTTCAATTAGTCCAGTATATTTAAATGATTGGTCTAAACTTCCATATACTAAAACTATTCTTTCATCAGAAAAGTTTTGTATTCCCTCTTTTGTTTTATGCCAATTATACATAAGAGGTCCATTCACTAATAGCATTCTTTTTATCTTTGGATATTTTATTCCAAACCAAGCACCTATTAAAGCACCATTTGAATGCCCCATATAATAAATTTTATAATCTTTTATATCTTGTTCATTACAATAATCATCTATAACTCTCATAGCATTATCTAATGGATTTGTTCCATCAAAAGGATTAGAAGAACATATTACTGTATATCCATATTTTTTGTTTATTGAATCTGCTATTTTTAAATACTTATTTTGATAGCCATACATTGAGCCATCTTGTCCTGCTTTAATAAATACTATTGTTTCATTACCTCTTACTATTCCATAATCAATAATTGCTATATCTTCTAATTTGCTATGAACAATCTTATCATATTCTAATCGTTCCATAACCATAATTACTCCTAACTTTGTTTGCTAACCAATTGATAAATAACTTTAATAATTGTTATACCATAATCAATTAAGAAATCTTTTTGTACATCAGAAAAGTTTTCTCTTTCTTTTAATGCATTTTCAGAAGCGTGTCTAAAACATTGTATTTGTTTTTTAAAACACTTTATCATTTCGTCATCAAAATAATCAAAGACTATAATATTATAATCTAATTTTTTATATTGTTTACTTATCTTATCATATAACATATATTCAATTAGATTTGCTATTTCTTTTAACTTTTCATCTTTTGACATAGATTCAAAATTAGCATTTCTTGTTGAAACCTTAATAAACAGCATATCAATATCTTCTTTAATTTCTATTGTAGAACTTATTTCAAAAGTCAACTTTTCTATCAAACTTCTTCTTGCAGCGTAAGGAACTATTCCATTTGACTCTTGTTTACCCATAGAAACTAATTTTCTTCTCATCTCTTTATAAGTAAACTCTGATGGTTCTGATGGAGGTCTTGATAATATTTTAGGAAACTCTTTTATTGTATATCCATTTTTATATAAATAAAAACATACATAATAAAATAATCTTTTGTTTACATCAGATGAAATGTCAGTATCTGGTTGGCATAAATATTTGAATTTGTCTATGACTTCCTCAATATCATATACCTCATATGCTTCATATTCTTCTTTTTCGTCTGTTGAAAAAAAATCTGACATTTGTTGGAAGATTTGATGTGGAGTAACAACTATATTGTTATAAAATTTATAATAATATTCATCTTCCTTAACATTATCTTTATAAAATTTGTATAAATTTATCATATCTCACCTCCATCTTCAAAGTATAATAAATATCTATTGCATATTATACCATTAAATACTTTTTTTGGACAGATTACTGCTAATAATTATTCATCTTTTTCTGGACGAAGATACTTATTTTTAATATCAATGATAAGTTGGTCTAACTTATCAATTTCTTTTTTTAAATGTGGTACATCAATAATACCTTTTGCATTTGCAATTCTTGCTATCTGATTTATATTATTTCCTATATTACGAATACCTTTTATATCTTCATAAAACTTTTCTGGTGGTTTCTCCTTTGGTTTATATCCTACAATTAAATGTCTAATATAATCAGAAGCATTCATACCTACTGCCTCTGATTTACATTTCATAATATAGTCTTCATCATCATTAAGCCAGATTTGTTTTTTTATTCTTCTACTTCGCATTCAACCACCTCCGAATCATCTTCGTTAGTGTTAGGTCTTAATACAATTTCTCTTTCAAGTTCATTAACACGATTAACTTGTAGGCAACACATTAAAGTTGTCATTTCAAGTCCTCCTATAATTAAACCTAAAATAAAAAATAATAATTCACTCATTCTTTATCATCTTCCTTTCTTTAATATCAAGTTTTGTCTAGCAAGGGGATTGGGGATTTCCCCACAAAGGAATTCGTACGGGAGTATGAATTCAGTGCTGGCTAGACATAAGATTTATTCCCCAAAAGTACATTCGCAACAATATGGACAGTAATATTCGCAGTCTTCACAATTAACTTTTACAGAATAATCTGGATTAAATTCTTCATCTTCTGTGTCATCAACTTCTTCTACTTCTACTTCAAAATCTTCTTCAAAATCTAAATCAACAATTTCATTTTGAATTACAAATTTTGCAACAATTTCGGCTGCTTCAAATTCATTTTTTGCACTTATTTCAAAGAAATCTTCATCAGCATTTACAACTTTAACTACATATTTCTTTTCTGGTTTTTCTTCTAAAAGTCCTACCATTTTTAGTAATGCTTCTAAGTCTAAATCTAGTTCATTACACATTTTTACAAACGGAATGAAATAAAAACTTGGCTTTAATCCATTCTCAAATCTTGATATTTCTGCGTGACTTATACCAATTTTTTCGGCAAGTTTTCTTGTAGAAATACCTAACTCATTTCTCCTTGTTTTAATAATTTCTGCTAACTTCAAATAATCAAATTTCATAATTTTCTCACCTTTCTTTTTCATATCTTTTTTTATAATTTATTCCTACTTTGGCACATAAAAAGTCATTGAAATCCTTTCCAACTTTTGGTGGATCATCAATGACTTCGTATTGTTTTGGAAGAACAGTTTTAAGTGCCATTGTTGCTATTCTTCCTGCACTATCATTATCAAAATGAAGATATATTTTTTTAATATTTTGATTCTGATTTAGATAGTAATTTAATGCAAGTGGTATCTTACTTTCATCAATTTTTTTAGCCGGTTGATAAACACCTGCAAGTGAAAGTAAATTGTCATTATACCACTCTTTATTCTCTAATTTATTAAGTGTTGCGTATGATAATAAATCAATAGCACTTTCAAATAAATGAACTGTATCGTTCTTTTCTATTGAATCTAATTTAAAAGAAAAAGCCTTATGACTTCCATAAGCGTCTTTCATATATCTGCTATTATTTGTCGCTCTTACTCCTGCATATCTAGGAACTTTATTTTTATCATAGCCAACAAATACAACATTATGATTAGGCAAATCTTCATAAATTAAATTATTATCAATGCACTCACTTATAATATCTTTATCAATTCCACGACTTAATAAATAGTTCATAACTCTATCTGTCGTGTCTGATTTTTTTGGCAAAATAAGTCTAATATTTTGAACTTTTTTAGGTTGCTGATATGTTATTGGTGGTCGTTCGTTTGAATAACCTAAAATAGTTTCTACTGCCTGAATAAAAGTAAAATCTCTTACTTGAATTAAATATTCTAATGCAGTTTTTCCACCAATTCCTCTTGAAAACCAATACCACATACCATTGCTTATTTTTAAACTATCGTGTGTTCTAGTCATATAAGTTCCTCTACTAAAATGCACTAATTCATCTGGCTCATAGTTTTTTAAATAAGTGTATAAGTCCATTTCTTTTGCCTTTTGTATTTCTTCTGGTTGATAATAAGCCATAGTATTACCTACCTTTCTTTATCTTTTTTCTTTACTTGTTTTTCTTTAAAATCTCTTGCTAAATCTTCTACTGTATCTCTTGCACTATCTTCAACTAATTCACAGATATTCATATCACAGTCCATCCAACCTTGATATAAAGTATCTAATGAATTTTTCTCATTTTTAAGTGATTTTAATTCATCTAAATCAAACTCTTTTGATTCTGGATAAAACAAATAAATCACTTCTTCTTTAATAACAGTTTCATAAGATTTATCAATTATTTCTTTTGCAGTTAAAGATTCTAATTCCTTTTTATATGAAGCAAGTTCATTTTCTAACTTTTCATATAATTCTTTTCTTATAGTTTCTTCCATAGTATCAATCCTTTCTATAAAATAAAAAAAGAGTGATAATAGTTTTACCTAAAATCACTCTAAATCCAATTTAAGATTATCTTTCATAATCTTTTTTTGGCGTATAATTATCACTTACATCTTCGCCACCATCATCAACAATTTCTTTATCTTTTTCATTAAGATTTAACTTAATATTAAGTTCATCTAATCGTTTTGATTTGGCTTTTAATTCTTCTTCCTGTGGAAACGGTCTTTCAATTTCTATCTTCGCATTTTCATAATTTTTCTTTGTATCTTCTAAATTACTTTCTGTATTTGAAAGTTTATTTTCAATACCATTTAATACATTATCAATACGAGTTATATTTCCACTAGGGTCACTTCCAAGTTCTACTTTGTATGATAAATTATTTTTCATACCCATATAAAACTTTCTATCCATAGTATCAAAAGATAACATCATTTTAAAGCCTTTATACTCTCCAATTTCAATCGGCTCTGGATTAGTCATTGACTTACATATCTCAATAATTTTTTCTCCTGCGTCTTTTCTTTCTGTGAAAGTATCTCCTTTAATAACCATTTTTACAAATGAATTAT
>JAAZCX010000025.1 GCA_012513065.1 Clostridiaceae bacterium | reverse complement strand
TGATAATATTGTAGATAGTATACTAAAAGGATTAGATAAACAGGTTTCTGTAATGGGTGTAAATATTTTAGATTTATTTATAAGCATTTCTTTTATTTATTTTTTATTACCTATTAAAGGTATTAATGGTTATCTTATAGTTCTTTTTATAAGTGAGTTTTTCAATGGTTTTATTAGCTTTTTTATCTTACTAAAAGAAACTGATGTAAAAATTGATTTTTTAAATTGGATACTTAAACCTTGTATTAGTATTTTTTTATTACATTTAATTTTTAATAATATATTTTATAATGTTTTTATTTTTTCTAATGTAATCAATTTGATTATTAAAATTATAACTTTTTGCATTTTATATTTTGTTTTTATTTTTTTATTAAAAGGTTTAGTAAAAAATGACTTAAAAATATAATTAATTATGCTAAGTTTTATTATTTACATATTCCCATTCTAATAGTTCTATTTGATTTGAAATAAATCTAGGGTTTAAATCCACATTTTGTACTAATTCGGTGGATAAATATTTTTTATTATCATCTACAAATATTGTTACTGTAGGTTCTATAATACTATCATTTAATATTGTAGATGCAATAAAATTAGCACCAGAAGAAATCCCAACACCTAAACCTAATTTTCTAGCTAGTAATCTAGACATATTTACAGCATCATCATCATTAATATCTATTATCTTATCTATTAAATTTCTATCCACTAATTCAGGCACAAAGTCATCGCCTATACCATCTATTTTATGTGGTAATCCTATTTTGTTTTGGCTTAATAACGGCATTTTATCTGGTTCCATTGCTGCAACTATTATATTTTTATATTGTTTTTTTAATCTTCTTGAAATTCCCATTAAGGTTCCTCCTGTGCCTATTCCAGATACAAATCCTCCTATTTTTTCATCTATTTGATCTACTATTTCTTTTGCAGTTGTTTCATAATGTGCTAATATATTGTCTTTATTTGAAAATTGATTTACTAAAAATCCATTTATTTCTTTTGATAATTTATTAGCTTCTTCAATACATCTTTTAAATCCACCTTCTTCTTGTGAATAACATTTAACAATTGCTCCATAACTTTTCATTATTTCTTTTCTTTCTTTACTAACCCAATCTGGCATAAATATATAAACTTTATTTTTTTCTTTTGCCCCAATTGAAGCTAATGCTATACCCGTATTTCCACTAGTCGCTTCTATAATAGGAGTATTTGCATTTAATTCTCCTCTTTCTTTTGCTTTTGTAATAATGTAAGATGCCATTCTATCTTTAATACTTCCTGTTAGATTATAGTATTCTAATTTAGCATATATAATTTTTTCTTTTCCTTTATATTTATATTTTATTTTGATTAGTGGAGTATATTTTTTTATATCCAATTGTATTACCTCCTATTTTATTTTTTATGAATATTATATGAATTTTATTTTATTTTGTTCTAAAAAATAATACTCACTTTAACTAATTATAGTTAAAATGAGTATTACTTTTAAATATTAAATTTCGTTATAAATTTTATAAATTTCTTTTGTGTTTGCTGCGCAGTATGCTTCAAGAAAATCTTTATACCACTGTTTGCCTTTAGGAAAATCTTCTAAATACTGTCCATCAATCCTTATTGTCGGATATCTTACCTTTATAATAAAACAGATAAGTGTTATTATTTCTTGCTCTGTTGTTACTATAAAAGATGCTTTATTTGTTTCCAACCAATTACTAAGCTGGGATATTTCATTTAGTAGAGAATTTTCTCTTTCTCTCCAAAATATATATTCCTCCACAGATGTTTCATTCTGGTCTTCATACTTTTTAACAGCTTCTCTAAGAGCTTTCAGTTCAATACTTACTTCTTCTGATAAAAAGTCTGACTTTAAGTATTTTTCAAACATTTCATCAGTTAAAGTTACTCTTTGCAGGGATTGCAGCATTTTGTTTCCTTTTAATATACGCCGTTTTTCTTTTAATGCAATGCAATATGCATTACATATTTCCTTAAAATAACTTTGTGCAATGTACTCATTCATGTAATGTCCCTCCTTTAAAGTTATAGTGGTTTCAACAACAATTATTCATACATTATACCACATTTTAGTATTTTTTCAAGAATATTAGTATACAAAAATCATTTAACTATATTTTTTTTATTTTAAATCCAGTCGCCATATTTTTTAATATATTGTTTTTTTACTATCATAGCTAAGAAACAATATAAAATTGGTATTATAAATATAAATAAAATAAAAAATGGTGGTAGATTGGTAAGTCCTAAAAACTTACCAATAACAGTAAATGGAACAATTATTGCAACTATACATATAATTATTGTAAATAAATACACTGTTTTTGATGCATTACTTTCTATGAATGGCACTTTTGCTGTTCTTATTATATGAAGTCCTATCAAATTAGAAATTATACCATATGAGAACCAAATTGTTTGAAATAGCGATGAATTTTGTTCCCTAATTCCAAATACAAACCATAATAAAGAAAATATTAATAAATCAAATATTGCACTTGTTGGTCCCATCCATAACATAAAATGTTTTAAACTTTCTATATTCCATTTTCTTGGTTTTTTTGTATATTCTTTATCTATGTTGTCCATTGGTAGTGATAGTTGCCCTATATCATAAATTAAACTTTGAACCAATAATTGTATTGGTGTAATTGGAAAGAATGGTAAAAATATACTTGCAATTAATATTGAACTAACTTCTCCAAAGTTAAAACTAACTGCCATTTTTATATATTTCATTAAATTTCCAAAAGTTTTTCTTCCTTCTATTACTCCATCATTCAACACATTTAAATCTTTTTCTAATAAAATAATATCTGCTGTTTCTTTTGCAATATCAACTGCCGTATCTACTGATATTCCAACTTCTGAATTTACAAGTGATGGACTATCATTAATTCCATCCCCCATATATCCTACTACATTTCCACTTTCTCCTAACAATCTTACTATTCTTGCTTTTTGTATTGGAGATAATTTAGCAAATACATTAGTATTTTTTAATATTCTAATTAATGCCATATCTGTTAATTTATCTACTTGATTTCCAAGTACTATTCTCTTTGTATTTATATTAACTTTTTCACAAATTGCTTTTGTTACATATTCATTATCTCCTGTTAATACAATTACTCTAATACCATTATTATTTAGATTATTAATTG
>JAAZCX010000024.1 GCA_012513065.1 Clostridiaceae bacterium | reverse complement strand
TTTTTTTGATAATTATGAAGAAGGTTTTTTAGAGTATTTAGAAGTTCATAAAGCACAAGCATTAAAAGATAGAGAAGACTATCAAATATTAAATAAAAAGATATCAGAACTAAAGTATAAATACCCAAATGTAAGAACATTTTTAGAAGAAAAAGAACCAATAGATTTAAGAGATGATGAACAATATGCAATACTTAATGTACTTGATTATGAAACTGAACTTGATGTTATTGAGTTAAAAGAAAGTTTTAAATTAGGTTTTAAAGAAGCATTAATCTATTTAAATAATATGGGAATGTTAAAATTAAACTAGTTTAAAGGGACGGATAATTTAAAAAATCTGTCCTTTTTATTATGCAATAGAAAAGAAAGAGAGTGTGATAAATTATGGAAAATGAAGAATTAAAAAATAAGTTAATTGAAAAATTAGAAAGGGAATTAACAGATTTTAAAGATAGTTTAAAGGGACTACCTGCAGAACAAATAATAGACAATAGTTATAAAATAACATGTATGCAAACGATACAAGATTATTTAGCATACGATAAAGATTATTCAAAATTCGAACTTAAAACATTACTTAAAAGGGAACATATATTACAAGAATGCTATGATGATTGGCTATCTAATGATGGTAGCTTAAGAGAGGCTTTAGAATTTTCAATAGATGATACGATAGACCTTATTAGAGATAATGAGGTCAAAAAAGAACGAAATAAAGATGCAAGATAAAGAAAAAGGAGGTGCAAAATTATGCCTAAATTTGTACCAAAAGAAGTTGTAAAACAAGCAAAAGAAATTGATTTACTAACTTATTTTATGAACAATAATCCATCAGAACTTGTAAGAAAAGGTACTAATACATATTCCTTAAAAAGTCATGATAGTGTCATTATAAGTAATGGATTATGGCATAGATTTTCAACACATCAAGCAGGAAAGTCAGCAGTTGATTATCTTATTAAAGTAGAAAATATGACATTACAAGAGGCAGTTTCAAGTGTATTAAATAGAAATATAGATACATATATTAGACCTCAATATAGTAATGAAAACGAACCTAAAACAATAGTAATTCCAGAAAAAGCGAGTACCAATAAACAAGTTATAGAGTATCTAAAAAACAGAGGAATTGATGAAGAAATAATAAATGATTGCATAAATAAAAAGATTATTTATCAAGAAAATAAAACCAATAATGCAGTATTTTTAGGGTACGATAATGATAACAATATCAAATATGCAGGGTGCAGAAGTACAAATGAAAAAAGAATAATGAGAGATGCAAAGGGGAGTTCAAAAGAGTATTCTTTTAGAATGTTAGGAGCAGAAGAATGTAATTCATTACATATATTTGAAAGCAGTATAGATTTATTATCTTATGCAACATTATTAAAAAATAAGGGATATGATTATACAAATCAAAATCTTTTATCACTTGCAGGAGTGTACCAACCAAGTTCTAATATAGAACAAAGTAAAGTACCAATAGCAGTACAAAACTTTTTAAATAAAAACACAAATATAAAAGATATTGTATTACATTTTGATAATGATATAGCAGGAAGAAATGCAACAAAAGCAATGATATATGCACTTGATAAGTACAATGTTTATGATATTCCTGCTCCTTATGGTAAAGACATAAATGATTACTTATGTTACAGCATAGGGTTAAAAAATAGGCAAGAAATTGACAGATATAAAATGAAAAAGGAACAAAATAGAGTACCAATGTAGGTACATTTAAAAATGGAAAAAATGGATTTCTTGTCCTAGCAAGCACTGAATTTGTTCACACGAAAATATCGTGTTTCAAAATTCTATTCTATGGGGAAACCCCAATCCCCATTTTTAAATGAGCAAAACAGGAGGGAGCGATTTGAGAAAAAGATATATAAGAAAAGATATAATGCTTAATGAAATTGAGAATGAAAAACTAATTGAAGATTGCCAAAGATGTAATCTTTCTTATGGAGAATATTTTAGAAGATTGTTAATGAATGAACAAATAAAAGAAAAGCCTGGCAAAGAATTTTATGTGATAATGAAACAGCTTTCTAAAATAGGAGTTAATCTTAATCAAATAGCAAAGAAAGCAAATCAAACAGATAAAATAGATAAAGATTATTATAAGAGTGAAGCAAATAATTGGCACAAATTTGCAGAAGAAGTAAAAAATAAATTTTTGTAGGAGGTGGTAATTTGGCAGTAACAAAAATATGGAAAGTTGTTAAAAGAATGGATCATGTTATAGGTTATGCTAAAGATGTAAATAAAACAAAAATTGAATTTAATCAGAATTATGAAATGTTAGTAGATGACTTGCAAAATGTAATTGATTATGCAAGAAATTCTGATAAAACAGAAAAAGAATATTTTGTTACAGGAATAAATTGTGATTCAGATTCAGCTTATGAAGAAATGCAGGATACGAAAAGATATTATAATAAAAAAGATAAAATTTTAGCATTTCACGCATATCAATCTTTTGCAGAGGGAGAGGTTACTCCAGAATTAGCACATCAGATTGGTGTGCAACTTGCAAATGAAATGTGGGGAGATAGATTTCAAGTAGTAGTTACAACTCATCTTAATACTAATCATATACATAATCACATAGTGCTTAATTCTGTTTCTTTTGAAGATGGTTTGAAATATTATGATAATCATACTAATTATGCAAAAATGAGGCATATATCAGATGAACTTTGTAAGGAATATGGATTAAGTGTAATAGAAGAAAAAGCAACAAAGAAAAAAATGAACTATGATAATTTTTATAAGAAATCTTTATATACTGACAACTATTCTAATAATGCAAAAC
>JAAZCX010000023.1 GCA_012513065.1 Clostridiaceae bacterium | reverse complement strand
TTAGGCTTTAATGTTTCTAGTATTCTTAAATCCATAAAAAAATGTCCTCCTTCCTAGAAAGAGAACATTTTTAAACTTGTTTCTATATAAAATAAAAACTTACGAAACCATATTGGTTCGTAAGCTGTTTTCAATTGGAGCGGGTAGCGAGAATCGAACTCGCGCTATCAGGTCGGAAGCATGACATTCTACCACTAAATTATACCCGCAAATATAAAACTATAATATAATTATAACTTATTTTAATAATTGTTTCAATAGAAAAATATTAATACTTTTCTATAAATATGAATATAATATAAAAAATAATTTAGAAAATTACTTGTAAAACAAAAAAACTAATGATAGAATTGAACAAATAAATTAAATAAATAAAATTTAAAAGGGAGTAGCTTATAAACTACTAATCAACAATCGCGAAATATTCTGGTTAGTAACCTTTAAGGTAAGCAAGACTTTTAAAGAAAGGACATGAAAATGTAAAATTTCTTTAAAAGTCTTATTTTTGTATATACAAAGAAAAATAAGGAAAAAATAAATATAAAAGGAGAAAAATAAATTGGGAGAAAAGTGGTTTAACAAAAATATAGAAGAAGTAGAAAACATATTAACTACTAACAAAGAAACAGGATTAAATGATAAACAAGTAATTGAAAAAGTAGAGAAGTACGGAAAAAATGAATTAAAAGCAAAAAAGAAAAAAAGTTTGTTTATAAAATTTTTAGAACAATTTAAAGATTTTATGATAATTATTCTTATAATTGCTGCTATTATTTCTGGAATAGTTGGAATAGCAGAAGGAGAAGGAATAACAGATACAATAATTATTTTAATTGTAGTAGTAGTAAATGCAATTATAGGAGTAGCACAAGAAAATAAAGCAGAAAAGTCTTTAGAAGCATTGCAAAAATTAAGTTCTCATACTGCAAAAGTAATAAGAAATGGACAAATTACTGTAGTTGCTGCAAAAGAATTAGTTCCAGGTGATATTGTATCATTAGATACAGGAGACTTTGTTCCAGCAGATTTAAGAATTATTGAAGCAATAAATCTTAAGTCACAAGAATCTTCATTAACAGGAGAATCTTTACCAGTAGAAAAAAGTATAGATATAATAAAAAATGAAAAAACAGGAATAGGTGATAGAATAAATATGCTATTTTCTTCTAGCTTAATTACTTATGGTAGAGGAAAAGGAATTGTAGTTGAAACTGGAATGAATACAGAAGTAGGTAAAATAGCAGGAATTATTAATGATACAAAAGAGGCAGAAACACCATTACAATTAAAATTAAATAAATTAGGAAAAACATTAGGAATTGTTGCAATTGTAATTTGTATTATTATATTTATTGTAGGAATATTAATTGAAAAAAATGCAATGGATATGTTTATGACAGCAGTAAGCTTAGCAGTAGCTGCAATTCCAGAAGGATTAGCAGCAGTATCAACAATAGTTTTAGCTATTGGAGTACAAAGAATGGTAAAGAAAAATGCAATAGTAAAAAGATTACCAGCAGTAGAAACACTTGGAAGTGCAACAGTTATATGTTCAGACAAAACTGGAACATTAACTCAAAATAAAATGACTGTACAAAAAGTATTTTATGATGATATTTTACAAAATGTTGAAAATGCAAAAATAAATAATAACAATGATGAACTAAAAAGATTAGTATATATTAGTATGCTATGTAATGATAGTAAAGTATCAGTAGATAATACGTTAACAGGAGATCCAACAGAAACTGCATTAATAAATATGGGATTCGAACTTGATTTTGAACCATCATTATTTGAAGAATATCCAAGAGTAGAAGAAATACCATTTGATTCAGATAGAAAATTGATGACAACAATTCATAAAGTAGGAGATAAATATTTAGTATTTACAAAAGGCGGAATTGATGAATTAATAAGAAAATGTGATAACTATTTAATAAATGGAAAAATAGAAAATAATTTACAAGAATATAAAACAACAATTGATATAAATAATGAAGTTATGGCTAAAGATGCATTAAGAGTATTAGCTATGGCATATAAAGAAATTGATCATATTCCTTCAAAAGAAGAAATGAAAGAAATTGAAAATAATCTAACATATGTTGGAATGGTAGGAATGATAGATCCACCAAGAGAAGAAGCAAAAAAAGCAGTAGAAAAATGTAAAACTGCAGGAATAAAAACTATAATGATTACAGGTGATCATAAAATAACAGCAATAGCAATAGCAAAAGAGCTTGGTATATTAGAAGATGATACTGAGGCAATTACAGGTACAGAACTTGAAGAAATGTCACAAGAAGAGTTAGAAGCAAAGATAAGAGATTATTGTGTATATGCAAGGGTTTCTCCAGAACATAAAGTTAGAATTGTAAAAGCTTGGCAAAAACAAGGAGAGATAGTTGCAATGACAGGAGATGGAGTAAATGATGCTCCAGCATTAAAAACAGCAGATATAGGTTGTGCAATGGGAATGGTCGGAACTGATGTTGCAAAAGAAGCGGCAGATGTTATTTTGACAGATGATAACTTTGCAACAGTGGTATCTGCAGTAGAAGAAGGAAGAAGAATTTATAATAATATATTAAAGGCAATTCAATTTTTACTATCAAGTAATATAGGAGAAATTGTAGTATTATTTATTGCAATATTAATTACACCATTACTTTCAAAGTGGTTTAATATAGATGTTAATTTAATAGTACCATTACTTCCAATTCATATTTTATGGATAAATTTAGTAACAGATTCTCTTCCAGCATTAGCATTAGCAGTTGATCCAGCAGAAAAAGATATAATGAAAAGAAAGCCTTTAAAAACAACTAAAGGAATATTTACTAAAGGAATGACATGGAGAATTGTATATCAAGGAATTATGATAGGAGTAATTACTTTAATAGCTTTTATAATAGGTATAGGAACTGCTGATTCAGAGCTACCAATAATAGAAGGGTTAAGTAAAGAAGAAATAAAAGTAGAAATAGGTCAAACAATGGCATTTTGTGTATTAGCATTATCAGAACTTGTTCATGTGTTTAATATAAGAAATAATAAAAAATCTATATTTAAAACAAGTATTTTAAATAATAAAAAATTATTACTTGCAATAGGAATTTCAACAATATTAATGTTAGCAATATTATTAATACCTTCTTTAAGAAATATATTCAGTATACCAATATTACCAACAGCTAATATAGTTGAAATAATTATACTTGTATTAACTCCTATTGTTGTTGTTGAAATATTTAAACTATTAAAAATTAATACAGCAAAAGATGAATAAAAAATAAGAACTTGCAAAGATTGACATAAAATGGTATAATATACACATACGAAATTATTTAGTAGAATAATCTTAAACAACAAAAGGAGGATGCGTATATGGAAGAAAATTCTAAAAGTGTAAGACATATAATTGAAATTGATAATTGTTGGATTGTAAAAGGTGATCAAATCCGGTTACATTCAAAAGGTACACAAAAGAATTTGCCAGTAATTAATAAGAAATACGAGGAGGTTCTAAAAAAACTAAATATCAGTTACAGAACAGTATTATTAGCAAAAAACAAAGAGGGATGTGAATACTGGGATTGCCGGAAATATGAAACAAAAAAAGTATGTTTACCAGCATATATGTTTGTAATGGATAGGTATTGCTTTCTGGAAAATCGTATTGGAGAAATTCCTACAGAAGAAACTTTAAAAGCTGCTTATGAACTATCAGAGATAGTGAATAAAGAACTTGAAGTTATAAAGTTTCAAGAAAAGGTTACTCTAATAAGAGAAATTTTAGATGGTAGAACTTGCGTATATGTAAACAAGCTTAAATTTAAAGGTGATTTGCAAGAAGGAGAAATAAAAACAGAAAATGATAATTTTTATGTTTTTATTATCAAAAAATTGGATGGTAAAGAAACTACACACATTATTATATTTGACCTTAATAAAATATATAATCAAGATGTAGAAATCCAATTGCAAAGAGAAATTATACCTTATATTATAGGCAAAAGTGGTTGCAATTTTAGAAAATTCAAGTATGTGCTCGGAATAAAAGAAATTAAGATTATTGAAGTTGATTAAACGAAAAAAGTAGCAAATTATTAATATGATTTGCTACTTTTTATATTTAATTTATATATGTTAATCCAAAATAAAATAATAATGAATATAACGAAGAGAAATTGCATTTTTTTACTTTATATAGAGAGATTACTTGAAAAATTAACAGAAATCGTTTATAATAATATCATTCTATTCTTTATGTAACTATAGTTCTTATTAATTAAATAAGGAGGAAAAAATATGAAACGGCAAAAGATTTTTAAAGTATTAAAGAAAGTATTTACAATTGTATCGGTCATTGGGATTATCTATGCATTATTTCTAACAATCTTATATTTTATCACACCTCAAATTGTTGAAAATGAAGAAGATGATTATGATTTAGGCGATGATATATATGATGATGAAAGCCTTTAAAATTATTACGTTTCAGATATGGATACTAAATTTTAGTATCCATATTTTTTAAGTAAATTCTATGCGAATTAATAATAATTATTATTGACAAAAAGTTATGTTTTGGAATATCATAGAAATATTGAATAAAAGAGGAGATAAAAAACAATGTTAAAAGTATTAAAAAATTTAAATAAATCAATAGTATCTGTAATTATAATAGTACTATTATTATGTGTGCAAGCATGGGCCGATTTAACACTTCCAGACTACACGTCAAGAATAGTTAATATAGGAATACAACAAGGAGGAATTGAAAATTCTTTTCCAGAAGTGATAAGAGAAAAACAATTAAGAAGACTTTTATTATTTACAGATAAAGATGAAGAAATATTAGAAGATTATGAATTAATATCAAAAGATTCTTCAAACGAAAAATATTTAAAGAAATATACAGAATTACAAAATCAAAAATTATATATTGTTAAAGAATTAAAAGAAGAAGAAAAAGAAAATTTAAATAGTATAATTGCTAAACCATTGATGATGCTTTCAATTGCAAATAATGAAGAACAATCAAAAGAATTAAAAACACAAATAATTCAATCAATGAAAGAATTAAATAAGAGTTCAATAATACCAACTAATGTTGTTGAACAAATGTCAACAATAGAAATAATAGAAAAAATACCAGAACAATACTTAAGTACCATGATTAGCAAATTTGAAGAACAACTTAATTCTATGAATGACTCAATTATACAGCAAGCAGCTATTAATAGTGTGAAAGAAGAATATAAACAAATAGGAATAGATACAGAAAAATCACAAAATGATTATATTCTTATGGCTGGACTTCAAATGTTAGCAATTTCACTTATTAGTATGATATCAGCTGTAATAATAATGTTGCTTTCATCACGAGTTGCTGCAAAATTAGGAATGAATTTAAGAGATAAAGTATTTAAAAAGATAATTGCTTTTTCAACAAAAGAGTTTAGAGAATTTTCAACAGCATCATTAATTACAAGAAGTACAAATGATATTCAACAAATTCAAATGTTAATTACATTATTATTTCGTGTAGTTGTATATGCACCTATAATAGGCATTGGAGGATTTGTTAGAGTACTTAATAATAGCGTAAGTTCAATGGCATGGATTATAGGACTTGCAATATTATGTATTATAACAGTAGTCATGATATTATTTATTATAGCTATGCCAAAATTTAAAAAACTACAAGAGCTAGTTGATAAATTAAATTTAGTATCAAGAGAGATATTAACAGGTATTCCAGTTATTAGAGCTTTTAATACACAAAATAGAGAAGAAAAGCGTTTTGATGATGCAAATAAAGATCTAATGAAAACTAATATATTTGTTAACCGTGCAATGAGTATAATGATGCCAGCATTAATGCTTATTATGAATGCAATCACATTACTTATAATTTGGGTAGGTGGAAATAATGTTAATGAAGGAACAATGCAAGTTGGAGATATGATGGCATTTATTCAATATACAATGCAAATTGTAATGAGTTTCTTAATGATATCATTAATATCTATTATGCTTCCACGTGCAGCAGTTTCAGCGAAACGTATTAATGAAGTATTAGAATCAAAATTAAGTATTAAAGATAAAGAAAAAGTAAAAGAATTAGATACAAATAAAAAAGGATTAGTAGAATTTAAAGAAGTATCATTTAGATATCCGGATGCAGATAGCGAAATATTAGAAGATATCAATTTTGTAGCAAAACCTGGTGAAACAACAGCAATTATAGGAAGTACGGGAAGTGGAAAATCAACAGTAGTTAATTTAATTCCTAGATTTTATGATGCAACAGTAGGAGAAATTTTGATTGATGGAATAAATATAAAAGAAGTATCTCAAAAGGAATTAAGAAAGAAAATAGGATTTGTTCCACAAAAAGGAATATTATTTTCAGGAACAATTGAATCTAATATAAAATATGGAAGTCCTGATATATCTGATGAAGAAATGATAAAAGCAGCAAAAATAGCACAAGCAGAAGAATTTATTGAAAGTAAAAAAGAAAAATATAAATCTGAGATAGCACAAGGTGGAAATAATGTTTCTGGAGGACAAAAACAACGTTTATCTATAGCAAGGGCTATAGCTTTAGATCCAGAAATTTTAATATTTGATGATAGTTTTTCAGCATTAGATTTAAAAACGGATAGTAAATTAAGAGAAGCTTTAGCAAAAGAAACAAAAAACAAAACAATTATCATAGTAGCGCAAAGAATTAGTACTATAATGAACGCTGAACAGATTATTGTATTAGATGAAGGGAAAATAGTAGGAAAAGGAACACATAATGAATTAATAGAAAATTGTGAGATATATAAACAAATTGCATTATCACAATTATCAGAAGAAGAATTAAAAAATAATAAGAAGGAGGTGGAATAGAGTATGCCACGGACCAATGGGAGGACCAAAAGGAAAAAAGATTGAAAAAGCAAAAGATTTTAAAGGTACAGTAAAAAAATTAATAAAAAATTATTTATCACAATATAAAATAGCATTAATAATTGTAATTATTTTTGCAGTAGGAAGTACAATTTTTTCTATTGTTGGACCAAAAATATTAGGAAATGCCACAACAGAAATCTTTAATGGATTAGTAAGCAAAATATCTGGAGGAAGTGGAATTGATTTTACAAAAATAATAAATATATTACTTACAGTATTAGTATTATATTTAGTTAGTGCTCTATTCTCACTAATTCAAGGATTTATGATGACAGGGGTATCACAGAAACTAACATATCGTTTACGTGGTAATTTAGTAACTAAAATAAATAAATTACCAATGAGATATTTTGATAAAAAAACAAAAGGAGAAGTTTTATCAATAATTACAAATGATATAGATACACTTTCACAAAACTTAAGTCAAAGTATTACACAAATTATAACATCTGTATGTACATTAATAGGAATATTAATAATGATGCTATCAATTAGTATAGAAATGACATTAATATCTTTATTAATCTTACCTATAACACTATTTGTTGTAAAAAACATTGTAGGGAAGTCACAAAAATATTTTAAAACACAACAAGATTATTTAGGACATGTAAATGGTCAAGTCGAAGAAATGTATGGTGGACATACAATTGTTAAAGCATTTAATGGAGAAGAAAAAGCAATAAAAGAATTTAGCAAAGCAAATCAAGAATTATATCATTCAGCATGGAAATCACAATTCTTATCTGGATTAATCCATCCTATAATGAATTTTGTTGGAAATATAGGATATGTATTAGTTGCAATTGTTGGTGGATATTTAGCAGTACAAGGAAAAATAACTGTAGGAAATATACAATCATTTATACAATATAACAAACAATTTACTCGGACCTATTAACCAAATAGCGCAGATATCTTCAATGTTACAAGCAATGGTTGCAGCATCAGAAAGAGTATTTGAATTCTTAGAAGAAAAAGAAGAAATAGAAGATGTAAAACAAGCTAAATCAATAAAAGATTTACAAGGAAATGTAACTTTTGATCATGTACAATTTGGATATAGTGAAAATAAAATTGTAATTAATGATTTTAGTGCGAATGTTAAGGATGGACAAAAAATTGCTATAGTTGGACCTACTGGAGCTGGAAAAACAACAATGGTAAAATTGTTAATGCGTTTTTATGATGTAAACAAAGGTGCAATATTAATAGATGGAATTAATATTAAAGATTTTAAACGTGAAGATTTAAGAAAAATGTTTGGAATGGTATTACAAGATACATGGCTATTTGGTGGCAGTATAAAAGATAATATTAAATATAGTAAACCAGATGCAACAGATGCAGAAGTAATTGAAGCTGCAAAAGTAGCACATGTACATCACTTTATAAAAACAATTCCAAATAGTTATGATATGATATTAAATGAAGAATCAAGTAATATATCAGCAGGACAAAAACAATTATTAACAATAGCAAGAGTAATATTACTAGATCCAAAAATATTAATATTAGATGAAGCAACAAGTTCTATAGATACTAGAACAGAAATACAAATACAAGCAGCAATGGATAACTTAATGAAGGGTAGAACAAGCTTTATAATAGCACATAGATTATCTACTATAAAAAATGCAGATTTAATATTAGTTATGAATCATGGAGATATTGTAGAGCAAGGAACACATGAACAATTATTAGCTAAAAATGGATTTTATTCAGAATTATATAATAGTCAATTTGAAGAAGTTGAAGAATAAATAAAGAAGATTCTTTAATTTTGAAATAGAATAAAAAACAGATTATAAACCCCTTAACAATAAAAATGAAGTGAACCTAAATTGTTAGACAAAGAAGTTTAACAATGAGGGTTTATTTTATGTCAAAGTAGTAAATAATAAAGTAAATTTCAATCATTTAGAAAAAATATACAAATTTGTTTGTGATTTAGGTGACTGTGTAAAAAACAATGATTGAAAGTTATGATAATAAAATCCAAAAAACCAATATCGCAAGCAATAAAAATGATATTTGTAGGTAACTTAAATTATATATATAATTTTTAATAAAAAAGTAGAAAAATATTTAAAAATAACTTGACGGAAATTGTGCAAAAACTATATAATGTTTCTATAAAAATAGTATGTATTCTTAAAAAAAGAAAGAAATTTAAAAATTTTTTTGAAAGTAAAAAAATTGATATGCGTTTTTTGAATCAATAGAAAGGATGTTTACCAATCATTACTTGGCACATACTATATTAATAATAGTAATAAACAATATAAATAAAATGAAAAAAAGAATACAAAAGGAGAAAAAATGAAAAATAATAAAGGTATTACATTAATCAGTTTAATAATAACAATTATAATATTAGTTATATTAGCAGGAGTAACGATAACTACTTTAGTTGGAGAAAATGGAATATTAAATAAAAGTAAAGAAGCAAGTGAAAAATATATTGAAGAGCAAGTAAAAGAAAAAATCACACTAGCAATATTAGATATTCAAACACAATTACGAGAAAATGAAGAAATTAATATGCAAGCACTAATAGAATATTTACCTCAAAAACTAGAAGAATTATCATGGAATGAGGACGTTACAAATGAAACAGAAGAACCAGAAGGAAAATATAAAGGTTATAATTTTAAAATAGAAAAAAGTTTTAACATGATAATTACAGGAAAAGAAGAACTAAATAAGAAAAATGAAAATGCAGAAGATTTATTATTTTATGCATCATTTGATTCAATTAAATTAGAAAATAAAAATATTAAATTTGATACTTTGAATGAAGAAGCAGTTTTATTAAATAATACAGTTAAAAAAAATGGAACAAGTAGTTGTCAATTCTTAGGACAGGAAGGTCAAGCATTAACTTTAGCAAATTCGGAATTAAAATTAGGAGTTAGTGATTTTACTATACAATTTTGGACATATCCAGAAAAACAAACAATGCCATATTCATTCTTCTGTGGAAGTTATTCAAATAATAATTTAAATATATTTTGTACTGACCAAGCTGGAGATATTAATATTATTACTGTAGCGAATGGACTACAAAGAATAATTGTAACTAATAGTAAGTACAAAGAAAATCAATGGACACATTATGCATTAGTTAGAAAGAATGGAGTATTTACCTTATATGAAAATGGAAAAAATATAGGGGCAACAAGTGATTACAAAACAATAGAAATTAATTTATCAGATTTTGCAATAGGAGGAAATTCATCTACAAACAATACTGCTTATAAAGGATATATTGATGATATAGAAATATATAATAAAGCTTTATATGATTCTGATTTTGAAAAAATAGTAAATGAAGAAAAAACAAGAGCATTTTATGCAAAATTTGATAATTATGAATCTCAAGATATAAGTTGTTATTTAAAGATAAAAGCAATAAAAAATAATTTAAATGGTAAAAATATAATTTTACTTGACCAAGAAAACATAAATATTAGTAAGGAAAAAAATAAAATTGGTGGAGGAAGTTGCTATTTTAATGGCACAATATCTCAAGCTTTAAAATACGATTCATCTGAATTAAATTTTGGAACTAACGATTTTACTATAGAATTTTGGGCATATCCAGAACAACAGACAATGCCATATTCATTGTTCTGTGGAAATTATTTAAATGATAATTTAAATATATTTTGCACTGATCAACGACAAAATCGCAAAATTACTGTAGCAAATGGAGGAGAAAGAATACTTATAACTAATAGCGAGTACAAAGAAAATGAATGGACACACTATGCATTAGTTAGAAAAGATGGAGAATTTACTTTATATGAAAATGGAATAAATATAGGAACAACAAGTAACAATAAAACAATAGAAATTAATTTACCAGAGTTTGCAATAGGAGGAAATTCATCTACAGTCAATACTGCTTATAAGGGATATATTGATGATTTCGCAATATATAATAAAGCAATATATACACAAAATTTTGAACCAAGATTAACAGCGGCAAATAAATAAAATATGTAAAATGGAAAATTTAAAGACAAACTTTAAAATTTCCATTTTTTAATGTTAAAGTTAATAATAAAGAACATAAAATAAAGAAATCTATTCTTTATTATTATTTTATGGTATTATATAGAAATAGAATAAAAACAAGAAAAAATACCTCTTACTCTAAAAAAATACCTGTTACTAAAAATTACTATACAAAAATAAAAAATCAAACTATAATACAGACATAGGAGAAACAAAAAATGAAAATACGAATTGAAGTTGATGAAAATATACGGAGAAGATGAGATAATCATAAAATGTAGTGAAATTAATTCTACAATTCAAAAAATACAAGAAGTTGTAAAACAATCATCACAAAAAGTAAATTTAACATTTTATAAAGAAAATATGGAATATTATTTATCTTTAAAAACTATCTTATTTTTTGAAACTTCCGGAAGTGGAATTAATGCACATACAACAGGAGAAATCTACAAAGTTAAAAACAAATTATATGAATTAGAAGAAATATTACCAGATAACTTTGCAAGAGTATCAAAATCAACAATTGTTAATATTAATCATATTCATTCGATTGACAAAAATATAACATCTTCTAGTTTAGTACAATTTAATAAATCATATAAACAAGTTTATGTGTCTAGGAACTATTATAAAGAACTAAGACAAAAACTTGGAGAAAGGAGAAATTATGAAATCTAAAAATTTATTTTTGGGAGTATTTTTTATATTAGCAGCCATATTAATCATATTACAACAACTAGGATATTTAGTAGGAATTAATTTAACAAGTCTTGTTATTACATTAATATTAGTTCCAGTTATAGTTAAGAGTATAACACATAGACATTTTGCAGGAATATTATTTCCAGCAGCAATAATAGGAATTTTATATGCAGATCAATTAGGAATACAAAAATTTGTGCCATGGCCAATATTAGGAGTAGCATTCTTCTTAAGTATAGGATTATCTTTGATATTTCCACAACATAAAAAATGGGAGTGCCATACAAATAGAAAAGAATGTGATAAAGCAGAAGGATTTGCAGAAATTATAGATGGACCAGATGAAAGTGAAGTAAACTTATATACAAGATTTGGAGCAAGCGTTAAATATATTAATTCAGAGAATTTAGAAAAAGTAAAATTAGATTGTTCTTTTGGAGCCATGAAGGTATATTTTGATAATTCTAAAATAACTGGTGAAGAAGCAGTAGTAAATGTAAATGTTGATTTTTCAGGAGTAGAATTATATATACCAAAAGATTGGAAAGTTGAAAATAGAATAGATGCTATGCTTGGTGGAATAGATGAAAAAGAATTTAATAAACAAATTAATGAAAACTCAAAGAAACTTATATTAAAAGGAAAATGTAGTTTTTCAGGAATTGAAATAATATATCTTTAAAATATAAAAGAATAGATTAACTCTATTCTTTTTATTATATTTATGATAAAATAATGTAACAAATTATATTATAAATAGGAGATAAAATATTATGAATAATATACCAGAATTTTTAATAGAAATGTTAAAAAATCAATATGGAGAACAATTAACTAAAAGTATAATTGATGGATACAGCAAAAAAAGACCAGTTACTTTTAGAGTAAATACATTAAAAACACAAGTGGAAACTATAGAAAATAAGCTAAAAGAACAAAACATAGAATATGAAAAGATTGAATGGAGCAATGAAGCTTTTATTATAAAAAATATAAGAGAAAAAGAAATAGAAGATTTAGATATTTATAAAAATGGAGAAATATATTTACAAAGTTTATCTTCTATGTTACCTCCTATAATATTACAACCACAAGAACATATTGATATATTAGATATGGCTGCAGCACCAGGAGGAAAAACAACTCAAATAGCAGCATTAACAAATAATAATGCACATATAACAGCATGTGAAATGAATAAAATAAGAGCAGAAAGATTAAAGTATAATATAGACAAACAAGGAGCTACATCAGTTTATATTATGCAAGAAGATAGTAGAAAAATTAATGAGTTTTTCTCATTTGATAGTATATTGTTAGATGCACCTTGTAGTGGAAGTGGAACAATCGATTTAAAAAATGAAAATTTAGAAAAAAATTTTACAAAAAAATTAATTGATAAATCTATAGAATCACAGAAAGCATTATTGAAAAAAGCAATTGAAGTTTTAAAACCGGGAAAAGAAATGGTATATTCCACATGTTCAATTTTATCATGTGAAAATGAAGATGTATTAAACACAATTTTAAAATCAGGAAAAGTAAAAATCGTACCAATTAAAATAGATACAAACATAAAATTGCCACTACTACCAAGCAAAATTGAAGGAACAATTTGCATTAAACCAAATGAATTATTCGAAGGTTTTTTTGTTGCAAAAATAAAAAAAGAAATTTAAAAAAAGTATTTGAAATTTAAAAAAAGTTGTGATATCTTATTTAAGTATTTGCGTATTAACGTATAAACTTTATAGAATAAGGAGAGAAAAACAAATGGAAAAAGAAGTAAACGAAGAAAAAAGAGCAAAATTTATTGAATATGCAGGAAAGAGAGTAAACAATGTATTACATGACATTCAAATATTAGAACCAATGGCAAGAAGCAATAGTTATGATTTTAAAAAACAAGATATAGATCAAATGTTTAATGCAATGGAAGAAACTTTAAATGAAGCAAGAGAAGAATTCTACAAGAAATTTGAAGAAAAACAAAAAGCTACAAAGAAAGTATTTTCTTTCGGAAATACTGCAGAAATTGAAAATACAGAAATAGAAGTATAGTAAAAAAGTAACTAAATTTTTTATAGTTTAGTTACTTTTTTTATTAATCAAAATAATAGGTTTGAACATAAATACTTTACATTTTACAAATAAAATGATAGAATGAGGCATAATAGAAAAAATAAGGGATGTTGAAATGATAAGAAAAGATGATAAGAAAGTAAATGAAGAAAACAAGAAAATATATAAAGAAGCAAATAAATCAGAAACTGAAACTACAATAAATGTACTTTATGGAGAAAATATATTATCTGTTTATACTAATAAAGTAGAACTTGAAAAGCAATTATATAAAATATATGGTAATCCAACTAAACAATATAAAAAAGGAAAATCAATATTAGCAAGTATGTGGGAAATCCCATTATCAGAGAAAACTAAAATTTCAAAAATGATATTAAAAGCAAATATTTTTGAATTATAAATTATAAAGTAAAAAATACTAGGAATATTCCTAGTATTTTTATATTTCTGTTATTTTTAAGTTAAATTTATCTTCAAAGACTTTCTTTTTTGTAATATATTCTTTAGTTTTAAAACCCTTTACATCAATAACTTCAGTAGTATTATCTTTATTAAAAACAATAAAATCAGCTTTGTATTTTAAACTAGGTGCTAGTATAAAAGTAGGTTGTATACAAAAACCATTAATTTCTTTTGCTTGTAATTTTAATTTTAATTCACAATAAAAATCAGCCTCTTTTTGACTATCAAATGTATGACCATCAACTGAAATTTTATTAGATCTATATTTACTTTTTCTTTTTGAATTATCAGAAAAATTCTTATAATCTTCAACACTCCAATGTTCCATAAAAAAACTCCTATTCAATATTAATAAATATATTATAATAATAAAATCTAAAAAGTGCAAGTATCAATAAACATATATATTTATTGATTGATATTATTTACAACATAGAAAATAAATGATAAAATATAATGAATTAAGAAAGGGGATAATATATGAAAAAATTTGGAAATATTTTATGGGGACTAGTATTTATAGTGATAGGAGTAATATTTGCATGTAATGCATTAGAAATTACAAATATAAACATATTTTTTGATGGTTGGTGGACAATGTTTATAATTGTACCATGCTTTATAGGAATATTTAAAGAAGATGAAAAAACAGGAAATATTATAGGATTAATAGTAGGTGTTGTATTATTAACATGTTGTCAAGGATACCTTGATTTTAATACAGCTTGGAAGCTATTTGTTCCAGGTATATTAATAATAATAGGATTATCATTTCTATTTAGAGATGTTATCGGTGGAAAAGTTAGTAGTGAAATCAAAAAATTAAATAAAAATAAAACAGAAAATAATGAATACTGTGCAGCATTTGCTGGTCAAGATATAAACTTCAATGGTCAAGAATTCAATGGAGCAGATTTAACAGCAGTATTTGGTGGGGTTAAATGTGATTTAAAACAATCAATAATAACATCAGATCAAGTAATTAACGCATGTTCAGTATTTGGTGGAATTGAGCTTTATTTACCTGAGAATGTACAAGTAAAAATAAAATCTACACCAATATTTGGAGGTGTAACAAATAAAAATTCTTATACTGTAAATAATGGAGAACATACAATATATATTAATGCAACATGTATATTTGGAGGTGTTGAAATAAAATGACAACAGTACAAAGAATAATAAAATATCTTGCAATTGCATTTGCAATAGTTATTATAATTAATATTATAGGTTGGATGATTTTTACTTTATCAATATTTAAAAATGTTTTAGGATTAACAAAAGGAAATAATAATGAAATAGTACAAAACGAAGCTATTACTACTGATTTTGATAGTAATGAAGAATTGAAAAGTTTAAAAGTAAAATTGAATTATGCAGATTTGATAATAAAAAATGGTGATACTTTAAAAGTTATAAATAATGATGAAGAAATTAAATGTAGTCAAAAAGGAAATCAAATTATTATTGAAGATGAAAAAGACTGGGAATTAAAATTTATGTCAGATACAAAGCAAGTGGTTATATATATACCAGAAGATATAATATTTGATGAAGTAAATATAGAATCAGGTGCTGGAAAATTAGATATTGAAACATTGAAAACTGATGAATTAAAATTAGATATTGGAGCAGGAAAAACAGATATTCAAAATCTAGTTGTAAATAAAAAAGCAAATATAAATGGTGGAGTAGGAACAGTAAAAATTTCATCAGGAAATATTAATGATTTAAAATTAAGTATGGGTGTTGGAAAATTTGAAGTAACATCAACTATAACTGGAAATAGCAAAATAGATGCAGGTATAGGAAAATTAGATATTAATTTGGAAGATGATGATGAAAATTATACAATAGAGACAAGTAAAGGGATAGGTTCTATTTATATATTTGAAAAAAGTGTATCTGATGATATAATATGTGGAAATGGAGAAAACTATATAGTTATATCAGGCGGAATTGGAAGCATTAAAGTAAAATAGATAAAATAATAAAATTTAAAAAAGATAAAAAGATAAAAAGATAAAAAGAATAGTTTAATACTATTCTTTTTTTGTGTTTTATTTTTTATATATTTATGATATTATTAGAATGTAAATAAAATATGAAATTTAAATATATACTAAATCATAATTAAGAAAAAAGAAAAAAGAAAAAAGGAATTAAAATGAAAGAAGAAAGAAAAAAATTATATAAATTTGTAAAAATAATTTGTTCTGTTTTATTAAAAATAATATATAGACCGAAAATATATGGAAAAGAAAATATTCCTGAAAGCGGTCCAATAATATTTGCAGGAAATCATAAACATGCAGCAGATCCAGTAATGGTAATGACATCTACCAATAGAATAGTTCATTATATGGCAAAAGAAGAATTGTTTAAAGGATTACATGGAATTCTTTTTGAAAAAATAGGATTAATAAAGATCCATAGAACTAAAAGTAATCCATTAGCTATAATTGAATCAGAAAAAATATTAAAAAATGGTGGTTCAATAGGAATATTTCCTGAAGGAACAAGAAACAAAACTAATGAATTACTTTTGAAATTCAGACATGGAGCTGTAGCAATTGCTAATGAAACAAATACAAAAATATTACCATTTGCAATTAAAGGAAAATATAAAATCTTTAGAAAAAGTGTTTCTTTACAATTTGGAGAACCAATTGATGTAAGTAATATGGAAATAAACGAAGCAAATAAATTTTTAGAAAATGAAGTTTTAAAATTACTTAGAAAGTAGGAAGATATATGAAATATATATTTATAGTAAATAAGGTAGCTGGTAAAGGAAAATATAAAAAAATAGTACCAAAGATAGAAAATGAATGTGAAAAAAGAAATCTACAATATGAAATAAGATATATTACAGAAGAAATAAATTCAAATCAAATTGTATCAGAATATGAAAAAGAAGAAAATATAATTTACATTGTTGGAGGAGATGGAACTTTAACAAATATATTATCTGGAATAGTAAAAACAAAAAACAAATTAGGAATAATACCATCAGGCTCAGGAAATGACACGTATAGAACAATAAAAATGTTACCAAAAGGTGAAAATGTAATAGATTTAGCAAAGATTAATGATAAATATTTTATAAATGTAGCTTGTATGGGAATAGATGCAGAAGTTGCAAATAATGTAGATATATTAAGAAACACAATAATACCAAGTTCACAACTATATAATGCAAGTATATTTTATACATTTGTAAAATTTAGATTTAAAAAAATGCAATTAAAAACAGATATAAAGAATATTGAAGATAAATACAGTATATTAAGTATATGTAATGGTGGATATTATGGAGGAGGATTTAATATAGCTCCAAAATCTCAGTTGACAGATGGATTGTTAGATATTTATTATGCTGAAAAAATGTCAAGATTGAAGATGATACCATTATTACTAAAAGTAAAAAAGGGTACACATGAAGGAAAAAGAAGAGTACACAAATTTAGAACAAAGCATATAGAAATAAATGTAGAAAAGAATATTACATTTAATGTAGATGGTGAAAAATTAACAGATAATCATTTTGTAATAGATGTATTACCAAAAGCAATTACAGTATATAATGATGACGAATTTGTAAAAAATATTTTAGAAAATAAATAAAAGAAAAAATTAAAACAAAGAGAATGATGTTGAATCATTCTCTTTTTGCAATATATTATAAAAATATCATTTTATAATTTTTTTATTTTATAAATAATAAAAAATAACTAAAAGTAATTGAAAAATTAAAAAAAAGATGTTATACTAATTGAAAATGATTTTCAATAAAGGAGAACTATGATAAAAACTAGAAATACAAAACAAAAAGAAAAGATAATTAAATATTTAAAAGAAAATAAAAATAAACATTTAACAATTCAAGAAATACAAAATGCTCTAGAAGATCAAATAGGATTAACAACTATATACAGAATGGTAAATTGCTTAGTAGAAAAAGGAGAAATTATAAAAATACCATTAGATAATAAACAAGGTTTTTGTTATCAATACAAAGAGCATACTGCAGAATGTGAATCACATTATCATCTTATTTGTGAAGAATGTGGAGATTTAATTCATTTTAAAAGCGATAAGGTATTAAATATTATAGAACAGGCGCAAGAAGATAAGAAATTTTTCATAAACAATGAGAAAGTTGTATTTTATGGAAAATGTAAAGAATGTCAAAAAAATAATAAGTAATAATGAAATTTAAAATATTGTAAAAAAGAAAAGAAAAGAAAAGATAATAAATACTTTAGAAGGAGAAAGAAAAAAATGAAACTAAAAAAGATAGGATTAATTATTTTATTAATTATAATTGTCATAGGAGTTGTTACTTTAGCAGTAACTGCAAGTAATAAAAACAAAAATATAGATACAGGAAAGAAGAAAGTAGTTGTAAGTAATTTTACATGCTATGATTTTATAAAACAAATTACTAAAGATACAGATGACGTAGAATTAACATTTTTATTAGGACCTGGTAAAGATGCACATAGCTATGATCCAACAGCACAAGATTTAATAAAAATACAAAATGCAGATTTATTTGTATACATAGGTGGAGAAATTGAGGCATGGTCGGAAAAAGTTTTAGAAGCATTAAACAATAAAAATCAAAAAGTTATATGTATAGCTGATGATGTACAAAAAATAGAGGAAAAAGAAGTAGACGGTGCAGAAGAACATGAAGAACACGAAGAAGAGGAAGAAGGAGCTTTTGATGAACATATTTGGACATCACCTGCAAATGCAATATCAATGGTTAATTCTTTAGAAAAAGCAATGGAAGAGATTAATCCACAAAATAAAGATATTTATAAAACTAATAGTGAAAATTATATAGCAAAAATAAAAGAAGTAGATAATAAAATTCAAGAGATAGTAAATAACAAGAAAAGATCAAGATTAGTATTTGGAGACAAAATGCCAATGCAATATTTTGTTGAATATTACAAATTAGATGTAAGCGCAGCATTTAACGGATGTAGTACAGAATCAGAACCTAGTAGTAAAACAGTAGCATATTTAGTAAATAAGGTAAAAAATGAAAAAATACCAGTAGTGTTATATACAGAATTATCTACAGGAATAGTAGCAAACACAATTGCAAAAGAAGCGGGAAATGGAGTAAAAGCAATGCAAATACAATCATTACATAATGTTACAAAGACAGATTTTGATAATGGACAAACATGGGTTGATTTGATGGAAAGAAATATAGATGTATTAAAAACAGCATTACAATAAATTAAAAGTAAGAAAGAGATGAAAGTTAAAATTATGCAAACAATAATAGATATAAAAGATTTATCTTTTAGTTATCCTAGTAAAAAAGACGTATTAAAGAAAATAAATATAAAAGTTGAAAAAGGAAAATTTACTTGTATAGTTGGAGAAAATGGATCAGGTAAAAGTACACTTTTGAAATGTATAGTTGGATTAAATAAAGGGTATACAGGACAAATATCAATAGATGAAAAAGTAGGTTATTTACCACAAAAAACTGAAATTCAGACAAATTTTCCAGCATCAATAGAAGAAGTTGTATTATCTGGTACAATATCGAATAATATTAATAGTATATTCTATAAAAAAGATGATAAAGAAAAAGCAAGTAGGATAATGAAAGAATTAGGAATATATGATATTAGAAAAAAATCTTTTATTGATCTTTCTGGTGGACAACAACAAAGAGTACTAATTGCTAGAGCTATGTGTGCTACTGAAAAAACTATTATATTAGATGAACCAACAAATGGATTAGATCCTAAAGTTGCAAAGCAAATTTATGAAATGTTAGATAAACTAAAAAAAGAGAAAAATCTAAGTATTCTTATGGTATCACATGATATAGATAGAGCATTAAAATATACAGATAAAGTAATTGAAATAGAAAATGGAGAAATTAAATATAATGGAGATACAAACAATTACTTAACTGGAGGTGACATCAAATGATAGAAACAATAATAGAAATGATACAACACAGCTTTATACAAAGAGCAATATTAGTTGGTAGTTTGGTAAGTTTATGTGCAGCACTTTTAGGTGTTAGTCTTGTACTTAAAAGATATAGTATGATAGGAGATGGGCTATCACATGTAGGATTTGCAATTTTAACAATAGCAACAGCACTAGGATTTACCACTCCATTATATATAGCAATACCAGGAGTTATTATAACAGCAATTATTTTGTTGAAAGTTGGAGATAATAAAAAAATTAAAAGTGATAGTGCAATAGCCTTAATCTCAAGTTCGGCATTAGCAATAGGTGTAGCAATTACATCACTAACAACAGGAATGAATACAGATGTATGTAATTTTATGTTTGGAAGTATACTTGCTATGAGTGAGAGTGATGTTGTATTAAGTGTTATAGTTAGTATAATTGTAGCAATATTATTTATAATTTATTATAGAAAGCTATTTATAATTACGTTTGATGAAGATTTTGCAAAAGCAAGTGGATTAAAAGTTAAGAAGTATACAAATATAATTGCAATACTAACAGCTGTAATTATTGTTGTAGGAATGAGAATGATGGGTACATTATTAATAAGCAGTATTATAATATTTCCAGCATTAACATCAATGAGAATATTTAAGACATTTAAAAAAGTTGTTATTAGTTCAGCAATAATAAGTATAGTTTGCTTCCTTTTAGGAATATATTTATCATATATATTTAATATAAGTACAGGAGCTATGATTGTTCTTGTAAACTTAGTATTATTTATTATATTTACAATAATAGATAAAATATTACATGATTAGGAAGAAGGTAAATTATGAAAATAAATACAAAAGTAAAAAAAATAATTTTTATAATAATATTATTATTAATTTTTATAATAGTAGGAATTGTCATTGCAATATCAACTACAAAATCTAAAGAGGTTAATTCAAATAGTGAAACAGAAAACATTGTTAATACTGGGAATAGTAACGAGAAAAAAGTATCTACTATGATAATAAGAGACAATTATTTTGCAACAACATTAAACGATATGTTTTTAAATTATAATCAATATAAAGGAAAACAACTTTCATATGAAGGATTTATATATTATGATGAATCAAATAATAATACAATGATAGTAGCAAGATATTATTATTGTTGTGGTACAGATTCATATATCGTAGGAATGGAATGTGAATATGATGGAGAAAAACCAGAAAAAGAACAATGGATAAAAGTTACAGGAATTATAGAAATAAATGATAAAAATCCAAAAGAAATATATCCTTATTTAAAAGTAACATCTTTAGAATTAAAAGATGAAAAAGGGAATATGTATGTAAATAATTAAATTATAATTAAAGAAAAATGAAGTAAATTGTAAAATTAAAATAATTTACTTCATTTTTTATATTGTAAAAAAATATCAAAATATAAAATATATTAATGACTTTCGGTAGCTTTACAAGGAGGATGTTTTATTTTATAATCGAAGTTTTTAAAGTATTTAATATTTTGAGGAGTTTTATTTGCTGGAGGCATTTCAAAACCTTTATATTTTACTATTGGATTACTTTCTTTTTTTACATTATTTAAAAATTCATCAGATAAATTAAGAGCAGATTTAACAACTTCATTTGGAGTCATAGCAATCCATTGAGCAAGTGAAATATCCGCAAAATGATTACTTTTAAATATTTCAAGAAAAACAACTTTTTCTGTACCTGTATTTTGTACATAATGAAAATTACCAACAGGAACATATCCAACATCTCCAGCTCTATAATTAAAGGTTCTAGCTTTAGGACCTTCCTTAAATACAGTCATTCTTGCTTCTCCTTGAATATAATATTGGAGTTCGTCAGCATTTGAATGCCAATGAATTTCACGCATAGCCCCAGGTTCTATTTCAACCAATGCAACTGTAGTAGAAGTACATGCTGGAAAATTTCTATGATCTAAAATTTTTATACTTCCTCCATCACAAACAATAGGTTTTACATTTATTAACTCATGTTTGTAAGTGCTTGGGACAAAACCATAAGGTGACTCAATTGTCTGAGATTCAATAGGACCAGGATCACCTCCATCTACAATATAGACTTCTTTTTCTGGAATATTATCAAATTCAGATTCATCACAACCAAAATTTGCAGATAATACATCTTTTGGTAGATGAGAAAATAATTCTGAAATAGAAAAAGTATCATCTTCAGAATAACTTCCTTTATCAAAAAGCATTAGAAATTCACAGCCTTCTTCTAATCCTTGTATAGAATGAGGAATATTAGCAGGGAAAATCCAACCTTCACCTACTTTACAATCTGCTATAAAATTACGTCCCATTTCATCTACAGCTGTAACTCTAGCACTACCTTGTAAAACAAATCATAATGGGAAGTCCTTGTTCATTTAAACTTGCAACTAAAGTATTTGATATGAAAAAAACACATCCTGTAATATTCGAAACTACAATAATATGTACAACTGTTGCTTTAATGTGCCCAGCAATGAGTCTTATAGCAGCAATTATATATTACCCATATTATGAAGGATTTAATATACTTACATTAATTACTAGTTGGTTAAAATTAGTATGCTTAAACTTCCCATTTGCATTCTTTACACAATTGTTTTTTATACAACCACTTATTCGTACAATATTTAAGTTTTTATTCCGTAAAGACATTGAAAATAGGAAAAAAGAAGCAAACGAAGGAAAAAAAGAATTGACTTTTTCAGAAAATTAGTGATATAATGCAGTAAACATAAGGAATATCCTTATATATAAAGTAACGTAAACATTTTTTAACTAAAAAATGGAGGTGAATTCAAAATGTTAGAATTCAAAACTGGAAACGAAAGTTATTTTATCCGGAAAATGAAAGATGAAAAACTTGACGTCCTAAAGAAAAACAATTGCAATTTGTTAGTGTTAGAAAGTAATAAAAACGAAGCATTAAAAGTTCGAATAATCGAAACTGTTGGAGAAACAGAAATTGAGTACAAAGGGCGAAAGTTTAAAACTGTAATAAAAGCATACTATGTGTATGATGATGTAAGTGAACTTGTTTTAAAGGACAGATTGGCTCTTGAAGTAGCACTTGAATTACTAAGAAGTGCAAGCGGTAATAAATAATAAAGCAAGAGATAAAACAAAATTATATTTGTTTTATCTCTTGTTTTCAGCATAACTTAATAAAAATAAAAAAAATTTAAAAAAACATTATACTTTAATGAAAAAATCTGTTATAATATATATATGAAGAATGAAACACAAAACGTCTAGTCAATAAGAAAGATGCAGTTATAAGCATAAAACGTGTGTGTTTTTTTATATGGATTGAAATCAGAAATTAAAAATTTCTATTTCTATGATATAGAAAGGAGATAGAAAAAATGATAGTAGAGCCATCAAGAAAACAACTTTTAGAAAAGGTATTAAATGAATTTGAATTATCCATGGTAGTTGCAAAAAGAGCAAGACAAATCCAAGACGGTAAGAAAATTTTAATAGATAAAAATGAAAGTTCTAACATTACTGTCGCATCAATGGAATTTGCACAAGATAAATATAGAATTATATCAAGACCTTAACACTATAATTTTAATAAAGAAAATTAACAAAAGGAGGAAATCATATATATATGGAAGAAATATTAAGAAAAGACGTAAATACTTTAAAATTAAACAAAAAAACTTTAGAAGCTTTTAAAGTAAATAATATAAATACTATATATGATATTTGTCAAAATTCTAGAATGCAATTAACAAGTATGGGAATTAAAAATAATCAAATAAATGAAATACTTGTATTACTTCAACTGCAAGGACTTGATTTAAAAATAAATCATGCAAAGAAAAACAATTCATTAGATAAATATTTATCAAAAATAAAATAGAAAATATTAGTGAAAAATTTATGTAGGTAAAATGCTTACATAAATTTTTCATTTTTATATTGAAAAAACATAGACAATCCAATACTAAATTACTAAAAAGTGCAAGTGGTAACAAATAATAATATAAAAATAATTAAATATAAAGATAATAATTTAAATATATAGATTTATAATGATACTTCACACTTTTTATATTTTCTGTTATACTTTAATAAATAAAAAAGGAGATACAAAAAATGTATTATATATATATGTTAAGGTGTGAGGATAATTCTATTTATACAGGAATTACTACAAACTTAGAAAGAAGAATGGAAGAGCATTTTTCAAAAAGTGATAAATGTGCAAAATATACAATGAGACATAATGCTAAAAAGTTAGAAGCTGCTTGGCAAACAGAAAATAGAATATTGGCATCAAAATTGGAATATGCTATAAAAACTTTAAAAAAAGAAGAAAAAGAAAAATTAATATTACAAAAGATAAAATTAAAAGATGTATTTTATGAAAGATTGGAATGCGAAAAATATAAATTTATAAAAAATCTTCCTAATGTAGGAATATAGGACAGTCTAAACATAATACACTTAAATATAATTGTTTAGGAGGTATTATGAAAATTATTAAAATAAAGAAAAATACAATACTTAAAATTATTTTATTATTTGTTTTTACTTTTACAGTCACAAAAATAACAACTTCATTTGGAATGCAACATTATTATAATGTTGAATTTTCTACTGGATTAGTAACTGCAAGTACATTAAATGTAAGAAGTGGACCAGGAACAAATTATCCAGTTGTAACAAAAGTTTATAAAAATCAATATATAAGAGTATTTGCAGGTGTAGGTAATTGGTATATTGTACAAGTAGAAGGAGATTATATAGGAGCAGTTAGCAAACAATACATAAAAGCGATTTATCCAAATGGTAACGGAACTGAAAATACAAACAATTTACAAGGTAATACTACAACAACAAATACTTCAGAACTAACAGCAGATGAATTAGAAGTCTTTAATTTAATAAATAAACAAAGAGCAAATAATCGGATTACCTGCATTAAAAATTGATACAGAATTACAAAATGTAGCAAGGATAAAAGCAAAAGATATGGTAAATAATAATTATTTTTCACATACATCACCAACATATGGTTCACCATTTGATATGTTAAACAGTTTCAAGGTATCTTATAAAACAGCTGGAGAAAATATTGCAGGAAATTCTAGTAATTCAGCAGCGGTTACTGCATGGATGAATTCTCCAGGACATAAGGCTAATATATTAAATAATAGTTTTAGTTATACAGGAATTGGAGTTGTAAAAGGCTCACAATATGGAAAAATTTATGTACAAATGTTTATTGGAAAATAAAAAATAAGTATTGCATTTTATAAAAAAACATGTTAATATAAAGCATAAATATAAATAAAAACTAAAACAAGGACAACACAAATAAAAAAAGCCTTAAGAGAGCTAGATAATTTGGTGAAATTCTAGTAGAAACTAATTTGTTTGTTATCACCTCTGTTGTTTTTAAACTGAATAAAGTAAGTTTAAACGTATTTCTGCGTTAAAGATTATTAAGAGGAAAATAAAATTTTAAAAATTTATTTTCAAATTAGGTGGTACCACGGAAATTGTAACTCTATTTCGTCCTATATAAGGATGAAATAGAGTTTTTTGTTTTTATAAAAAGTGAAAGGAGATATAACATATGGAAGAAGTAAAAATAAGTAGAGTTTATAGACACTTTAAAGGAAACTACTATTTCGTAGAAAATATTGCTTATGACTCTGAAACACAAAATAGAATGGTAGTATATAAACCATTGTATGAAAGAAATGATAATAAAAAAATATGGATAAGACCTGAAAAAATGTTTTTAGAAGAAATACCTAAAAGAGAAGATAATATTACAGGCCAAAAACATAGATTTGAATTAGTAGAAAAAATAGATAAGGACTATATAAAATAAAAAAGATTTGAAAGGAGCAAATAAAATGTACAAAAAAGTAGAACTTAAAGAAAACGGATTTGTTGGAATGGAACATGAAGTAAAAGATTTATGGAAGGAAAAAGATATTATTCATAAAAATTTTGATATAAATAATGGTAAAAGATATTTTACTTTTTATGATGGACCTCCAACAGCTAATGGTAAGCCACATGTTGGTCATATTTTAACAAGAGTTATGAAAGATATCATTCCTAGATATAAAGTCATGAAAGGTTATGATGTTATTCGTAAAGCAGGATGGGATACTCATGGACTTCCAGTAGAATTAGAAGTAGAAAAAAAACTAGGCATTTCTGGAAAAGAACAAATTGAAGACTATGGAGTTGAAAACTTCATTGGTGAATGTAAAGATAGTGTATTTAAATATGTTTCTATGTGGGAAGATATGACTGATCAAATTGGTTATTGGGTAGACATGGAAAAACCATATGTTACATATCATGACGATTATATTGAATCTGAATGGTGGGCATTAAAACAAATGTGGGATAAAGGTCTTTTATATCAAGGACATAAAGTTATGCCATATTGTCCAAGATGTGGAACAGCATTATCTTCTCATGAAGTAGCACAAGGATATAAAGATGTTCAAGATTTAACATGTACATGTAAATTTAAAGTAGTAGAAGAAGAAAATATCTATTTCTTAGCATGGACAACAACTCCATGGACATTACCATCAAATTTAGCACTTTGCGTAAATAAAGCATATACATATGCTTATGTAAAAGTTCCAAGACCAATAATAGATGGAAAAATGCAAGAAGAAGGAAATGAAGAAATTTACATTTTAGCTAAAGATTTAATTTCACAAGTAATAAAAGATAATGAATATGAAATAATAAAAGAAGTTAAGGGTTCTGAATTATTAGGAATGAAATATGAACAATTATTACCATTTGCAAATGTTGAAGGAAAGGCATTTGTTGTTATTCATGGTGACTATGTAACATTAACAGATGGTACAGGTATAGTTCATATAGCACCAGCTTATGGTGAAGATGATAGTTTTGTTTCAAAACAAAATGGAATAGCTTTTGTAAATTTAGTAGATAAAGAAGGAAAATTTGTAGAAGAAGTAGAACCATGGGCAGGAAGATTTGTAAAAGAATGTGATAAAGATGTATGTATTTGGCTTGCACATGAAAACAAATTATTTAGTTCTGCAAAACACACACATAGCTATCCTCATTGCTGGAGATGTGATACACCACTTTTATATTATCCAAAAGAGAGTTGGTTTGTAAGAATGACTGCAGTTAGAGATAAATTATTAGAAAATAATAATAAAATTAACTGGATGCCAGATACAATAAGAACAGGTCGTTTTGGAAAATTCCTAGAGAATGTTATAGATTGGGGAATTTCAAGAGATAGATATTGGGGAACCCCACTTCCAATTTGGAGATGTCACGATTGTGGACACATGGAATGTATAGGAAGTAGAGAAGAATTAAGAAAAATGGCAGGAAATATTCCGGAAAATATAGAACTTCATAAGCCATATTTAGATCCAATTCATATTAAATGTCCAGATTGTGGAAAAGATATGATAAGAGAGAAAGAAGTAATTGATTGTTGGTTTGATTCTGGATCTATGCCTTTTGCACAATTACATTATCCATTTGAAAATAAAGAGTTGTTTGAGAAAAATTTCCCAGCACAATTTATATCAGAAGCTGTTGATCAAACAAGAGGATGGTTTTATACATTACTTGCAATTTCAACTTGTATTTTTGATACAAATCCATTTGAAAATTGTATAGTATTAGGACATGTTTTAGACAGTAAAGGATTGAAAATGTCTAAACATTTAGGAAATGTTGTTGATCCATTTGAAGTACTTAATTCAGTTGGTGCAGATGCAACAAGATGGCATTTTTATACATCATCAGCTCCATGGCTTCCAACAAGATTTTCTACTAAAGATGTTGAAGAAACACAAAGAAAATTCTTATCTACATTATGGAATGTATATTCATTCTATGTGTTATATGCAGAAATAGATAAATTTAATCCATTAGATTATGCAGACTTTGAATCTAATAATGTTATGGATAAATGGATAATTTCAAAATTAAATACTTTAGTAAAAGAAATTGATGAAAAGTTAAATAAATATGAAATAACATCAGCAGCACTTCAAATAGAAGAATTTACAGATGAATTATCAAATTGGTATGTAAGAAGAAATAGAGAAAGATTCTGGCTTGATAAATTAACTGATGATAAAATAGGTGCATATGTAACATTATATGAAGTATTAACTAAATTAATAAAAGTTGCAGCTCCATTTATACCATTTATGACAGAAGAAATTTATCAAAACTTAGTTGTTGGTATTGATAAAAATGCTCTAGAAAGTATACATTTATGTACATGGCCAGAAGTAAATGAAAATGTAATAGATCATAAATTAGAAGAACAAATAGGATTAGCATATACTATTGTTAAATTAGGAAGAAGCGCAAGAAATGCAGCTAATATTAAAAATAGGCAACCATTATCTGAAATGTTAATTTCTGCTCAAGCATTTCCAGAATACTATAGTGATATTATTAAAGATGAATTAAATATCAAAAAAGTAGAACTAGGTGCACAAATGTCTGAATATGTTAATTTTGAAATAAAACCTAATTTACCAGTATTAGGAAGATTATATGGAAAATTAATTCCACAAATAAAGGAAGAGATTTCTAAAAATAATCAAATGGAATTAGCTTTGAAGATTCAAAATGGAGAAGTAGAAGAAATAACTATAGGAGAAGAAACAATAGCGTTAAATAACGAAAACTTATTAATTACAATGCAAGGAAAAGATGGATTTGCATTTAGTGGTGAAGGTGAAATTGGTGTTGTTTTAGATACTACTATAACAGAAGAATTAAAAGAAGAAGGACATTTGAGAGAGATTTTATCAAAAGTACAAAACATGAGAAAAGATAGTAATTTTGAAGTATTAGATAGAATTAACTTATATGTATCTGATAATGAAATGTTAGAAAAAGTTATAGATAAATTTGCAGAACAAATAAAGAAAGATACTTTAGCAAATAATATATTCTACAATGAACCAAGAGAGAATTATACTGAAACATCAATAAATGGTGAAAAGTTAAAAATAGATGTAGAAGTTGTAAAATAATAAAAATAAAAATAAAGGCTAAACTTAAAATTAAAAGTTTAGTCTTTATTTTTATTAAAATACTAATTACGAGATAACCATATCACCTTCTAATAAAGGTCTGAAACCTCCGGTAATAAGTTTAACAACGTTTTTACAATTTTGATCAAAAACTTCTTGATGAATACATTTTCTTTTATAATCTTCAATAGAGTACTCTTCACCGATATAGTAATAATTTGAATAGTTAACTTTATTACCATCACTGTTTTTTTCAAAAAATCTGAAAGAAAAAGCATATTGAGGGAAAGGTTTGATTAATTCAACATCCCGACTCGCAATTTCTTTTTCATTTAAGCCAGCTACTGAAAGACCTGGAAAATAAAATTCTACGTATTGTTTCATAAAAATACCTCCTATAATTATAATGAAGTACAAAAAAATAGTTACAAGTAACAGTATAACATAATATTAGACAAAAATCAACCAAAATAACTTGTCATTATATTAAGTATAGTGATATAATGAATTATATAAACAAAGGAGATATAATATGAAAAACAAAAAAATTAAAAATATTATAAGTATTATTTTTATCATAGTTCTTTTAATTTTTTCTTACCAAATATATAATAAAAGAAATTTTAATTCTTATATTAAAGCTGAATATAATCCAGGAATATCAAAATTTGAAAGAGATTCTCAAGTAAAATATAATAATTACAATAGCTATAAAATAGAAAGTATAGACTATAATGATGCTATGTTTTTTAAAAAAATAGAAGTAAAACCAAATACATCATATAAAGTTAAATGTAAAATAAAAACAGAAAATGTAGAAACAAAAAATGAAAATATAGATGCAGGAGCACATATATGCATAGGAAATTCTTTTGAAAAATCAGATAATGTTGTAGGGACTACAGATTGGAAAGAAGTTGTTTTTTATTTTAACTCAAAAAATAGAAAAGAATTAAATGTAGGATTTAGATTAGGTGGGGCAGAAGGAGATGCAAAAGGAAAAGCTTGGTTTTCTGATTTTAGTATAGAGTCAGCTGCAGTAAATACAAGCAATAATTGGAATTTTTTATGTTTATTATTTAATAATGTAGATGTAAATATAAATGGACAAAATGTAAAACTACAATTAACACAAATTGATAAAGACGATATGACTACTTGCATGAGAAGATTCCAAACATCAATGAAAGAAATGACCAATGGAAAAATGAATATTGAATATGATATTGCAGAAATAACAACTCCAATATCAAGTTTTTCGTATGATGAAGAAAATGGTTATTATGTATCAGGGTATAATATAAAAGATGTATTAGATACTTATGTAAAACAAGGAAAATATGATCACGTTTTTGTAGCATTTAGAACAGGTGATATTAATAGAAAAGGAGCTATTCCTGTAAATGATTGGATTGGACTTGGTTCAATGGAATATAGAGGATTAGGTTTTTCTAATATAAGACTTCCAGATGATGATAACAACTATGTATACAAATATGACAATGGAATAAATATATTCCCAGAAGAAGTGTTTATACATGAATTTTTACATACACTAGAAAGAAATTCAAAAGAGTATGGATATGAAAGACCAGAATTACATTCTAATTCTACATATGGTTATGAAAATAAAAAAATGATAGGATTAAAAGAATGGTATCAAGATTATATGAACAAGAATATTAACAGTAATAATGGGAAAATTGGACTACCATCTGAAATTTACACAAAAAAACCTTCAAAATCAACAGATTTTACTTATTCACATAAACTTGATTATTTGAAGGAACCAGAAAATATTATTGAAGAGTTAAATAATGTTGTTATTAGAATAAGAATGTTATTTAATAATTCTAAAGAAATATTAGAAAACCAATAGAAAGAAGGAAAAAATGAAAGTATCAGACTTTGATTATAATTTACCAGAAGAATTAATAGCACAAGTACCAATAAAAAATAGAGATACATCTAGATTAATGGTATTAGATAGAGATAAAAAAACAATAGAAGATAAAATATTTAAAGATATATTAGATTATCTTAAACCAGGAGACTGTTTGGTTAGAAATATTACAAAAGTAATTCCAGCAAGATTATATGGAAAAAAAGAAGATACAGGAATTGATATAGAATTCTTGCTATTGAAAAGAATTGAAGACGACATATGGGAAGTAATGGTACATCCAGGAAGAAGATTAAAAGTTGGAGCAAAAGTAATATTTGCAAATGGATTATTAAAAGCAGAAATATTAGATATAATGGATGGTGGAAATAGAAAAGTAAAATTCGAATACAAAGGAATATTTAATGAAATATTAGATCAAATAGGTTTAATGCCACTTCCACCATATATAAAAGAAAAATTAGAAGATAAAGCAAGATATCAAACAGTGTATGCAAAAAATGAAGGATCTGCAGCTGCACCAACAGCAGGGTTACATTTTACAGAAGAATTATTAGAAAAAATAAAAGAAAAAGGTGTAGAGATAGCAAATGTTACACTTCATGTAGGAATAGGAACATTTAGACCTGTAAAAGTAGAAAACATAGAAGAACATGATATGCATACAGAACATTATTATATAAAAAAAGAAGATGCAGATAAAATAAACAATACTAAGAAGAATGGTGGAAAAATAATAGCAGTTGGAACAACGTCTTGTAGAGTGCTAGAGTCTGTAGCAGATGAAAACGGATTTGTAAAAGAAATAGAAGGAGATACTAATATTTTCATTTATCCAGGTTATAAATTTAAATGTATTGATAATTTGATTACAAATTTCCATTTACCAGAGTCTACTTTAATTATGTTAGTATCTGCATTAGCAGGTAGAGATTATATTATGCAAGCATATAACCATGCTGTAGAAGAAAAATATAGATTTTTTAGTTTTGGAGATGCAATGTTTATAAAATAAATTATTCTATAATTGTGAGGAAAATATATATGAAAAATAATATTACTAACAAATTAAAGAGAGTAGGAAATAAATATGGAAAAAACGAAAAAAATAATTCTTATAATTGCTATTATTGGATTTGCATGTGTAATGATATATTTTGTTAGTGTAGTAATAAAAACAATAGCTGAATATAATAGCAACAAAAAGGAACTTGAACTAGGAAAAAAATTAATAATTGGAATATGGGTATGCAAAAAAAATAATAACAACAAATTAAGCACTAAAACATTAACTATAAATAATGAACATGAATTTACTTTTGAATGTGTTGAAGAAGAAAATAATCAATTAAAATTAAAGTATATTATTAGTGGTAAATGTTATTTGGGAAATTTTAAAGATGAAAATAAGACATATAAATTTGATAGAAAAAATTATGAGAATATTGTTAATGCACCGGAACAAGAATATAATTGGAAAGAATATAAATATTATGAAGCACCAACTGCAACTATGAAAAATGATATACTTGAATTATATGGAGAACAATATATAAATCTAGTACAAGTATAGCCAAAGCAGTTACTAACCATATAAGTATTAGAGAGTATAACTTATGTTGAAAATTGTTTTATAGAAAAAATGACAAGTAGAACAGGTAAATCAACATATTACAATTACACAGGTACAACATATTTGACAGATACAACAAGTAGAATGTATCAAATGTTATTTAGAGACACAGCAAATGAAAATAATATAAGTTACTGGCTAGCTTCACGTTGCATGGATAGTGCATCAAGTATTGAATATTTCAATGCACGTATTGTTAATAATAACTCTGTGGCTGGTACTGGATTGGGAAATGGATATAATAATGGCTTCTTTGAAAACTCACTTAGTTATGGTGTACGTCCTATAGTTTATCTACAATCTAATTTGAAAACAAGTGGAAAAGATATAAATGGAGCATGGAAAATAAATTAATAAACCTAAAAAAGGAATAATATTTTTATTCCTTTTTTGTTTTTTCTGGTTATAAAATTAATATATTTTAGGATAATAATAGTTATATATTTTTTTATTAATATACTAGTGTAAAAAAATAAAAAAAATAAACAAAAACACTTCTTTTTTTTATAACCATATGATAGAATGTGTTACAAGATAAAACTATAAGGAGGAATATGTTCATGCCTGAAATAAAGTACAAAAGAGTTTTGCTAAAATTAAGTGGCGAAGCCATTGGTGGAGAAGAGAAAAAAGGTGTTGATGCAGAAACTTTAGGAAAAATATGTGACAGAATAAAAGAAATGGTAGATTTAGGAGTTCAAGTTGCAATAGTAGTAGGCGGAGGTAACTTTTGGAGAGGAAGATATGGACATCAAATGGAAAGAACAACTTCTGATTATATGGGAATGCTTGCGACAGCAATGAATGGATTAGCATTACAAGATTCATTAGAAGCAAGAGGTTTAAATACTAGACTTCAAACAGCTATAGAAATGAGACAGATTGCAGAACCATATATTAAAAGAAAAGCAATAAAACATTTAGAAAAAGGAAGAGTTGTTATATTTGCTTGTGGAACAGGAAATCCATTTTTTACAACAGATACAGCAGCTGCATTAAGATCAGCAGAAATAGAAGCAGAAGTTATATTACTTGCAAAAACTATAGATGGAGTATATAGTGCAGATCCAAAAGAAGATAAAGAAGCAATTAAATATGATGAAATAACATATTTAGACATTTTAAATAAAGATTTAAAAGTTATGGATTCTACAGCAACGTCATTATGTAGAGATAATGAAATTCCATTAATAGTATTTGGAATAGATAAACCTGAGAATATGATAAAAATAGTAAAAGGTGAAAAAATAGGAACTGTAGTTAAAAGTAAGGAGTAAAAATGATAATATTAATACTAATAAATATAGTTATTATATATTATATATATTCTAAATATTATAAATTCTCTAAAACTATAAATGAAAAAGATGAAAATATAAAAGATAAAGATTCAATAGTAATTGGTTATATAAATGATAGAACGTTTAATAATAATTTTGATTTAATAGTATCCGAAATAATAGAATTAAATATAAAAGGATATATAACAATAGAATATAGTGATGATAATGATAAGTATAACTATATTATTAAACAAAATGTAGATATAGTATTAGATAAAATTAATAAATATGAAATAATTGTCTTAAACTATTTGTTCTCTAGTAAAACTGAAATCACAAAAAAAGAATTAGAAGAAAAAATTAATGATACATTCTGTTCATATAATACCAGGTTTAATGAAATAGAAAAAATACTAGACAAACAGCTTTTAGAAGAAAATATAATAGATGAAATAAAACAAAAAGAATTAGCTAAAAAAACAAAAATGTATATAAAAATATCAATTATATTAATTTTAATAGTGAGTGTTTTAGGAATATTTGAAATTATAAATATTTCAGCAACATATATATTAATTTATATTTTGGAAAAATTAGTTTCAAGTGTATTACTTTTAAAAGCAAGTATTTATACAGATAAAGGTCAAGCTTTTAAGTATAGTATTGATAATTATAAAATAAAACTTCAAAATGAAAGACTTTTAACTAATAAAGTTACAATGAAAGATATTGTACTAAAGAAAGAATTTGCTGATTCAATTGCATTACATGTAAAGACACAAGAAAAAGAAGCATTTATAGATGATAGAACATTAAAAGAAACTACTAGAATATCAAAAAAGACTCTTATCAATATTTTTGTTATTTTTGCAATATTTATATTACTAGTATTGATAATGCATAATATAATAAGAGTATTACCCTTAGGGGCAAGAATTATGTTGTATGTAATTATGATTATATCAGTTGCACTTACAGCAGATATAACATTATATAAAAAGAAATAAAATTAAAAGGAGAGAAAATTATGGATTATACTAACATTCAAGAAAAAATGAATAAAACAATAAGTGTTTTTGAGGAAAATTTATCAGAAGTAAGAGCAGGAAGAGCAAACCCTGCAATATTAAACAAGGTAACAGTAGATTATTATGGAACATCTACACCGATTAATCAAGTAGCAGGAATATCAGTACCAGAAGCAAGATTAATAGTTATTCAACCATGGGATATGAGCATTCTAAAAGAAATAGAAAGAGCAATACTTTCATCAGATATAGGAATAACACCAAATAATGATGGAAAAGTAATTCGTTTAAATTTCCCAGATTTAAATGAAGAAAGAAGAAAAGCATTAGTAAAAGATATAAAGAAAATGGCAGAAGATGCAAAAGTTGCAATAAGACAAGTAAGAAGAGACGGAATAGATGATTTCAAAAAAATGCAAAAAGATTCTGCTATTACTGAAGATGATTTAAAACAAGCAGAAGATCAAATTCAAAAAATAACTGATAAAATGACAGATGAAATAGATAAAATCACAGAAAATAAAGAAAAAGAAATAATGACAATATAATAACTTTAGAATAATTAAAACAAATTTTTTATTAATTAAATCAACTAAAGGAGATAAAAATACATGGACCAAGAAAATATGCCAAAGCATATAGCAATTATAATGGATGGAAATAGAAGATGGGCAAAGCAAAAAGGCTTAGATCCAAAAATAGGACATAAAGAAGGTGCAAAAACACTAGAAAGAATAGTTCGTTATGCTAATAAAATAGGATTAGGATATATTACAGTGTATGCTTTTTCAACCGAAAATTGGAAAAGAACAGAAGATGAAGTTGGAGCACTTATGCTATTACTTCAAAATTATTTAGATGATTATACTAAAAGAGCTGATACTGAAAATATAAAAGTAAAAGTATTAGGAGATATTAGTGGACTACCAGAAGGAATGCAAAAAAGTATTTACAAATGTATGGAAAGAACAAAAAACAATACAGGTGTAACATTTAATATTGCACTTAATTATGGTGGAAGAGACGAAATATTAAAAGCAGTTAAAAAAATTGCATCAAAAGTAAAAAATGGAGAATTAGAGTTAGAGGATATATCTGAAGAAGTAGTATCAAATTCACTATATACAGAAGGTCAACCAGATCCAGATATTCTAGTTCGTACTAGTGGAGAATTAAGAACAAGCAATTTTTTACCATGGCAAATTGTGTATTCTGAATTTATATTTCTAGAAAAAAATTGGCCTGATTTTGAAGAAAAAGATATAGATGATATAATAGAAATATACAAAAAAAGAAATAGAAAATTTGGAGGCAAATAGAAAGGAATAAATATGGATTTTAAGAGAATATCTTCTGCACTAATTGGATTTCCATTAGTAGCAATTATAATTATATTTGGAAATAAATACATAATTGATATATGTTTTAGTATTATAGCTATTATGGCATTACATGAGTATTTTCATAGCTTTAAAGAGCAAAATCAAAACCGTGATTTAAGATGGATTGCATATGTTGCTGCATTATCAATATCGTGTATTCATATCATTCCATCTGGATATGCATTAAGAGCAATTGCTGCAATAATACCGATATCAATATTAGTATTATTTGCACAAGTTATTGCAACAAATATGAAATATAATATTAAAGATATAGCAATTACATTTTTCGGAATATGTTATATAGTTATATTTTTAATGTATATTCCAATAATACGCCAAATGGAAAATGGAATAATTATTGTATGGTATTTGTTTTTTGCATCTTGGGGTACAGATATATTTGCATATCTTATCGGAAAAAGATTTGGAAAACATAAATTTAGTCAAATTAGTCCTAATAAAAGTTTAGAAGGATGCATAGCAGGAACAATAGGAGCAATTTTTATAATGCTTGGTTATACTTGGATATGTAACACTTATTTTGGAATGAATTTTAATTATTGTTATATAATAATAATAAGCGTAGTATTAAGTTTAGTAGGACAATTAGGTGATTTAGCAGCTTCTAGTATAAAACGTTATACTGGAATAAAAGATTTTAGTAATTTAATACCAGGTCATGGCGGAATGTTAGATCGTATAGATAGTGTTATATTTATAGCACCATTTGCATATTTCTTATTTATGTTGTTATAGGAAAATTGCTAGAAAGGAAGATTTTATATTGATTACTTTTTTTGTTAGTGCTTTAAAAATTATATTTGTATTAGGATTTCTAATTTTGATTCATGAAGGTGGACATTTCTTTGTAGCAAAATTCTGCAAAGTAAGAGTAAATGAATTTTCAATAGGTTTTGGACCTGTAATATGGAAAAAACAAGGAAAAGAAACAAAATACACTTTAAGATTAATACCTTTAGGCGGATTTGTTAATCTAGAGGGAGAAGAAGAATATTCACAAAAAGAAGGATCTTTTAGTAAAGCGAGTATTCCAAAAAGAATAGCAATTGTATTGGCTGGTGGAATTGTAAATATAGTATTTGCAATTGTAGTATATTTTATATTAACTACATCAATAGGTAACAATTCTACACTAATAATAAAAGAAACAATTCCTGAATATGCAGCACAACAAGTAGGAATGATTGAAAATGATGAGATTATTAAAATTAATGGAAAAAGAGTAAATATAAAAACAGATATAGATGAAATATTGAAGAAAAGTAATGGAGAAGAGATGACCATTACAATAAAAAGAAATGAAGAAGAAATAGATATAAAGTTAAAACCAACAGCTATACCTTATAAAAATACAGGAATTTATTTAAAATCAATTTCTTCTGGTGAAAATACAAAAATTATTACAGTAGATGCAAACAGTACTGCAGAAAAAAATGGTTTAAAAGCAAATGATGAAATAATAAAAATAAATGGTAAAGATGTAAAAAATCAAACAGAAATAATTGATATAATTAATCAAGAAGATTATGAAACTTTGAATTTTATAGTAAAAAGAGAAAATGAAGAAATAAATATTCAATTACAATCAGACACAAATTATTATTACTATTTGGGAGTATATTTTAAAACTGCTGAAAACACATTTTTAAATAATATGTATTATGCAAGTTTTCAAACTAGAGATTTTTGTTTTTCAATATTTAATAACTTAAAAATGTTATTTGTAGGAGAAGTTAGAGTAGATCAGTTTATGGGACCTGTTGGAATTTCAGAAGTAGTAGCAAATACAAATCAGATAAAAGATTTTATATATATTTTAGCTTTAATTTCTTTATCTTTAGGTGTAACAAACTTATTGCCAATTCCAGCATTAGATGGTGGAAAATTTGTATTACTAGTCATAGAAGCAGTTAGAAGAAAAAGACTTAGTGAAAAAGTAGAAATAAATATTCAACTAATAGGATTTGCTTTGTTAATTGCATTATCAATATATGTTACTTATAATGATATTTTAAGAATTTTATAAAATCCAAGGAGAAATGATAAAAAATGGAAGAAAAAGAAGAAATATTAGATAAAAAAATTAAAGACCTAAATAAAGTAATTGAGAAATCACAAGGTGAACTTATGGGAAAATTCCAAAGGTTTATTGAAGATGATAAATATGAAAAAGAAATAGAAACATTAAGACAATTATGTAAAAAAATAATGGATTTATATCAATTAAGTAAAAAAGAAATTGAGAAAATTGAAAAGAAACAGAAAAAAATTGAAAAAGACGGTAAGTTGCAAATTGATGAAGGAATTGAAGAAAAAGCACAAGATATTTATATGCAAAATGAACAACAATTTGAAGAATTTAAGAAACAATTTAATGAATTAACAGTAAAAGTAAAAGAATTAACACCTGTTCAAAAACTAAAAAAGATAATATTAAAAATATTAGAAAGTAAAAGAGAATTAGATGCAAAAATAGATGAACAAATTGGAAACCTACAAATAGTTGTACAAAATGAAAGTATAGAAACAAAAGATGCAATTGAAAAATTAAAACAAAACATAAAGAAAATCGATTCTAAAATTGATAAACAAGTAGAAGAATTACAAATGCTTGTACAAACTGAGAATCTTGAAACAAGAACTAAACAAGAAGAAATAAATAATCGACTAAAACAATTTGATAAAGAAATATCTGATATATTAGAACAATTAGTAGTTATTTCTAAAAATAGTGAATCTAATCAAAAAGAAAATAAAACTCAAATTGATAAAATAGATAAAAAATATGATAAACAATTAAAAGATTTGATTGAAGAATTTAATCAAACTATTTTTGATATGAAAAATCAAATTGATAAAAGTGAAACAGAAAATAAAAATATAGTAAATGAATTTACTAGTAAAAATAAAGAAGAATTAGATAGATTAATAAAACAATTTAATGATGGAATGGTTGAATTACAAGAAAACATTGAAGAAAAAGAAAATATAATAGATTCAAAAATTCAACAATTCGAAGAAAAACAAAATATAAAATTAAAAGGAATGCAAGAAGATTCTGATAATAATATCAAAGCTCTTAATGATGCTTTTGCTGATAGAATTGAAGAATTAAATAAAAAGAGTACTGATTTAGAAAAAAATCAGGATAAAAAATTAAAAAAAGCACAAGAGGAAATTGACTCTAGCATAAAAAATATAAATGATAATTTTACTAAAAAAGCTGAAGAAATAAATAATATAAGTGAAAGCATTACTTTACTAAAAGAAGATATAAATTTAAATAAAGAAGATTTTGAAAATTTAATTGAAGAAATAAGAGAAGAATGTGGAGACAATAATAAACAAAATCAAATAGATATGAATGGAAAATTACAATTAATACAAAAACAAATGAACAAAAATGTTCAAGATATGAACAAATTAGTGAAAATACTTCAAGAACAAATAAATAAAAAATGGACACAAATTGAACAAACTAATTTAAAAAGACAAGATGAAAATATTTCTAACTATGAAAAATTAGAAATTACAAATATAACTCAACAAGAACTAATAAAAAAATTACAAGCAGAAAATAAAAAATTAGAGACAAAAATAGAAAAAATAGAAGAAAATTCTAAGATGACTGCAGCTATGATAGAATCTCAAATTGATAAAATATTAGATAAAAAAATACATTTAATACAAAAGCAACAACCAGCAGTAAAAGAAGTTAAAACAGTTGGACAAACTAAATCAACAACAACTTCTACACAACCAAGAACAACTAGCGTACAACCAAGAGCAACATTGAGAAAAGAAGAAAATGTTTCTGCTGTTACTATACAAAAGAAAGAAGCAAAAATAGAAAAACAACCAAAGATTATTGAAAAAGAACAAATAGAAGAAATAGAAGAAAATATTGTTCCAAGAAAGAGAAGAACAAATGGAACTACTCAAATACTTGGATTCTTTGATACAGATCAGGATGTTTATTAAAAACTTTAGGGGGCTTAAAAATAATGGATGGAGCGATTGTTAAGACATTAAAAGAAATATTTAAAGACTTTAATTCTAGTTCAACAGTTTTGTTAGATTCTACAATAAAAAATATGAATCTTTTTAAAAAAACTAATATACTAGAGATCGAACTTCATACACAAAAACATATAAATATAAGAGATATATTTACTTTTGAAAAATACTTAGAATCACGTTTTCATATAAAAGAAGCAAATATTAAAATAGAAACAGAGTCTGAAGATGAAATTGAAGACTCTGTTTGTGAAGGACATGAACATGATAATGACATTTCAAAAGAGTGGCAAGATATAATAGAATATATGGCAATAAAACATCCAATGACAAAAGCAATATTAAATAATAGTTTGATTTCAATAGATGGAAAAATTGCAAATGTTATGATTACAATGAAAGGAAAAGAATTTTTAATAGCAAAAAAACTAGATGAAACTTTATCTAGTATTTTGCTTAATTTTTATGGAAAAAAATATAAAGTAGTATATATAGAAAATATATCAGAAGAAAAAATTAAAGAGAGACAAGAAAATGCAAGAATAAGACAAGAAGAATTAATCCAAGAAATACAAAAAGAAACAGAAAATAAAAAAGAAGAAAATAAAAAACAAGAAAACATACAAAACGAAAAAAATCAAAACAAATCTGAGGAATTTTTAGGAGAATATATTCCTGTTCCAGAAGAAGCGTATTTTGAAGAGCTAGAAGCTTTAGAAGAAAATAATATAATTTTAGGTACATTATCTAAAGGAAAAGAAAATAAAGTTAAAATAGCAGATATATCTGCAGATAATAAGAAAATAACCATTGAAGGAAGAATTGTATCATGCGAGGTAAGAGAAACTAAAACAGGAAAAGGTATGATAATTTTTGATTTGTATGATGGTACAGGTATTATTACTTGTAAATCATTTACAAAAAATATAACAGAAGGAAATGAAGTAACATCCAAAATAAAAAATGCAAGCGGAATAAAATGTATTGGAAAAGCAGGATTAGATGCTTTTGCTGGAGATGTAACAGTGATAGCTAATACAATTTTAGAAGTAAATGGAGATGAATTTCCTAAATTACCAACTGAAGATGATAATTCTCCTTTAATATTAGGAATGCATGTAGAAATAAAAGAAAAAGTTGTAAAAATACAAGATATAGGAGTAGAATCTGGAAATATAGCAATAGATGGAGAAGTAATTAATATAGAAGAAAGAGAACTTAAAGGTGGAAAAATATTAGTTAGTATTGCTGTATATGATGGGACAAGTACAATAACATGTAAAACATTTTTAACAAAAGATAACTATAAAAGAGTTTTAGGAAAAATAAAAGAATCAAAAGGAATAAAACTTTCTGGAAAAGCTGGAATGGACACATTTTCTAATGAACTAACAATTATGATAAATACAATTGTTAAATCAGAAGGAATAAAAAGAGAAATAAGAATGGATAATTCAGAGGTAAAAAGAGTAGAACTTCATATGCATACTCAGATGAGTCAAATGGATGCAGTTACTCCAGCAACAGAATTGATTAAAAGAGCTATGAAATGGGGAATGAAATCAATTGCTATAACAGATCATGGTGTAGTACAATCTTTTCCAGATGCTCATAAAATGTTAGGATATGATAATCCAGACATGAAAATAATATATGGAGTAGAAGCATATTTAGTGCCAGATAAAGTAACAGTTACAACTAATTCAAAAAATCAAAATATTGAAAATAGTACATTTTGTGTATTAGATTTGGAAACAACAGGATTATCATTTAGAACAGAAAAAATAACTGAAATAGGAATAATGAAAGTAAAAAATGGAGAAGTTATTGATGAATTTAGTACTTTTGTAAATCCTGAAAAACCAATTCCACAAAAAGTAGTTGAAGTAACAAATATTACTGATGATATGGTTAAAGATGCTCCTAAAATCGAAGAAGTTTTACCAAAAGTATTAGAGTTTGTTGGAGATAGTGTATTAGTTGCACATAATGCAGATTTTGATATGGGATTTTTAAAGCATAATGCAAAAGAATTAGGATACAATTCAGAAAATACATATTTGGATACATTAGGACTTGCAAAACAATTATTCCCTAATTTTAAGAAATATAAATTAGGAATAATTGCAGAAAAGTTAGGAATAGAAGTTGAAGTAGCACACAGAGCACTAGATGATGTAGACACAACAGTAAAAGTGCTAAAAGTCATGTTTGATAAATTAAAAGAAAAAAACGTACAAACATTAGATGAAATAGATGAAAAACTAGAGGTGGATTTTAAAAAGTTACCAAGTTACCACGCAATAATACTTGCAAAAGATTATGTAGGACTTAAAAATCTATATAAATTAGTATCAATTTCACATTTACATTATTTTTATAAAAAACCTCGTATTTTAAAGTCTATTTATAAAAAATACTCAGAAGGTTTGATAATAGGAAGTGCCTGTGAAGCTGGAGAATTATATCGTGCAATTGTTGAAGGAAAAGATGACGAAGATGTAGAAGAGATTGCTAAAGATTATGATTATCTAGAAATTCAGCCAACAGGGAATAATATGTACATGGTTAGAAATGGAACACTTCCAGATGCAAGAGTTGTTGAAGATATAAATAGAAAGATAGTTAATTTAGGAGAAAAATTAGGTAAATTAGTTGTAGCTACTTGTGATGTTCATTTCATAGATCCTCAAGACGAAATATATAGAAGAATATTAATGGCAGGACAAGGATATACAGATAGTGATGAGCAAGCACCTTTATATTTAAGAACAACAGAAGAAATGTTAAAAGAGTTTGAATATTTAGGACCTGAAAAGGCATATGAAGTTGTAGTAACAAATACAAATAAAGTATCAGATTTGTGTGAAAGAATAAGCCCAATATCACCAGAAAAGTGTCCACCACATATTGAAGGTTGTGAAGAAACAATAAAGGATATAGCCTTTACAAAAGCACATGAATTATATGGTGATCCACTTCCAAAATTAGTACAAGATCGTTTAGATAAAGAGTTAAATTCTATTATTAAAAATGGATTCTCAGTTATGTATATAATTGCACAAAAATTGGTATGGAAATCAAATGAAGATGGATACATAGTAGGGTCTAGAGGATCTGTAGGATCTTCTTTTGTAGCAAATATGACAGGTATTACTGAAGTAAATTCATTACCACCACATTATAGATGTCCAAATTGTAAATATTCTGATTTTGCAGATTATGGATATCAATGTGGATTTGACTTACCAGATAAAGATTGTCCAGAATGTGGAACGAAAATGGTAAAAGACGGAATAGATATACCATTTGAAACTTTCTTAGGATTTAATGGAGATAAAGAACCAGATATTGATTTAAATTTCTCAGGAGAATATCAAGCAAAAGCACATAGGTATACAGAAGTAATATTTGGAAAAGGAACAACCTTTAAAGCTGGAACCGTAGGAAAAGTTGCAGATAAAACAGCTTATGGATATGTAAAAAAATATTATGAAGAAAGAGGAATACCAGTATCGAATGCAGAAGTAATTAGAGTATCTGCAGGATGTACAGGGGTTAAGAGAACAACTGGACAACATCCAGGAGGAATAATTGTTGTACCAAAAGGTAGAGAAATTTATGAATTTACACCAGTACAACATCCAGCCGATGATCCTACTTCAGATATTATTACTACACATTTTGATTATCACTCAATAGATCAAAACTTATTAAAATTAGATATTCTAGGACATGATGATCCTACAATGATTCGTATGCTATATGATTTAACAGGAATAGATCCAACAAAAGTACCTTTAGATGATAAAGAAACTATGAGTTTATTTAGTTCTACAAAAGCACTAGGAGTAACACCAGAACAAATAGGAAGTAAAGTTGGAAGTTATGGAGTTCCAGAGTTTGGAACAAAATTTGTAAGAGGAATGCTTGTAGATACTAAACCAACAACTTTTGATGAATTAATTCGTATATCAGGATTATCACATGGTACAGACGTATGGCTTGGAAATGCGCAAACATTAATAGATGAAGGAACAGTAACACTTCAAGAATCAATATGTTGTCGTGATGATATTATGATTTATTTGATGAAAAAAGGTGTTCCACCAAATCCAGCATTTAAAATCATGGAAACAGTACGTAAGGGAAAAGCATTAAAAGATAAAGATAAATGGGCAGAATACGTAAGTCTTATGAAAGAACATGATGTTCCAGATTGGTATATAAAATCTTGTGAAAAAATAAAATACATGTTTCCAAAGGCACATGCTGCAGCATATGTAACAAATGCTTTTCGTATAGCATGGTTTAAAGTACATGAACCAAAAGCATACTATACTGCATATTTTACAATACGTGCAGATGAATTTGATAGTGAAGTTATGTGTTACGGAAAAGATAAAGTAAAAAACAAAATGAAAGAAATAGATTTAGCAGGAAATGCAGCAACTACAAAAGATAAAAATATGTATGCAATATTAGAATTAGTATTAGAAATGTATGAAAGAGGTATAAAATTTTTACCAATCGATTTGTATAAATCACATTCTACTAAATTCCAAATAGAAGATGAAGGAATTCGTCCTCCATTAAATAGTGTACCAGGTTTAGGAACTGTAGCAGCAGAAGGAATAGAAGAAGCTAAAAAACAAGGAAAATTTATGTCTATAGATGATATGAAAATTCGTTCAAAAATAGGAAATTCAGTAGTAGAGTTACTAAAGAAAATGGGTTGTTTAGATGGCATGAGCCAAAGTAATCAAATAAGTTTATTTGGATAAATAAGAAAGGAAAAAAAGACAATAAAAAAGAAAAGATTAAATATTTAATCTTTTCTTTTTTTATATTTATTATCTTTCATCTCCAATATCTATATCAATATCTATGTCAATATCAATAACAGATGATGCAAGTTCTGAATAAGAACCAGAAGATTTTCCTACTGAAGTTTTACCTTTTAAGTCATCACTTGAAACTTTTTTAAGAGGTTCAGCATGTTTTAAAAAGTAAAAACCTTCTTTATTGTAAACTGTATTAGAATCAGGAAATAAAACAAACTCTTGATTTTTATTATTTCTAAATTCTACCCAAGTATCTAAACTTTTAGCTTTATCAGCAATACCATATGTATAACCAGTTACTATATTATTCGGAAAACTTAGCATTTGTGAAATGTATTCAGAACGATAGCAACTCTTATTTACAATATTTTCTGTTTTGTTAGAAGATTTTACATTTTCCATTCCAGGAATAATATCAGATAATTTTGATATCATAATAGGAGTTGAAACTGTATTAATAGATATAGAATCTTTTTGTTCTACTATATCTTTTACAATTTTACAATTTTTTAATCCATTTAAAACTTCTTCTTTTTTAGATTTAGAAAGATCAGAATTATTCAATTCAAAAATTGAATGATCAATATAATATTCATCTAAGTATACTTCTTTTGCTTGTCTTAATAAATCGAATACTTTTTTCTTATCCTTACTTTTAGTAGCATCAAAAAAAGATTGGTTCCATTGTCTATCTTCTAGAGAAAACTTTTTATAACTTTCATACATATAATATCACCTCCTTTGATAAAGGTATTATAGACACACCTCTATTATAGCATAAAACAAGAAAATAAGCAAATTTTAGTAATTATAACTATACAAAAATTAAAAAGTATGATATAACAAATTTATTAGAAATATAAAAAATAATATACAAAAAAGAAATGAGAAAACAAAAAATGTTTGAAAATACAATAAGTTTAAGTACAATTTTTAACTTAAATAATATAATTATATATATTATAATTATAAATATTATTAGCTTTCTAGCTATGTGGATAGATAAAAAGAAAGCTAAATATGGAAAATGGAGAATTAGTGAATCAACACTATTTATGTTAGTACTTCTTGGAGGAGGAATTGGGGGAATTTTAGGAATGTACATATTTAGACATAAAACAAAAAAAGCTAGATTTACTTTTGCTTTTCCAATTATTTTGCTTTTTGAAATATTTGTTGTTATTTATTATACTGTTATAGTTTAAATATAATAATATAACAAGATAAAGGGGAAAATTAATGGAAGAAGAAATAGAAAAAATAGATGAAATAGATAAAAATATAAATAAATCTAAGAAAAAATTTAAAATATTTGGAATTAGTCTTTGGAGGATAATAGCATATTTTATAATTTATAGTGTAATAGGCTATATTATAGAAACATTATATGCAATTATAACAGAAGGAAAGTTAGAAAGTAGACAAAATTTTTTATATGGACCATTTTGCTCAATATATGGAGTTGGAGCAATAATTATGATAGTTTCTCTTCAATATTTTAAAAAGAACAATTATACTCTTTTTTTTGGAGGATTTTTAATTGGTTCTATTACAGAATATGCAATAAGTTTTTTAGGAGAAGAAATATTTCATGTTATATGGTGGGATTATTCAACAATGCCATTAAATATTAATGGTAGAATTTGTGTATTTTTCTCATTATTTTGGGGACTTTTATCAATATATCTATTATCATATGTAAATCCAAAAATAGATAAATTTATTGCGTGGATTGAAAAAAAAATTAAAATGAGAAGACTAAAAGTAATTACAGTGTTGCTTTCAATATTTTTAATTATAAATTTCTTTGTAACTTCTTTTGCTTTAGAAATGTTTTATATAAGAATGATTCATAATAATAATATACAAGTTGAAAGCAAAAAGAAAATTGACGAAAAATATAATGCAATATATAGTAATGAAACATTAAAAGATATAATACAAACATTATTTGATGATAGAAAAATGATAACAACATTTCCAAACTTAAAAACAATAGATAAATATGGAAATATATTATATTTTGATAGTTATTTACCAGACATACAACCATATTATTATAAATTTGATGCTAGTTGGAAAAGAAAATTAGTTTCAATGTTTAAAAGTGAATTTTCAGAAGAGAATATAGAAAACATAGGAAACATTGTAAATATAAAACAATAAAGTGAAAGGAAAAATAAAAAGTAATGAAAGAAGAATTTATAGAATTATTAAAACAAACAAATAGAGAAGGAATCGAAGATTTAATAGATTTTTTAAATAAAACAGATTTTTTTGAAGCACCAGCAAGTACTAGATTTCATGGTTGTTTTAAAGGTGGATTATTAGAACATAGTATAAAAGTATATGAAATATTAAAAACAAAAACAGAAGATTCTGATTCTGTAAAAATTGTTGCTTTATTACATGATGTATGCAAAGCAAATTATTATAAGGTAGACTATCGTAATGCAAAAAATGAACAAGGAGTATGGGAAAAAGTACCATACTATGCTGTAGATGATACAATACCATATGGACATGGAGAAAAATCAGTTATGATGATATCTGAATTTATAAAATTAACTCCAGAAGAAAGATATGCAATTCGTTGGCATATGGGATTTACAGAACCAAAAGAATTATATACTACAATAGGACAAGCATATAAAAAATATCCGATAGCATTACTAGTTCATGAAGCAGATTTAGAAGCTACATATTTTTATGATATATAAAGATTAAAAATAAATTGAATAGATAGTCAGTTTTATTGTATAACAAAACCTGATATGATAAAATCATAAAAACAAAATAAATATAACATAAAATAGAAGATGATAGTAAAAATATTATCTTTTTTATTTTATATAGAGGAGGAAAAATGAAATCAAAAACTGATAAAATTAAAGCAAAATGTGACTTATATGAATATCCAGAATTTAGTAATATAAGAGAAATCATTAAATATTCAGTAGAAAAATATGCGAGAAATGATGCATTTATAATTAAAAATACGATGGATAATGTAGATGATAGTATAAAATATACACATGTAACATATGAGCAATTTGGAAATGAAATAGAAGCTTTAGGAACTAAATTTATAAATATGGGATTAAAAAATAAAAGAGTAGCAATAATTGGACCTAATTCTTATGAATGGATGCTTTCATATTTATCAGTTGTTAATGGAACAGGAATTGTTGTGCCTTTAGATAAAGGACTTCCAGAAAAAGAAATAGAATCATTACTTCAAAGAAGTTATTCAAATGCTATTATATTTGATATTAAATATATAGATATAATAAAACAAATAAAAGAAAATAAAACAACAGGTATAACAGAATTTATTTGTATGGAAGAAATAGAAGGATTTAAATCAGTAAAAGAATTAATAAATGAAGGAAAAGAATTACTTAAAAATGGTAATAGAGAATTTATTGATGCAAAAATAAACAATGAAGAAATGAGCATTATATTATTTACTTCAGGAACAACATCTGCATCAAAAGCAGTTATGCTTTCACACAAAAATATTGCTTTAAATATATATGCATTAAATAAATCAGAAAAATTCTATGATACAGATGTTAATTTAGCATTCTTACCATTACACCATACATTTGGTTCTACGGGATTACTATTATTCTTAAGTAATGGATCAACTAATGTATTTTGTGATGGAATAAGACATATACAAAAAAATTTAAAAGAATATGGAGTAACAGTATTTGTTTGTGTACCTTTATTAATCGAGTCTATGTATAAAAAAATACAACTAGAAGTAAACAAACAAGGAAAAACAAAATTAATAAAAGTAGCAACAGCAGTTAGTAACTTTTTATTAAAATTTGGAATAGATATACGTAAAAAAATATTTAAAGATATACTTAATCAATTAGGTGGAAAAATAAGATTTATAGTTAGTGGAGCTTCTGCAATTGATAAAAATGCTGCAAAAGGATTTAATGATTTTGGAATACTAACAGTACAAGGATATGGTTTAACAGAAACAGCACCAGTTATATCAGCAGAAAATATTAAAGCAATTAGATATGGTTCAATAGGATATCCTATGATAAATGTTGATGTAAGAATTGATAATGCAAATGAAGAAGGAATAGGAGAAATTGTAGCAACAGGACCAAATGTAATGCTTGGATATTATGAAAACGAAGAAGCAACAAAAAAAGTTATAGAAACAGATAAAGATGGAAAAAGATGGTTCCATACAGGAGATTTAGGATATATTGATAAGGACGGATTTATATTTATAACAGGTAGAAAAAAGAATGTAATAGTACTTAAAAACGGAAAAAACATTTATCCAGAAGAATTAGAAATATTAGTAAATAATTTACCATATGTAGATGAAAGTATGGTATTTGGAATGCCAAAAGAAGATGATTTAGTTGTATCTGTAAAAATAGTTTATAACAAAGATTATAAAGAAGAAAACAAAATATCAGAAGATGAATTAAAAGAAAAAATTTGGAATGATATTAAAGAAATAAATAAATCATTACCAAGTTATCAACATATGAAAAATTTAATTATTACAGATGAACCAATGATTAAAACAACAACAGCAAAAATTAAAAGATTTGAAGAAATTGAAAAAATTATTAATCAAAAATAAAATTAAAAAATGGAAGGCGATAATTATGAGAAAAGTAAAAGATCCAGTAAGTGGTTTTTCACATTTATTTGGTGCAATGCTTTCAATTGCAGGATTAGCATTATTAATCATATATGCAGCTAAATATGGAGAAGGAATGTATGATATAGTTTCATTTTCAATATTTGGAGTAGGATTAATATTATTATATACTTTTAGTAGTTTATATCATTTATTAAATTTAAAAGAAAAAGGAACAACAATATTAAAGAAATTTGACCATATGATGATATATGTTTTAATAGCAGCAACATATACACCTATGTGTTTAGGACCATTAAGAGGACCATGGGGATGGAGTATATTTGGAGTAGTATGGGGGTTAACTGCATTTGGAATAGTATTAACAGCAGTTTGGATAAAAGCTCCTAGATGGCTTACTACATCAATATACATTTGTATGGGATGGATTGTTGTTATAATGGCATATCCATTAATAAAAGTATTTATGGACGCTAATGCGATATCATCACTATTGTGGTTATTAGCTGGTGGAATTTTCTATACAATTGGTGGTGTTATTTATGGATTAAAAAAAGCACCATTTGTAACAAAACATTTTGGATTTCACGAAATATTTCATATATTTGTATTATTAGGAAGTTTCTGTCATTTTTGGTTTATATTTGCACATTTACTATATATTTAAAATAGAAGACTCCTAAAAAGCTCTTGATTTACAACAATTAAGAGCTTTTTACTTGCAATTTTACATAAAATATGTTAAAATAATCAATGTAACAATTTTAAATAATATATTTTATAATAAAAATATATAACATTAAAAAGGAGGAAAAAAGCAACATGTGTAAAATATCAGAGTATCCCGGATTGTATACTAAAATTGCGGAATTACTTCGGTTAAAAAAAATCAGAAGTGATGTTCCAGGATATGAATTATTGAAAAAGGCAATTATAGTCTATAAAATAGATGGCAAAATGCCTAAAGAAAGATTCATAAACAAGGTAAAAGAAGGAATGGTAATTCCTGCTAATAAAGACCTGGATCCGCAAAAATTAAAGGAAAAACATAGAGATTTAGCAATGCAGTGGATGATAGAAACGCTTGCTATCTCAGGTATTATTCCTACAAATCCAAGAGAGGATGTAGAAAGTATTTTAATGTCATTTGTTGAAGAAATGTCAGATATGTTGTAAATTTCGAAAAAATAAAAAACCTAAGAGAAGATAATATCTTTTTACTTAGGTTTTTTATTACTTTAAAAATATTGCAAATAGTAAATATTTGTAGTATTATAATAAAACAAAAAATATAAAATTTGATTTTAATTTCTAATTTGAAAATGGAATTTATAAAAAATACTACACAAAACAAAAAATATGTGATAAAATAAAATACGAAATTTTAAAAGAACACTAATTTACAAATGGTTTTATAAAATAAAATATAATATAATACTTAAATTAAAAGGAGGAGTTCAGAATGAGTGGACATAGCAAATGGCATAATATACAAGCAAAAAAAGGAAAAGCAGATGCTGCAAGAGGAAAAGTTTTTACTAAATTAGGAAGAGAATTACTAATGGCAGTAAAACAAGGTGGAGCAGATCCAAGTGGAAATTCAAAATTAAAAGATGTTATTGCAAAATGTAAAGCAGCAAATATGCCAAATGATACAATAAGTAATGCAATAAAAAAAGCAGCAGGAGCAGGAAATAGTGAAAGTTATGAAGAAGTAGTATATGAAGGATATGGACCTAATGGAATAGCAGTAATTGTTGAAGCTGCAACAGATAACAAGAACAGAACAGCAGCAGATGTAAGACATGCTTTTACAAAATGTGGTGGAAACTTAGGAACAAATGGATGTGTATCATATTTATTTACAAAAAAAGGTGTTATAGTAATAGACAAATCTAATTGTCCAATTGATGAAGATACATTAATGTTACTTGCAATAGATGCAAAAGCAGAAGATTTCTCATCAGAAGAAGAAGTATATGAAATAACAACAGCACCAGAAACATTTTCAGAAGTTAGAGAAAAATTAGAAGAACAAGGATTAGAATTCTTAGAAGCTGGAGTACAAATGGTACCATCTACATATGTAGCATTAGATGAAGCAGGAACAGCTAGAATGGAAAGATTAATAGATATGTTAGATGAATTAGATGATGTGTCAGAAATTTACCATAACTGGGAAGAATAAATTATAATAAGTTCTAAAATAAATAGAAAAGACATATATATAAATAATATATATGTCTTTTTTGTTGCGTAAAAAACAATAAACAGAAATGGAGAAATAAAATGATCTGTATTAATAATATATTAAGATGTTTTCCTATTAAAGTTTCTAAAAAAATAGAAGACTATATAATATCAGAAAACATAAATATAAATTTGTTAGAAGAAATAAGAATACGTATAAATAGACCTATTTTATTAAAAATAGGTCTATTGGAAAATAAAATAGATTATATTGTAAAATCTGAAGAAATATTAGAAATATTGCAACATATATGTGATAATTCAATTTATAGTTATCAAAATCAAATATGTAATGGATATATAACAATGCAAGGAGGACATAGAGTAGGAATAACTGGAAATGCAATTATAAAAGATGGAAAAATAACAAATATTAATTATATTTCTAGTTTGAATTTTCGTATTGCAAAACAAGTAATAGGGTGTAGTAATAAAATCATAAAATATGTAATAAATGAACAAGAAAATAGTATATATAATACATTAATTGTATCACCTCCGGGAGTTGGAAAAACTACAATATTAAGAGATTTAATAAGAAAGCTAAGTAATGGGATAGAACAAATACACTTTCATGGAATAAATATTGGAGTAGTTGATGAAAGAGGAGAAATAGCGGCAATGTATAGAGGAATACCACAAAATGATATAGGAATTCGTACAGATGTTATAGATAATGTAAATAAAGCAATAGGAATGAGTATGTTAATTAGATCTATGTCACCTCAAGTAATAGTTGCAGACGAAATTGGAAATCCAAAAGAAATAGAATCAATTACATATGCAAGTTGTTCAGGAATTAAAGGTATATTTACAGCACATGGAGCATCTATTGAAGATATAAAATTAAATCCAACAATTTGTGAATTAGCAAAAAATTGTATATTTGAAAGAATAATATTTTTAAGTGATAAAAAAGAAAAAGGAGAAATAGAAAAAGTATATATGTTAAATAAAATAGAGAAACAATATATTTTGTATGATCAAAATTAATATTGTTCTAAATGTAAGACAAGCTGCATATAATATAATAATATTGTTTAAAAATAAATAATAAAATAAAACGAAATAAAAGAAAAGAAAAGGATAGAATGTTTATATGATAATATTAAAGTTTTTTATATTATCACTTATTTTTATAAGTAGTACATATATTGGAATAGTAATTTCAAAAAAATATACAAATAGAGTAGTAGAGTTAAAAGAATTGAAAAATGCTCTTACTATTTTTTCTACACAAATAAAATTTACATATGAACCAATACCTAATATATTTTTACAAATAAGTGAAAAAATACAATCAAATATTGGAAAAATATTTCAAAAAGCTTCTGAAAATATGGACAAGAATACTGCTGGAATAGCCTGGAAAGAAGCGGTAGAAAATAGCTATACAAATATAAATAAAGAAGATAAAGAAATAATAAAAAGTTTAAGCAATCTATTAGGAGTAGTAGATTTAGAAGGACAAATAAAAGAAATAGAATTAGTAGATAATTTTTTAAATATTCAAATCGAAAAAGCGGAACAGGAAAAAAAGAAAAATGAAAAAATGTATAAAACCTTAGGAGTAACAATAGGACTAGCTATGGTTATTGTACTTATATAAAACAAAAGAAAGAGAGAAAACAAAACATGGATATTGATTTATTGTTTAAAATAGCTGCAATAGGAATCTTAGTAGCTGTATTACATCAAGTATTAGTAAGAGCAGGAAGAGAGGATCAAGCTATGATGACAACACTTGCCGGATTGATCATAGTTCTTACAATGGTAATAAAAGAAATAAGTACTTTATTTGATACTGTACGAACAATTTTTAATTTATAAAAACTGGAGGAATTTATGGATATCATAAAGATAATACGGTATTGGACTTATTGGATTGATTTTAATAATAATATTAAGACAATATAAACCAGAATTTTCGATATACATATCATTAATTACAGGGGCATTAATTCTAATATTAGTATTTTCTAAAATATCTAATATTATTGAATTAATAAATAATTTATCAAATAAAATATCCATACACCAAGAATTTATTTCTTTACTAATTAAAATTACAGGAATTGCAATACTTACAGAATTTTCTGTTAGTACATGTAAAGATTCAGGAGAAAGTGCTATTGCTAATAAAATAGATATGGGAGGAAAAGTAATAATGGTTTCTATGTCTATTCCTATTTTAGCAGGATTATTAGAAACTCTTATAAAAATAATATAATTTACTAAAGATAAATAGGAGAAACAATGAAAAAAATATCTATAATTCTATTTTTAATAATAATTTTATTAACATATCCTTCAAATTCATTTTCTACTGATACTGATAAAACAGATATAATTTCATCGCAAAAAGAAAGTGTAGATATAGGAAAATTTATAAATGAAGCAGAAAAATATACAAAAGAAGTATTTAAAGACACAGATATCGAAGGATTATTAAATACAGCTATTTCAGGAAATATAGATAATCAATCATTAGTAAAAAATATATTAGGTCTATTTGGAAAAGAAACAATGGTTTCAATTAGAACAATAGCTAGTATTATGATAGTTATAATTATTCATAGTATATTAAAGAGTATTAGTGAGGGATTAGAAAATAAATCAATAGGACAGATAAGTTATTATATACAGTATATATTGATTGTAACATTAATAATAAGTAATTTTGCAGAGATCATTACAATGGTAAAAGATTCGGTCATTAATTTAGTTTCTTTTTCAAACACTTTAATTCCAATTTTAATTACATTAGTATTAACAACTGGAAACGTAGTTTCTGCTAATTTAATACAACCAATTTTACTATTTTTAATTACTTTTATAGGTAATTTTATTTTAAATATTATAATACCAATTGTATTAGCATCAACAACATTAGGAATAGTTTCAAAAATTTCAGATAGAGTGCAGTTAGATAAACTATCTAAATTCTTAAAATCGGGAAGTGTATGGATATTAGCGGTTATTCTTACTATATTTGTTAGTGTATTATCAATAGAGGGTAGTTTAAGTAGTAGTGTTGATGGAGTAACAGCAAAAACTGCTAAAGTAGCAGTATCTAGTTTTATACCTGTAGTTGGGAAAATATTAGGGGATGCAGTAGATACAGTAATAGGTTGTACTTCTATCTTGAAAAATGCAGTAGGAATAGTAGGTGTAATTGTAATAATAGGAATATGTATAAAACCAATTATAAAACTCTTATTATTGATGGCTATTTATTATATAGGAGCTGCAATTTGTGAACCAATTGCTGATAGTAAAATAGTAAAATTATTACAACAAATGGGAGATACTTTTAAAATACTTCTTGCAATATTATGTAGTTTATCAGTTATGCTTATTATTGGAACTACTTTGGTTATGAAAATATCAAATAGTAGTTTAATGTATAGATAGGAGAAAAAATGGAGTTTTTAAATAGTTGGTTACAAGGAATAATTATCTCAGTTGTAATAGCTACTATTGTAGAAATGATATTACCAGAAGGAAATAACAAAAAATATGTAAAAATAGTATTAGGAGTATATGTTGTTTTTAATATTATTACTCCTATAATAAACAAACTCACACAAAATAATTTTGAAATATCATCAATAATAAATATAGAAAAGTATACAAAACAATTTGAAACATATGAAGTTGATTCAAAAAATATAGATATAGAAAATGTTAATAAAACTAATATTAAAAATATATATATTAATAATTTAAAAAAAGATATGAAAGCTAAAATAGAAGAAAGAGGATATGTAGTAGAGAATATAAAAATAAAATTAGAAGATAGTGAAGATTATATAGTAGAAGAATTGATAATATATTTAGATAAAAAAGATATTAAGAAAGATAATGATAATAATAATACTAAAGAAATAATAGATTCAATTAATGAAATAAAAATTGAAGATATTAATATTTCAAATAATATTATAGAGCAAACAAAAAAAACAGAAGATACAGAAGAAAAAAGTGAAAAAGTCACAAATAAAAATAATTCATTATCAAACAATGAAAAAAAAGAAATATTAAATTATATAACATCTGTTTATGAAATAAATGAAAACAAAGTTAATATTTATTAATTAGAAGAAAGGAAATAAAATTTATGATAAAAGAAAAAATACAGAAGATAAAAGATATATTGAAAATAAAAGATGGAGAAGATAATAAAAAAAAGATTGAAAATTTAGTTATATTTATTGTTATTTTAATTATTACAATTATTATGATTAATACTATATGGAATAAAGATAATAAAAATAACGAAAAAGTATTAACAGATACAGATAAAATTTTGGCAAAAACAGATACAAATAAAATAACAGATACTAGTGGTAATAATAATGAATCTAATAATGAATTGGAAGAAAAATTAAAAAATATTTTAAAGAAAATAGATGGAGTAGGAAATGTTGAAGTACTAATTACATATTCTGAAAGTAATCAAATACTTGCAATGTACAACGAAGATAATACAAAAAATGATACTGAAGAAAAAGATACACGGAGGAGGAAATAGAAAGATAACCCAAACTTCAACGAAAAAAGAAGTTGTCTATCAAGAAATAAATGGAGAAAAAGTTCCTGTTACACAAAGCATAATAAAACCAAAAATAGAAGGAGCAATAGTAACAGCTGTTGGAGCTAATGATATAGAGGTTAAAACCAATATAGTGCAAGCTGTAGAAGCGGCTACTGGACTTGCAACACATAAGATACAAGTTTTTGAAATGATAAATTAAGGAGGTATTTATAATTTATGAAAGTATTAAAGAGAAATCAAGTCATTGTTTTAGTTATTGCATTAATGTTAGTTTCAGCAGGATACTTAAATTTTGCATCTATCGATAATGAAAATAAACAAGAATCAACTCAAACAAGCGTACAAGAAAGTACAATAGAATATGC